>JAHABX010000003.1 GCA_018376135.1 Clostridiales bacterium | reverse complement strand
TTTACCACGGAATCTATATTCCGGTGTATAACATAGAGAATCGAAAAGAAGAAACCGAGAAGGAGCAGAGACATGAAGAAAAGTTTATTGATGGTACTGACCGTCATTCTGGTCTTTACAGGCGTATTTACCGGGATGACCATCTGGCAGCACAATCGAAGTATGTCAGTGTTTGCGGCTGACGGCTACGTGCTGGGCGGAGAAGCGGAGACGGGCGTGGTTTCCTGTGATTATTTTTCGGCTGGAACCAGTCATTCCAGGAATTATAACGAGCGCATGGTGTTTACAAGTACCATGGGAGGGAAAAAGTCTGTAAATAAAAATAGTTTTATCCATTATGAGGATGGCTCTCTAAGTGTATTTTCTACAGGTGTTCTGGTGGATATGGAGCAGATCGCATCCGGAGTCGTGAATTCCTATTTTGTGGATGAGAAGATGGTCCTTACAAAAGAGACGGACGGCTATTCCATCGATAACAACGGGACAGATCTGCAGTTCGGCAATCTGCTCTGGATGATAGATGATATGAAATTCCTCGTCTACTCGGATTCCCTCATCCTGACGCTTCCCAATGGAAGCACCCAGGAAGTGGCGGGGTATCTGGAAGTGGAATACATAGACGACAGCGTGGTGCAGATCTGCAATGAGGAGCAGATCTGGCAGTCGGTGACCGCAGGTGCCTCCATCACCATGGACAATGGAGTGGTCATTGACCTGGGGACCGGAGATATCATCGGCGGAGGCGGGACCGTGCAGGCAAATCTGTCCGGTATCCTTGCAGATCTCATGACCGGAGGCGGTGTGGCAATTGCGTCCACCTCTGCCCAGGACTGGCGTCCGCCTGAATTTGAGTTTGAGGCAATCGACGGTCAGGACGGTGAAGACGGTCAGGACGGCGAGGAAGGCGAAGCTGGCCAGGAGGGAGAAGCCGGTCAGGAAGGACAGGAGGGTCAGTCCGGAGAAGAAGGCTCTGACGGAGAAGACGGTGCGTCCGGCGAGGAAGGTTCCGACGGCGTGTCCGGCGGCAGCGGAGAGAATGGTGAGAAAGGTCAGGGAGGTGCGACCGGAGGCAGCGCAGCTCCCGGAGCGGCGGGCTCCACGGATGTGAACAGTGCACTGGCACAGGTTCTGATCAGCAGCCTGAACTATGACTGCGCTCAGATGGACATCTCCTTCTATGCAGTGGAGGCGGATACGCTGGTGCCGGGTACGGCATGGCTGCAGGTGATCGAGTCGGATACCAATCAGGAAGTGGCAAGAAGTCTGGTGGAGTCATGGGAGACAGATCTGGCGGCGTCCTCTTCTGTGGAGACAGTCAATGTAAATGTGGGCAATCTGCAGGCAGATACCCGGTATACGGTTCAGATCTATTCTCATTATAAAGTAGGCGAGAACGGCACGGAGGGCGAAAAAGTATTTGCCAGCCGGACCTTTTATACCTCCGGAGACGGCGTAGAGATGAAGCTTGGCGCTGTGTCCGAGAGTGCAATTACGGTAGATCTGGATAGGCAGGATTACTCTGCGATCCAGTCTGGTATGCTCTGCGTTACTTTTGCTTATACTGATGAAAACGGAACTGCGAAGCAGTACAGACACTGGAGCGATCCGTTTGCCCTGGGCAGCTCGGTCAGCCGGGTGATCGCCCTGCAGGATGATGAGGGAAACCCTGTATTTGAAGGGCTTAGATCCAATATCCCATTTACGGTGGAGCTGTTCACCAGCAGCGGCGCATACAACGTGACCGACGGCAGATGGGAAGTGGCGGATGAAGATGCCAAAGCACCGGATGGCGTAGCTTCTGGCGTGGTGGAAAAGTCGGATCAGATCCTGGAAGCCAGGACTCTGAAGGAGACGCCTACCTACGGACGTCTGCAGATCTATCAGTCCACCAGGGGCTGCTACCTGATCTCAGTGAATGATATTCAGGATCCGGATATGGCGATTCAGAATTATAACTATAAGATCTATTCCTATGATGATGCCACGGGTGAGAAGGTCCTGGTAAAGCAGCTTTACTCCGCAGCCAGCTCTCCGGTGGAGCTGTATGTGGACGAGGATGTGATCAATTATAACAGCTGGTACTATGTGGAATGTACCATCAATTACCATGACAACGAGAAACCTTATTCGCTGATCGTGACCAATGGCAACGAGAACCCGTTCCAGACCGGTACTGGTCAGGCAGTGATCTCATTCGTGGAAGGTACCGTTACGGATGGCTCCCGTTATGACAAATACAGTACCGTAGGACCGAGCCACCTGTTCGGAAATCTGGTTCTGGATATTTCCGAGGCAGGCTTTGCCCTGGATCTGGGAGAGACCGGCAATACGACCAGCATCCGCGTGGACGTAAGCTCCGGAGGAGATTATGTTTATTCCATGTCCTATGACAGCTGGACGGCAGCGGATAAGAATATGGAGGAGGATCAGGGAGCGACGCTGAAAGGGGCAGCCTATGATGCTGATAATAAGAAGCTCTATCTCCCGGTGGACCTGTGGGGTCTGAAGGAGGACAGTGCATATACCTTCTCCGTCTATGCCTATGTGAAATACAGCGATGCCAGCAACGCATACAAATATGTGGGCAATACGCTTGCCAAGACACAGACCTATGGAAATACCAAATATTCCATGGAGGGCGAAGGGGCGCAGATGGCAAAGGAGCTGGACTTCACCGTTGTAAACCTGACCGGTCAGAAGATTGACCCCAATGATCCGGATGAAGATGCAGCCACCTACGACAAGGAATTTGCAGTAGGCATCTCCCTGAAGAACAGCTGGGGAGACAGCGGCTATCCGCTGGAGCTTACGTCTCTGCGTGCCGTACAGATCACCATAACGGGTCTGGATAATTCCGGAAACCCCATCGGAAGCAGCATCGAAAAATACGTGGATCTGTACGAGAAAGGCGGGCTCATCGCCACCGGCACCAGCCAGATCAGTGATCCTTATATCTGGCTGAGTCAGGAGGACGAGAACCCGGCTGTGGAATACCTGAAGGCAGCTTCCAATTCATCCAGCACTTACCTCTGTACCTTGGGGACTGCGGAGGCAGGAGATGTGTCGGCATACACGAATGTGAAGGTGGAAGTAACAGGCGCTTATGACTATACCTATCAGATGGCATACGGTTTCCCGGATGAGGCTGCCAGCAATGTGGGAGGATACTGCAATGATATTCCCCATAAGAGCAATGGACTGGTGATGGATATTGCAGGAGACAACACGCCGTCTCTGGATGACTATGATTACCGGGACAACCGGGATGAGGCAGTGCATGTGAACGAGATCCGCAATACGGGAGATGTGGGCAGTGCGTACCTTCCTGTTACCGATTTGGGACTGACGAAGGATCCGGCCCTGGATCCGGATACGGTGCGCGGACACCGGCTGCAGGCGGATTTCCGATCCTCCACCATGTCGTCGATCACCTATTATATCTTCACCTATGATGACTGGGTGGAATACGGAGAAAGGCAGAACGGCGACCATAGTGAGGATACGGATACCTATCAGGATATCGCACAGGCGGCAGTGGCACAGGCAGAGAATGATCCAGATGGATACTGGGTTGATAAAGTGACTGCTGTGACCATCGAGATTGATGAAAAGGAGTGGACCTCCATCGAAGCACCGTTTTTGGATGTGATCTATGTGGATAACCCGGAGAATGCCACGAACGGCGATAAAGCAGAGAAAAATGCCGACACCGGCGGGTATGTATATTATACCCACAACCTGAAAAGGGGACAGACGTATCTGTTCAGCTTCTCCGAGTGGGATGCCTGTGAGCAGGATGAGGACGGCAATCCGCTGTACCAGTTCCCCTATGACGACATCCTGTACGCCAAGAGCAACAAGACTATGATCCGGAGCAAGCCCCAGCAGATGGACCGCCAGGCGCCGGAGGTACAGATGTCCCTGGATCATACGAATCTGGACGGGACACAGGTGTGGTCCTTTACGGCATATGATCCGGATCAGGCACTGGGGATCGGAGAACCCACTACCGGAGACCGGATGCTCTGGCAGGAGCTGTATGAAGAACTGGTAAATACAACTGCCGACGCCACGGACTGGAGCAAGGGCTATATCCTGGGAACAACACAGGATGGCATGACAACATACACCTATGCAAAATATCCGCTTCTGTCAGAGTCTTCATTGAAGGGCTATGCGGCGGCGCAGATCCGTATGTCGAAAAATGATTTGGGAAAGCTGACTCTGTCTGATATCAGCGGTATCTATGGATATACATCGTCCACGGCAAGGGGAGCGCATGTGATCAAAGACAGCTCGGATAAAGTTGTGGACGGCATTTCCTGGAGAGGAACCTTTACGCTGACTCCCTCTGCGGAATGGAGCGGAGACGCCACGATCTACAGCATTCATCTGGGACGGGTATTGAACGACAGCGCCTATGTGACCAACTCCTCCGCTGCGGATACGGATGTATATCAGAAGGGGGCGGGTTATGATCTGCAGGACATGTCCAGTCTCCGCTATATGGCTGCCGCCACAACCCGGTACGAGAAGGTGCGTAAGACACTGAAGGACCAGGAGACGGACGGAGGCAGCAACGGTCTGGTGCTGGAGGCACAGCTGGTGGGCGGTAATCTGCAGTTCTATGTGGCATCGACCAATGGTCTGGAGGATCGCGTGGCAGCTCTGGAGGTTACTGCATGGCTGAATGTGGGAGAAAACGGAGAGGACAACTGGCGGGAACAGGGTACGAAGAAGCTGAGCTATAACCCGAATGGTCAGAACAATATTGTGGCTTCGTTTAATATTGCGGATCTGGGAAACTATTCTGCCAATCGTCCGGCGGCTGTCCAGGTAAAGGCGATCTATGATACGGGACTGTACGGAAGCAGACAAGACCTGTATATAAGAGGCTTAGCTGAGTCGGGAAGCACGGAGGATGTTTCCTGGATCTGGAATGCAGTCCAGACGGGAGAGAAGAAATCCTATCTGGTCCGGCAGCAGAAAGCAGGAACCTGGTATACAGGCACTACCGGCGCTTACTATAGCGAAAACAAATGGAAGCTGTCAGGAACCACCAGTCTGCCCGGCGGAAACATTGTATGGCAGTATAACAATGATGAAAACAAGGAAGAATTTGGTGTTAAAGACGGAAAATGGTATCTGCAGCCTTACAATATTATAAGTAATCGGACCCCTTCATCAGAGTCCAGTATCCTCCTCAGAAATGCGGTGGTGACGGGAAGCGGATATCTGGAGGATCAGGCTTATTACAATGCTGCAGTGGGCGGATGGACGGACCGGGAGCTCAGTGTGCCGGTGGTACTGGGCGCGCTGGGAATGACGGACGCAGCCCTGCAGGCATCAGTCCTGTCTTCAGATCTGCAGGTGAATGAGCAGGAAATGGTGATCGGCGATAACACCTATGCTGCCGGGACATTGTTTACCTTCTCCACGCCGCCCTCTACCGTACAGTTCTCGGATAGTTTGAAGGTGACGTCTTCCATGGATACGGCGGGGATCTCTCTGACCATGCCGGGAGCCAGCCTGAAGAAGCTGGACGAAAATGATAAGGACAACGAATATGAATTTTATCCCTATCTGTTTCTGGAGCTGAGAGAGGATACTACATACAGCAAAGATGCAAGCTATTCCGAAGATGGAAAGTTTTACCTTCTGGACAGTGATACAGATACGCACGGAACGCTCCTGACGGATCCGAAGTATTTTGGCACCGGCGTGATCGGCGCAGCGGCAGGGGAAGATACAGAGATTCTTGGCGGAAAGGGGCATACGGTTCTTAAAGGACTGCCTGCGGTGCCGGTGGACGTGAGCGATACGAAGTCCGGAAATACGTTCAACTGGATCTTCCGTAACCTGAATCCGGATAAAAACAAAACAACGGATGGTGCAAAAAACTATTCCCTGCGAGTCTATGTACTGCCGGTGCGTCGGGAAGGAACCGGAGCTAAGATCGATTATACAAATATGAACGAAGCTGAGATTAATAACCTGAAGCACTATGTGATAGACAATACCGTCATGACCGGAGCCGGAACCAGCCGCTATTACAGCCAGGTTGGCTACAACTGCTGGTTCCGGCTGATGACCAGAAGCCGGAATGCGTTCAAGAGCAGCAGCCCGGTGCCGTCGGCAAGTTACTCGGCAGCAAGCTATACCAACAAAACCGTATCGGTGGTTTACGACGTGAATCAAAAATTCATCAGCACGATACTTGGAACCCGTACGGTGGAATACCAGTCCGGCGGTACAACATATAAAAGAACGATCTATGACCAGTACATAGAATACCGGCTGCTGGATCAGAACGGTAAGGTTGTACTGGATCATCAGCAGGTCATGGCTGCCAACGGATATGCGCCGGTGACGGCAACGGTGCATACCTATGATACGGTTACCGGAGATGAAAAGGCGGAAAGGGAGATCACGATCTATGTGAAAGAGGGAGATCCGAACACGATCTATACTCCGCCCGAAGGGAACCAGAAGCTGAACCTGACCGGAGTGAAGGAGCTGCTGGATCAGCGTAGGCTGATCGCAGGGCAGAGCTATACGCTGGAAGCAAGGATCTGTTACACGGACAGCGTGCTTCTGAGTATGGATTCAGAGAAGTTTGAAGAAAGCACGGAGAAATGGGATCTGAACACAGCGGATCAGCAGGTGATTACAGGCAAAGCCTTTGACAGCGGAAAAATGCAGATCCGCTTCACGATCCCGGCAGGCAGCAATCCCACGCAGATCGTGGGAGCTACTTATGATAATAATACGAATCAGGGACTGGATATGACCGTCAAAATGCACGTGGTCGATGGAGATTTCAACACGGCAGTATGGGGAGCGGATCAGAAGCTGTACAGCGGTCAGATCTATGTGAAGATCCTGGATAAAACCGGAAGTAAGGACGATGTGACAGACCGGTTTACATTGGACGGCGGTGCGTCGGTAGATCCTTCAAGCAGAGAGTATACCCGGATTCAGACAAATACGGATCACATTCTGCTGTGGAAAGTGAACCCCAACTATGAAAGGACCTATTACAATGAAGTGTGGGGAACGCTCAACGGAATCACACATAGTACAGGTACCTGTGACTGCGGACAATCACACAAAGGCGGGGAAGTGGATACATACGGAAATATCTGTCTGACCACCAGTACCCCGGGCTTTGACCGCTATCTGACCATGCCGGAAAAAAGTGGTATTGGATTCCTGGATATGGTGGTCACCTATGCTTCCGCCAGCGGACAATTGACGCTGAATGTCCTGACCGGAAGCGGTATCGACCAGCTGACCGGAAACGCAACACTGACGGTATCCTGTCCGGGAACCGGAGGAGTGGTTACGGTCACAGGCAAAGCGAACTGGACGGGAAATATCTGCAAATTTAATATACCTGGCGAGGACAAAGGCAAGATCAAAGGAAACTGCAGCGCGTCCTTTACCTTCTCCAATGCGGACGGAACGGTAACATACACGGCTTCTCAGGGCTTTGTGGCGAACTGATAGGAGGAATACAGCATGCGGAAACTGAACAAGAAAGCAAAACGCGGGATTGTGCTGTTCGCGGTGTGCTGCCTTATGACGGCAGGCGGCATCGCGGCATGCATGGTTATGGTGATGAACGCACGCGGAGCCTTCTGGCAGCTGGCGGCAGGCGCGACCGTGTACGACAACGTGTACACTCCGGTGACGCTGGAGGCGGCAGGCGCAGTGCAGAACCGGACCGGCAGCGCGTATACGCTCTATGCCGGCTCCGGGATATGGGACCTGGGAACTTCCACGGTATCCTGCGACTCCAACGGAGACGGACTGGATCTCTTCGGAGGCATGTACTGCTACAAGGAGGACGGAAGCGTGGTGACGCTGGAGGAGCACAGCCGGGTGGAGGATCTGACGGATACGGCAGTATACCGGCTGGATACCAACCGCTATGTGGTGGTGGGCAGGAGCATCACCACCGAGAGCGGCATCCTCAGCACGGATACCGGGTACCTGTATCTGGTTATAGACAGCGCGGGCAATGCCCGTGCGCTGAACCGGGAGGTGAGTATCCGTCTTTTGAATGACGAAGTGATCCATGCGGACGGCATGGTATGGTCCCTGGAGGATGATGTACTCCGCATGGGAGACAACAGCATTGAGCTGGGCAGTACCAGGGATTTCATCTCTGAAGGCGGCGAGACTTACAGCTATGTGATCCGCGGCGGTAACGGCGGCAACGGCGGAACCGGCGGAGATGGCGGAACTGGAGGAGCCGGCGGAACCGGGGGAGCAGGCGGAAGCGGCGGAGATGGCGGAACCGGAGGAGCCGGAGGAACGGGCGGAACCGGAGGAACCGGCGGCATTGGCGGAGCCGGAGGTATCGGCGGCATCGGAGGAAGCGGAGGAAGCGGCGGATCCGGTGGAAACGGAGGAGCAGGCGGAGCCGGAGCAGGTGTGCCGGAAGAGCTGATGCAGTCTCTGGCGTCCTTCCAGATAGAAAGTGCCAAAACCACAGCCACCTCTGCGACACTGGACGTATCCATGTACGACCCGTTCAACTATTATGCGGTGGGAGAGCTCTGGCTGTATGAGACCTTTTCGGATGCATCCGGGAAGGTGGTGACGGACGCGGAGACGGTGCGGCAGGAGGCAGAGAACGACAGCCTGACGCTGACCAAGATGTCCATCACTCCGTCGGATGATTCGGCGCTGTTCACGGGACTGCAGCCCAACCGGCAGTATTCCGTGATCCTGGGCTGTTACAACGAGAACGGAGATTTCAGCCAGAAGGACTATACCACCTTTACCACCTCTTTCATGGATACTTATATGAAGATCCAGGAGATTACCTGGTATAACCTGTCGCTGGAGATCAAGATCGATCCGGTGGCTGACACGCCGGAGGATGTATATGCGCTGGTCTACACTCAGGAGGAATCTGAGCTGGGCGACGTATCCGGACGCCTGAACAGCATTACCACAGAGGGTGTGGCGCTGAGCGAATTCATCGGCGGCATGCAGAGCGAGAGCGGAACCACCTGTCAGGTGGGAACGACGGCGCTGATCAATGAAGAAGCGGGTGCCGTGGATGAGAGCAAGCACTATGTGGCAGTGCTGGTGGCAGGTCTTTATGACGGAAACTGGCAGGTATTGTCCTCCCAGGTGGTAAGGAACCCGTACTATGGCATGAGTATCTGGCAGGAACCGGGAGAAGGAGAGAATGGCGGAGTGGTCATCCAACCGGATGAGTCACAGCAAACCCCATAAATATAAAGGAGAGTAAATCATGGAAAGTATACTGACCGCAACGATACAGGCAATCGGCACCATGCTGGGGCTGGCATTCTTAGGCACAGGGATCGGCTTCGGGATTCTCGGATCCCGTGCCGTGGAGGCAATCGGAAGGAATCCGGAGACCAAGAGCGATATCATCTCCGGCGTCATGGTGGTGGCAGTGGTGCTGACAGTGCTGCTTCTGCTGCTGTTCGCATTTGTATTCCTGCTTTTGTTCTACAATCCCCTGACAGTGGGATAAGAAGAGGTCGGAAGGAGGAAAGACCATGCAGATGATTCTTGCGGCCGTGCTGCTGGTGATGGCTGTGCTGAACGTGTTCTTACTGTTTGTCATCCGCCAGATCGTAGTGATCACCAACCGGCAGGTGCAGCGGCATTTTACGGTAGAACTGGAATCTCTGGGCACAGAGGTGGAAGGGATGCTGGAACGTCTGGCAGAAGCCAGAAAAGAGCTGCAGGAGACGGAGAGAAAGGAAACGGCGCCCCAGGAGGCGGAGACGACGGCGTCCGTCGCCCGCGGTCTTTCCCAGGTGCCCGGATTTTCCCATCCCAGGTACCGCAGCGAGGAATCGCTGGAGACCTACCGGTATATCCGGGATCATATGAAACTGGACTACAGCGACTATATCCGGCAGGCGCTTGCCAGCCGGCCGCAGCCGGATCAGGTCTGGGAGCGTCTGAGGGACGTGATGGATAAACTGGATTTTCAGACCATGTACGGGCTGCTCCTGATGCAGGATGAGGAGCGGGAGACCGTTCTTGAGAGAATGTTGACGAAGGAAGAGCAGGCGGCGCTGGAGCAGGCGGCTCCGCTGGATCTGCATCCGGACTTTTCTGACCGGATGGATGCGGCGCGCCAGTATATGAAGCTCCATGATCCGGTGATCCGGGTGGAGAGCGGGGATCCTGACGTCAGGAACCGGCCGGAGGAAGAAGGACTCCGGGTAGAGTATAACCCGCAGATCCATGAAGGCATCCGGCTGCATATGGGCGCCGGTGTGCTGGACTACAGCCTGTAGAGCAGAGGGAGGAACTATGGAACAGCATATAAAAGAAATGATTCAGAAAAAGACAGAGATGGGATTTTCTCCCGATCAGATGCAGGAAGTGGGATATGTGTCTTCCGTACAGGGATACATCCTGGAGGTCAGCGGACTGACCAACGTGATGTTTTACGAAAAGGTGATCATCGACGGACATTCAGAGGGCTATGTGAATAATATCTACCGCAGTCATGTGATGGTGGCAGTGGTCCGGGAAGGCGGTCAGATCTACACGGATTCAGAGGTGGTGGCAACGGGAGAGATCTTTGAAGCCTCTTACTCGGAGGAATCCGTGGGACATATGATCGACATTTTCGGACGGGACCGGATGAACGGACGGCAGTTCGACTGTCTGGAGCAGCTTCCCATTGAGAACCGGACCACGCCGATCATGGACCGGACCGCGGTGAACCGGCCTCTGGAGACAGGTATAGCCGGTATTGACCTGATCTACCCCATCGGAAAAGGGCAGCGCCAGCTGATCATCGGAGACAAGAAGACAGGAAAGAGCCAGATTGCACTGGATGCCATCGTGAACCAGAGAGGCAAGGATGTGCTGTGTATCTATGTGAGCATCGGCAAGACCAAGAAGAGCATGAAGGAGACCTATGCCGACCTGTCCCGCAGGGGGGCGCTTGAGTATACCATTATGCTGACCGCGTTCAACGATGATCAGCCGCCGGTTCTGTATCTGACTCCGTATGTGGGACTGACGATTGCAGAGAAATACATGATGCAGGGGAAAGATGTGCTGGTGGTACTGGACGATCTGTCCCGCCATGCCGACAACTACCGGGAGATCAGCCTTCTGGTGGGAAAGACGCCGGGCAGAGACGCGTACCCGCCGGACATTTTCTACACCCACAGCCGTATGCTGGAGAAGGGCTGCCAGCACAGGTGCGGCGGCAGCATTACGGTCCTGCCCATCGTGGAGACCAGGGGAGGGGATATTACAGATTACATCTCCACCAATATTATCTCCATCACCGACGGACAGATCGTGCTGAGCAAAAAGTCCTTTGACCAGAATCAGAAGCCTGCCATCAACTACGGTCTGTCCGTATCCCGTCTGGGAGGCGCAGTACAGCCGGGGCCGGTGAAGAAGATGGGCGCAAAGGTGCGCCGGGAGCTTTTGTCCTACCTGGAGACCAGAGAGGTCTATCAGCTGACCAATATGGACGAGATGGGAAGGGAACTTCAGGAGAAGATCCACAGGGGGGAGGAGATCATGTCCTCGCTCTGTCAGTATAAATACAGTCCTTTAAGTCATGACGAGATCATCGGACGATTCCGCCATCTGTATCAAGAGGAGTAGCCATGAATATAAAGAATGTGGTAAAAGTCATGAATTTCCACGCCCTGGTGCGCGTGGACCGCGCCAAGAGAGAGGCGCAGAAATACATGCTCATGAGCGGGGAGCTGTACCAGATGCTGGACCAGATCATGAACAACCGCAATCTGGTGCTGGACAAATCCGTTATGCAGCCGGATCCGAAAAAGCCGTCCCTGACCTTTTACATCGGCAGTGACTTCGGATTCTGTTCCAATTACAACACCCTGGTGAACCATGCCATGAATGAGGACGACGGGGACAAGGTGCTGATCGGGAAGAAGATGAGGTGCCATACCGGAAGCACTGTCATGCGGATCCACCGCGGGCATATTCGGGAGAATCTGTATCATGTGGAAGAGATTTTGAAGGACAGTCTGTGGGAAAAGCAGCATTCCAGCATCCGGATCGTGTATAACCGGTATATCAATTCTACTACCAGCCGGCTGGAGACCATGCAGCTCTATCCCATGGAGGTACCGCGCCGGGAGGATGCGGCAGCATACCGGCAGGACTATGTGGTAGAGGGAGATTTAAGCGAGATCCTGCGGCAGCTTCTGCTCACTTACATCATGTATGAGATCGAGCTGGCATGCATCAGCGGGTATGCCGCGGAGAATGTCATGCGCCAGACCACGACGCAGGAATCGCTGGACAAGATCGAGGAACGGGAAGCCCAGCGCCTGATGGAGGAACGGAAGGACCGCAGGGAGAAAGAATTCAGTAAAGTCATAGAAAGCTTCAGCAAGATGCGGAACTGAAAGGGGTACATATATGGAACAGAAAAATTTTGCGGGAAAGATCATCTCCATATCGGATCTGAATGTGACGATCCTGCTGGGCGGAGCGAAGGTGCACAACCGGGAGATCCTGGAGACGGAGCACCGGAACCAGATCTATCGTTTTGAAGTGTTTGAGGCGAAGGGGAGCATCATCTTCGCCATCCCGCTGGACAGTGTCATCGGTCTCAAGCGGGGACTGGATGTATATACCAGAGGGAAGGAACTGGAGATGGAATATTCGGACCGGCTGCTGGGGCGGGTCTACGACAGCTACGGTGCACCCATCGACGGGCTGCCGGAGGAGACGGAGCAGAAGAAGGGCGTCTATGCCAGAAGCCTGACCATGCCGGAGATCAATATTGACGGCGAGGTGCTGTGGACCGGCATCAAGGTGCTGGATTTCTTTGCTCCCATGCAGAAGGGCTACAAGATGGGTCTTCTGGGCGGCGCAGGTGTGGGCAAGACGGTGCTGATCAAGGAACTGATCAACAACGTTTATATGAAGAGCCAGTCCAACAGTGTATTTGTAGGTGTGGGCGAACGGAGCAGAGAGGGCAAGGACCTGTACGACGAGATGATGGAGGCAGGTCTGCTGGATAAGATGTCCATCGTCTTCGGACAGATGGGAGAGAACAGCGTAGCAAGAAATAAGGCGGTCTTTTCCGGACTTACGCTGGCAGAATACCTGAGAGATGAAAAAAAGCAGGACGTACTCCTGTTTATTGATAATATTTACCGTTATGTGCAGGCGGCAAGCGAGATCAACGCAGAGCTGAAGCGGATGCCCATAGAGAACGGCTATCCGTCCACCATAGAGAGCGACGTGAGTATGGTGGAGGAGCGCATCAATTCCACCGATGACGGCTCCATCACATCGTTCCAGGCAATCTATATCCCGGCGGACGATATTACCGACGAGGCTGTGCAGGTAATCAGCTCCCATCTGGACGGACAGATCGTACTGGACCGTAAGGTGGCAGAGAAAGGTCTTTATCCTGCCATCGACGTGTTCCGCACCCAGAGCAATATGATCGACATCGAGAAGATCGGGGAGCGGCACTACCGTCTGGTGCAGGAGGTGATCCGCTATCTGGCAAGATACGAAGAGCTGGAGGAGATCATTGCAGTGCTGGGTGTGGACGAATTGTCCGAGACCGACTACAACATCTTCCAGAGAAGCCGCAAGCTGCGCAACTATTTTACACAGCCCATGTTTGTGGCAGAGAATTTTACCGGCATCAAGGGTCAGTTTGTAAAGATCGAGGATGTGCTCCGGGATGTGGAGGATATCTTAAACGGTGTGTTCGACCAGGTGGATGAGGGACATTTTTCTTATATTGGTTCCATACCAAGAGAGTAGAGGTGGAAGATGGCAGGACGGCAATACCAGCCTAAAAATGTGACGGCGCGGGTGTACAGCATCGTAAACGGCGTAAAGGAGATTCAGCATGTACGTCTGATCCGGATCAAAAGCAGGAAATATAATCTTCTGATCATGGAGGATTATATGCCCGTGCTGGGCGAGATCGACGGGGATGTGACGATCCAGTCGGAGGATGAGATCTTCACACTGGAAGGGATCTATGGTTTTTATATGCATCAGGACAATCAGTTCCGTCTGATGCTCAAGGAGAAGAGGGAGGAGATCTAGATGAGCTTTCTGACCTATCAGGTGCTTGCGCTGAAGGAATTTATCCTTACGGCAGGGATCATGGCAGCTGTACTGATGATCCTTTTTCTTGCCATGGCGGTACGCCCCAAACGCGGCGCGGCGCACTATGGAATACAGGCGCTGTTTTTCTGCCAGACCTGGAAGGAATCGGTGTATCTGTCGGCGGATGTGCTGCAGCTTGCTTTTGCGGTGAGCTGCCTGGTATGCCGGACAGAGCTTCAGACCGTTCATATCCTGACGGCAGGGGCACTGTGCCTGATCAAGCTGGCGGCGCTGCCCTACGGGATCAGTTTTCTGACAGATCTGCTTTATACGGCGTTTTTGATCCTGAGCCTGCTGGCTTCGTCCCTTTTGAGAGGATTTATGGGGCAGGCTTCCTTTGATCCCTGGCTGATGGCTGTGTACTGGATGCTCCAGATCTTCATTCTGGAGTATGCGGTGTATGATTTCCTGCACAGCTTCCAGATGCTTCTGGGGAGAAATTCTCTGGAACGGCATGCCAGACAGAAAAAAGAGAGATGGAAGCGGAAGAAGCAGATATTAAAAGAGCGGGAGGAGACCTATGGATAAAGAGACATCCAGGGAAGCGTTTCTGCGTGCCCTGCATACAGAGACCGATCAGGAAGACCGGCGGGAGGAAGAACTGGAAGAGTTCGTGTACCGGGGGAAGGTCAAAAAAGATCTGGAGATCACCGGTCTGGAATTTATCGATATGGAGGAACCGGAGGCGGAAGCGCCGCGGCCGGAGGCGGTCGTGCCGGCAGAAGAGCCGGACATCTCGGTGAGCCTGTTCCAAAAGGGTGCGTCCCTGCTGAAAAAAGCGGCGGGACCGGTGAAAAAACTGCTTTTCTTTGTGTTTGCACCGATTCTGAAGCCGTTCCGAAAGGGTGCGGACACGATCACCAGAAGGGACTGGGTCGTATTCTTTGTGCTGATCCTTGCCGTGGTCTCGGTGCTGGGCTTTACCCGGGTATCCATCCGGCTGCGGAACCATTACCGCACGGCAGAGAGCCTGTATACGATGGATATGGGCATACGGAACGCCTGCCCGGACGGAGTCTCCTTTTCCGTGAGTGATGATGGTTCCACGGTGAAAAAGGAGAACGGACAGGAGAGCACGGTGTCGGGAGAGCCTTACTACTATGAAGGTCAGGATCGGGCAATGTGGCCTGTCAGAGGTGTCTGGTACGATTCCGGGACCACCTGCTGGGGACGTATTGAGAGATTCAGCAGTGTGGAGCGGGGAGAGGGCGGCTGCCTGATCCGGCAGAAGGGAGGAGATTCCCTGCTCCTGAAAGGAATGATCTATGATAACGATGACTGTTATCTGTTTCTGGAGGGAACGCTGCTGGAATACAACGGAGAGAAGCTGGATCTGCCTGCGCTGAGCAGTGTGAAGGTGCAGATGAACGGAGCGGTGGAGATCTATCCTTACGGTGGGGATGGAATCTACGCTCCGCTGGATACAGAGATCTACGCCTCCTTCGGAAACGGGGCGCGGGTGGATATCGGGAACGATATCCTGTATTACCCCAACGGGTCATACCGGCTGACGTTCCTGGATCTGGATTACACAGACGAGCTGTCACAGAAGCTTCTGGATCAGATGGAGGCGGCGGCAGAGCAAAATTAACGGATAGAAGGATAACTGCAGGATGGGTGAGAAGATGAAAAAGTGGATAGAAAGATGGAAGGATATGGGGAAGAAGATCAGACTGGATAAGCGCGTAGCGGTGGTCCTGACCTGTGTAGCTGCAGCCGCATGTATTCTCCTGGTTCTGCAGTTATATGCCATGAAGCAGGTGACGGTGCTGGAGCTGGATGCAGCGGCGCTGCCGGGAGAAGAGATCCTGGACAGCCTCAGGGAGCATTCCCTGGAGCGGGATGAGGCTGTGCGGCTGGAACATCTGAAAGAGAATGAGGTGCTCTACCGCAGGGGAAATGACTGGTTTGCAGGGGAAGCGCGCAGAGCGTTCGCAGGGACCGCGCCTCTTTACGTGAACGACGGCAATTACCTGTGGCTTCTGGGAGTGAAGGATGCCAGAATGTATGATGAAGATTGGCAGGCAGGTGACGCACCGTCGGGGATGTACATCAGTGCCGGAAAAGCCTTTAACTTTGACGGAAGCTCCACCGGTGATCCGGATATTTTATTTTTGCAGCTCGCCAACGGTGTATTTGTAAATACGGTCTCATTTCAGATAGACGGTGCGGGCAGCAGCCTTTCCATCCCGTCCAACAGCTATCTGGACCTGAAAGAAGACGGGATCTATTATCTGTCGCGGCAGGCGGGGGAAAAGCTGATCTACAGCGAAATTCCCGCTGCTTTTGGTATGCAGGCAACGGTAAACGGCGAGACGCTGACCTATGAGGAGCTGCTGATCCGCCTGGGCGTCCTGCAGAAGGATCAGGAGGAGGTGCTCCCGGGAGAGGAGCAGAAAGAGGAGCCGGAGGAGGCGCTGCCGCAGGAAAACGTCCCCCAGGAGACCGGAGACGGTGCAGGACAGGATCGGGACGATCGTGAGGAGACCGACCGCCTGGAAGAGGAAGATAAGAAGGATGCAGATGGAAGCGGTACGATTCAGGGGAATCCCGGTCAGGAGACAGGGCAGCCCCAGGAAAACCCAGACGGCATAGCCGGAGATGCAGGACAGGACGGAATCGATCAGAACGGAGACGGGAAGGACGAGACTGAGGGAGAGGAAGCCGGGGATGACGGATCAGAAGACACCCGGCCCGGCGGGTCAGGAGATTCCGACGGAAATAAGGGAGACGACGGCACGGAGACGGAACCGGGAGCAGGTACAGAAGAAGGCGGCGCCACTGGCGGAGGCGGTGAGGGAGGCGTACAGCCCGGAGATCCGGGATCAGAGGATACTCAGCCCGGCGGCGGTGGCGGAAGCGGAGATGATACGCCGGAGGAAGAGCCGGGAGACGGTGAAGATGACGGAACCGGCGGAGAACCGGGAGAGCCCGGAACCGGCGGCGGTTCTTCGGAGCCTGCAGAAGGAGATACAGACGGCAGCGGCGGAAGTGATTCGGAGACTGTACCGGGAGAAGAGGATCCTCCGGTGTGGACGAAGCCTGTGCCTGAGATCATCTGCGGAAATGATGATATCAGTATCTATTCCATGGAAGCTTCGCTGCATGTGCGGGATACCTACGGCTGTTTTGACCGGGTGGTGCTGATGCTGTCCTGGGATCTGGACGATCCGAACGATACCCCGGATGCCGATACACAGCTTCAGCTGAGACGGACGCTGCGGGAAAAGGGTGATTTTTCCATTGACAGCCTGCCTCCGGGAGAGAAGATCTTCGTGGCATCCTATCTGCAGTATTATGCGGAGGACGGAACCAAGATCCAGGAGACGGAGCCGTTTCAGACCTTTGTGATAGAGACAAAACCCTTTGAAGCTGTGGATCCTGTGTTCGTCAGCTTCAGTGATGCGTTAAAGGACAGTGACTCCGGCTGGTACTATGAGAACCAGATCGAAACCTACGGGCTGAAGCTTTGCAGCACCAACAGCAACGTGCTGAGCAAGGTGTACCGCGCCCGGCTGGAGGTATACGAAAAAGACAATACATCAGATCCGCTGGCTGCTTTTAATATCACCAGCGGCACTCTGAATAAATATAAAACCCTGCAGGGACTGGACTATCAGACACTGCTTTCCCAGTTTGTCCTTCCGGCGGATACCCAGTACCGTTACCGGCTGGAATTCTTTGACCGATACGGCAACTCCTTCAATGAAGAAGGAAAGGTGCTGTGGGGAGAGGCGGAAGCGCAGAACCCGGCGGACTGGATCCGTGCAGAGGGTTACGGCGCAGAAGGCGAGAGCTATGAGCCGAAGACATCCCAGCGTTGGCAGGACAGCCATGATAAGGTGGGAGCAGAGAGCTTCTACTGGGGCTATACCCATACCAGCAAGACGGTGCCGTCTGCGTCCATGGAGACGGTCGGCAGCTTTGACAAGCTGACAACGCTGTCGGATATTGGGGTAAAGGTGGAGATCACAGATCCTCATAATGCCCTGACCCCGGATGCAGGAGGCAGTCTGGGGACTGTCCTGGGACAGATCCCGCAGACAGGAGGAAAAGCGTATAAGGTCTGCCTGTCTCTTTCCAATACGCATACCGGTGAGAGCATGTATTTTACCTGTCAGGATGAGAACGGGAATAAGATCCTGACGGCAGGTGAGACGGACGCTCAGGGTGCGTACCATAAGTATGATGCGAGTACGGCAGGGGCGGGTCTTTATGCCTACATTCCGGAAGGCAGCCTGCCGGGAGGAAACGGCAGCGGGCAGGTGGAATTCCGCGGTCTGACAGCGGGAGAGACCTACGAGATCCGTATTTATGCCACCTTTGACCTGAACGACAGCCATCCGGAGCTGACGGAGGATGTGGAGATCGGCAGCATGCGCTTCTCCACCACTGCCATGAGCAGCTATGGAAGGATCTACTATCGGTTTAAGACAGAACACGTGAAGACTGCACAGCCGGAAGGGGTACTGTCCTATGACCATGAGAAATACGAAAGTTCCACAGCCCAGAAAGCGGTCATGGAGATCAATACAACCCGGACGACCCAGCCCGTGCTGGTGAGCGATTTCTTTAACCGTCTGGAGGTGGAACTGAAGCACCGCAGCGGACGGAAGGATACCCTTGCCCGGTTCTGTTTTGAGCGGGATCAGGGCATGGATCGGGCAATTGAGGTAAAGGTCTCCCAGCTGGATGCGGAGGGCTGGTACTGCGCAGATCTGGAGGCAGGCACAGACTATACGGTAGAACTGCCGGGAAGTCTGCCGGAAAACAGACTTCCGGATGTAAGACTGCGGATACCGGTGAGCGAGATGTTTACCGTGCAGAATGACGGAGACGGGTCGGAGGAGTACTACTCCTTTACCCTCTGGGAAGCACTGAGCGGAATCAGCCGCCAGCAGGCAGGAGCGAGCTTTGCCGCGCAGATGCCTAAGCTGGAATATGATTTTGATGAAGGTGATCTGGAAAGCTATACCGGTTATACGCTGTCTGCCGCTGCCATCGCGTCTCAGGGCGGACGGGAGCATACGGTGACCGCGTCCGGCAGCACCTACCGGCAGGTGAATTTCACCACGCTGAAGGATATGCCGTACGTTACCATGGAGGATATGCTCCAGGTGGGCAGCAGCCTGTATCTGGTGGGGCTTGAGTTTCATGATTATAACCGTTCCGTCAACAGCGGGGCAGTCACGATCATCAACAAGGACCGGCAGACCGGGAAGGAGCAGGTCCTGAGCTGTACGCTGTACTACAGTCAGGAAGGCGGCTATATCGCCAATGTGGATATCGGCGGACTGCGGGACGGCAGGAACTATGAACTGCAGGTGCTTGCCAACGATATCCGCAGGACCGGGGGCGCGGCAGCCTACCGCTATCAGAATGAAGTGCTTTACACCTATGCATATACAGCCGGAGAAGGTGTCAGCGGGCGGATACGGCTGAACAGCCTGACCTATCCTCTGAAGAACTTAAGCAGCGACGAAGAGCAGCACGTCATGGATGAATACAGCAAGTATGAGCCGGGAAACTTCGAGTATGGGCAGCCGTCTGTCACAGACGGAACGGTGACCTACAGCGATTCAGGGACTACATACCAGACTGCCACGCCGATTGAGGTAAAGCCGGGAGAGATCTATTATCTCCACAATCTGATGAGCAGTTCAAAGTCGGTGTCCCGCCTGATTCTGCTGGATAAGGATCAAAAGCCGATGGGACGCCTGCGTAATATCTACTCGGACAGCTACATCCGGATCCCGGAAGGGGCGGCATATATGCAGTTCCTGATGCAGGGCACCATGAGCGCCGGGGATGGCAGGACCGTACCCTGTGCGGCACTGGCGCAGGCGATCAAGATCTATGATGCCAAGGATGCACAGCTGACAGAGCTGGGATTGATCAAGGAGGAAACAGAAGGGACCGGTACCCTGGAGGTCGGGGCATCCATAGGCGACAAGGTGGCGGTAGTCAGCGCAGAGTGGATAGACGCCGCCATGAGTGACGGAGCCAGGAAAGCGGAATACAGAGAATTGTCCGCGGACGGGAAGACCCTTAGATCCGGTACCCTGACCTGTTATCCGGGCGCATCCCTGGAGGTGCAGAAACAGGAAACAGTCAAAGTAGAGCTGAGCTTTAACGGCTCGCTGATGGACTATACAGGAGCAGCTGCGTCCTGGCAGGTGCGGGTGATCGACCTTCAGAAGCTGGAAGGCTTTTCCGACATGCTGTTCGACAGTCTGGTTGCCAACTATACCGCTTCGGTGCAGGACCGCACCGGAAGTCTCTACGCGCCTGCGGGCGGTGATAATATCCGCGTGAGGGTCTACAGCAAGGCGCCGTCGGGCGAAGAGACGGAATATACCAGCCAGTGCTATACGGCGAAGACCGGCGGCTACCGGGAGGATACATCCTCCGGTGTAACGGAGTATGTGGACGGCTCCTGGGAGAATACCCGGACCTTCCAAAGCGAGACCGGATATACTTACCGGATCACGCTGTCCATTGTATGGCGCGGCACGGAGTATGAGCTGGACAGCCTGGAGGTGGAGGCGGAAGGAAACGTATATACCATATCCACCGGAAAGCAGCTTTTGAAGATGGTGACGTGGCCGTCTGCATCGTTCCGCGTGCTGGAGGATCTGGAAGCGGACAGTACGATCCGCAGCCTGCTCAATGTGTACAGCGGGGGATCCTTAGCTTACGGTTCCTTTTACGGAACGCTGGACGGAGACGGACATTCTCTGGACTATACGGTCAGCTCCAACGGCGGATATCTGTTCCGTGAGCTGGGAAGCGGCGGTCTGATCGAGAATCTGGAGATCAACTATACTCTGGACGGAAGAGCCAACCGGACCATGCTGTATTATACCGGCATAATAGAAAATAACTACGGAACGATCCGCAACGTGGTGCTCAGGTACAATCTGGGTCAGGGCAATTACCGTCATTCGGATGGCGGAGGTCTGTGCAGAAGTAACCGGGGAACAATCGAGCGGTTCGCAGTGTATTTTGTCACGGGTACCGGGGATTCCAATGTTCTGGGCGGCGGCATGGGCGGTGTGTGCAACTATAACCGGGGAATCATCCGGGACGGAATCGTCTACAGCAGCAGTATCCTGAGAGTGAGCACGGGTATGTACGGCGGTACCACGGATTTCAGTATCTCGTCTACCGGCGGCGTCTGCGGAAGCAATATGAGCGGCGGTCTGATCGAGAATGTCTATGCCATGCTTTCCATGGGCGTGGAGCAGAATTCCGGTGCAAAGCAGATCGGCAGTCTGTCCGGCTGGGGACTGATCGCGGGAAGCAACGGTGGTATGATCCGCAACTGCTTCACCAATGGCGAGATGTACTATCAGGCATGGGAGCGGGATGCGGCAGGTGCAGCATCTCTGGTAAGTGCGCCGGTGAATACCTACCGGAGCTGGCCGGGAACTGCAGTTCAGGGAAAGAGCTATGAGGACAATTGTTACTATTATTCCAACAGCTCTTATCTGAAGAACGACGTGTATACCCAGTTTGTCGGTTCCCCTGCCGCACTGCATTCGGCGGCTTTCTATCATGGAAGCATCAATAAAGGCAGCGGCTTTGTGGTGGAGGAGCAGCTGGAGGCAGGCTATTATCCCATCGTGGATATGCCGGAGTGCATGGAGGGAGTACAGACCAGTATTTCTCTGAGAAGCAGCGGAATGGGCGCCTATCCCAGCTATCTGTCCTCCTCTCTGGTGAAGAAAAACGTCTATCTGTCGGATGCATCGGAGGAAGCGGTCTATTATGAGGGCGATATCATCTCTGCAGAAGAGGCGGCAGCCCTGAAGGGATCGGAGCTGACAGCCGGTCTGGGAGAAGAGGCATGGGAGACCTATCTGGAGACGCAGGCGGACGGAAGCTTCCGTGTACGCCAGCAGTTTGCCCTGGTACAGTTTATCTTCTCCAATTCGGAGGGCTACGATCTGTCCGGATTGGTGGTGAATGGACTGACGACGGTGCAGCTTGCGGCAGACCGGGAGGAATTTTCCACGGTGACGGCGCTTCTGACCCCGGGAACCTGGGAAAATACCAATCCGATCTCTTATGGAGACAGCTATCAACTGACCTCATATACCTATGGGCTGGCAGGTATGAACCGGGTCGTGACGCTGGACAGCCGGTTTGTGAATGTCCGGTTCTATTATCCGCTTTCCGGGCAAAGCTGGAACGGAGCGCCGGTGAGCACTACCCAGACGGTTAATTACCGTCTGGTTGAAGATATTCATTTTAAAGATATGGAGGGCAGCGCTGTGGCGCTGAATAAATTCGCAGACACAAATCTGCGGGGTGAATTCGACGGCGGCGGCTATTGTCTGGATTATGAAGGTATCGGAGAGAAAGCTTATATCTTCGGAGGCACCGCATCAGGCGCGAAGCTGCAGGATCTGTATGTACGGAATCTGACCCTGGGAGGCAGCAATGCCGGCTATCTGGGCTTTGTCCGGCAGACGGCGGCAAATGTGATACTGAAGGGTATCCATCTGGAGAATATTGAAATCCGGAATGCGTACCAGTATGCGGGCAGTCTGGTGGCATACGCTCAGAACGCCACCATCGAGGACTGTACGGCAGTGAATGTGAAAATCACAAGCTCGCCCTCGGCGAGAAATCTCTATGCAGGAGGCATGGTGGGCAGCGGTGTCGACCTCTCCATACACAACTGCTTCGTCCGGGAGCTGGATATGAATACATCGGAAGGCATCAGTGTCAGCGGCACAGGCGGACTGACCGGCTATATGTACAATGCCGGAGGCTATTACGTTTCTCCAAGTATCAGGAACTGTTACGTGCAGGGAGATATCACGACCCACTTCAGTTACTGCGGCGGAATCGCAGGGCGGGGCAGCGGTTCCATAGGAAACTGTTGGACGGCGGTGAATATCTATGGAAACAACAATGTGGGCTCTATCCTGGGCTATGCGCTGGCTTCCGGACCAAACAATTATAATTATCACAACAGTGTGGTGGTCAGCGGTGAGCTGTATACCTCTTCGGGAACGGTGGAGAGACGGCTTGTAGGTCTGTGGGAGAGCACTGCGGCAAGCATTCCGCGAAGCTATGCCTACAGCGGTCAGCTCATTAACAGTGCAGCCAGTGAGGACCCGATGGATGTGGGAGCACTCAGCAGTGCGGACACCATGAAGGAGTATTATTTCTGGACCGATCAGGCAGCGTTTGGAGAGGACTGGTATCTGTACGGGATTTCTCAGGAGGAATACGGGGAGGAGATCCCCGATGTGAAGGCGGCATATGTCTACCCCATTCTCTATACGGCGGACGGAAGCGGACTTCTGCCGGATCAGGCGCCGGTCTATTATGAGCTGCCCGCACCGGACTTTGTGTTGAAAGATGCAGAAGCAGAACTGAAGGATGCCGCAGCAGACCGGGGTACTTATGATCTGGAGATCACCGTGCAGATGGGCGGAGGAACCGCTTCAGCAGACTACTTTGATCAGTACCTGAAGGATCAGGTGAGCGCGGAAGGTCTGGAGCTGGTGAAGGCTGATCCGGTCATAGACTGCCTGACCAGCGCAGAGGCTTATAAAACATACAGCGGAACTGCGGATGTGGTACTGTATCCGTCCAAGATGACAACGAATGACGGAGAAGAGATCGAGTGCGTGGAGGTGGTATACCGGAAAGTAAATGCAGTAAATCGCTGGGACAGCTATCTGCTGCGCTACGAAGACGCGGCAGGAGCGAAGGTGATGCAGAAAGTGATCTTCCATGCACCGGGCGCGGAACCGGCAGAGGACGGTTCCATAGAGGCTGTGCCTCTGTACTGGCACCTGTCTGAAGCTACAGACTGGACAGATCTGCTGGTGACAGGCGGTCATGGAAACACCTTTGAAAACTTTAAGCTGGAAAGGGATCTGGTTTTTTCGAGCACTGATAATGTTGGAGATTCGCTGAAGCTCAACCGTCTGGAGGGAAGTGTACGGAAGGATCTGGAGAACTATGAACTGAGGACAGAGGCATGGGCAGATACCCCGGAGTTTACGGTCATTCGGAATGCGAGTATAAACAAGGGAGGACAGCCCTGGATCTCCGAGGTGTCCGGTCGTGTGGGAGAGGTACATTTTGCCGGCATAAGCTTGAAAGAGACTTACAATGCGTCTTACTTCGGAATCATCGGCAGGATGACCGGGACACTGGAGTATACGGACTTCTCGGATATTTCCATCACCACCGGCAGCAGTTCCGGATCGGAAACCTACAGCTACCTGGGCTGCATCGGCTATGCGAGCGGTGCGATCGAGAATGTGCGGCTGCATGATATTAAGATCCAGGGAATGAATGCCAGTGCATATTTCTATTCGTACGTGGGCGGTCTGACAGGCTATGCAAGACAGATCTCAAAGGTATATGCCTTCGGCTCGGAGTTATCCGGCGGCAGCTACGGCTACAGCATTACCATGGGAGGTACAAGTACAGTGACAGGCGGCAACTATTACGGCGGTCTGGCAGGCTATGTGGCAGGAAGCGGCAGAGAGCTGTACGGGAAGAACCTGCAGGTTACCGGTAAGAGCGGAACCGGCGGTCTGGTGGGCTATCTGCGCTCCAGTGACTACGGCGGACTTCTTGCAGAGCCGATCTATGATGCCGTGAATGTGAAAGTAACCGGATTCTCCCAGGTGGGAGGAATCGTCGGAAGTGCCACCTGGGCGAGCATCTCCAATGCACGGGTGACCGGAGCGGAAGTGGAGGCGCGGACAGCGACAGGTATGGCGGGCGGCGTCTTCGGCGATGCGATTCCCAGATACTGTCAGGCATATAACGTGAAGGTCTCGGCGCCTAACGGTGATTATGCAGGCGGCATTGTGGGCAGGAGCTCGGGCGGTGCGCTCTACTGCAAGGCGGCGAACGTGGAGGTCAGTGCGGTCAACAATGCAGGCGGTATTATGGGCGGCGGTTATGCTTCGGTGCGGGGCTGTGCAGTCACTGCTTCCGCGGAGGAAAATTCCAGCACGGTGACGGCAGTGAAGAATAATGCGGGCGGCATCGTGGGACGCCTGTACCAGAATGTACATGGCTACGGACAGGGCGATGTATATTCCAATGCCGTGTCCCGGACAGAGATCCAGGCGGCAAATTATGCGGGCGGTACGGCAGGCAGGCTTACCTGTTCCAACGTATATTATAACGATACGGACGACAGCGTTACCGTGAAGGTAAGCCAGAATGCCGGAGGCGGCATTGCCGGAGAGCTGGAGGGCTGTGTGACCTACAACAATATTTCAGGCGCTTCTGTGGGAGCAGCCAACAATATCGGCGGGATCGCCGGACAGGTGATCGGATACGGCAACAGTACCAGCGCCGGAGGTACGGTGAAGTTCCATGTTTCCAAGATGTATGGAAACATGGTGGTTAATAAAAATATCAGCGGCATCCACTATGTGGCAGGACTGGTGGGACTGTTCAGCAGCGGAGACCGGGTGATCGATCCGGAGACCGGTGAGGATATCTCGGAAGCATCCGGATGGACTCAGTATATGAGCAACCGGAACTTCCACAGCAACACCATTGCGCCGAAGACTTTGAGAACTGAGAATGCGAATGGTGCGTACTTTAGCTGGTACGCCAATTATTCCGGCACCAATTCCACGTTCAGCGCCAATACGGAGTCCCGGTATGACTGCATATTAAGTGCGGTGGTTAATATGCCCAATGCCGGTTATTTGAAATTACCGAAGCTGTCAGCAGGAGCAGTCGGCAGCAAAAGCGGACTGACGAAGATTGAATCTGACGCACTGAAAAATGGAACTTATTACACGACGGCTCTTGGATCTGGAAGTACAGAGGCTGCTGATAAGGCGACCGGAGGTCCGGGCTTCCCGTCCGGCTATCTGGATACTTCAGGGCTTGCAAAGGGCTATTACCCGTATCTGAGAATGACAACGACTCTTCGGATCCCGTACCAGACATCCGGAGAGATCAACCTGATCGCGGGTACAGACTGGAATACCACGGGAGCCTTTGACAGCAGCGGTTATAAAGAGACTGCGTATAATGGCGATGGAATTGCCATAGAAGAGACCGGCGGAAGCTCTTTGTTCAGTCTGGAGGAGGCGGACAATCTTGCATATGCGTCCGGAATCGATAAGCTGAATCTGGATTTTACGCATATTGACAGTGATATGATCGGCTTTAGGATCGTGGATGCCTACGGCAGGACGCTGATGGAGGATACCACGCTGGAATCTGCTGCGGGAAGCGGGAAGGTATGTACCATATCCTATGATTTCCAGACGGATTTTGCGGTGGTGCTGTATTCTGCGGACTATACGGAGCAGAAGACGTATCCGTACCGGGCGGACCAGCTTCGCAGTACGGTCATGACCTGGGCGGACGGATATTATTATCTGAAGAGCGACGGCGTCTACCGGGTGACCGGGGACGGAGAGACAGAACTGGCAGAAGAGGGCGCATTTGTCCATCTGTATGAAGGGCAGGCGCTCGGAGAGGATGGAACGGCAGTAGATCTGCCATAGAAGGAGGAGAGCAGATATGCGGCGATGGAAAAGATACGCGGCAGGAGCTATGGCGGCGGCGACCGTCTGTGCGGGTGTGCGTCCTGTCATGGCGGCAGGGCTCCAGAACCCGGCGGAGGATATGCAGGAAGCGGCAGAGGCTCAGGATCCGGCGGCAGAGAGCGCGGAAGAAGGCGTTTTTCAGATGCTCCCGTCCGTCCAGCCGGTCCAGACCTACGGCAGCGGGGACTACCAGATCCAGGTATTTGGAGGTTTTACCCGCATGACAGATGCCGGAGGGATCTCGTCGGCGCTGGAAGACAGCCGTCTTTTGTATAAAAGAGGCACGATGCTGCTGGTATCGTCAGAATTTGATTTTTACAACGGAAGACCGGATCAGGTGGTTGTGGATTCGGTCTCCGGGTCCTCCGGGACGACGACCCAGTACCTGTCGGTGCTGGAGCAGGACCGTTCCATAGAGGATTATTATACGGATATTCAGTGGCCTGATGAACTGCCCAACAGCAATATCGTAGAGATCAGCAGTACGCTGGATACCAGCGACACGGTGCTGATGGTGCGGTACAGCGACCGGACGGTGGCTGCGTTCAATTATGTGACCGGAAAGCTTTTATTCAGGGACGAATCCGAGAAGACGGAGCTGGAATTCGGTGAGTATGTGGAAGGATGGATTACGGATACATGGAACGGACTGACCGATGGCGTGAACGGAGATTATGTGCAGGTGGAAGATGCCTGGAAGCAGGCGGACAATGAAAATTCTGCGGGATTTCTTCCGTGGGGAGGTCAGATGACCCAGAACGGAACTTATACGAAGGGTGAAGTCTTCCTGACGGAGGACGGAGGAAGTCTGGAGACCGGAACCGGAGCGTCCTCCGGGACGGATATTGTTCCGGGCAATGGAAAGGCGCCGGGATCAGATAAGGAAACGGTCCTTGTGATCGCGGATGGACGCCTGACAGAAGCGGACGGCTTCCGGGCAGAGACCGGGGAAGCGGCGGTGCAGGAGGACCCGAAGGTCGGGGAGGCCGAAGGAGAAGCATTCCCGGCAGAAGGTCTGGCAGCTGACAGCGGACTCCCCAAGGGAGCTTCCGGAGAGGATCAGCCTGCAGAACCAGACGCCGGGCTGCAAGGGACAGCGGCTTCCGGGGCAGACACAGGTGAAGAGCCGGGTACCGGGAATCCGGCAGAGGAAGCGGATATAGGAACAGAAACGGACGGAACCTCCGATATGGAGGGTATAGCCGGAGAAGCGGGGACGGCAGATGTCCCGGATCCGACGGCTCCGGATGGAAGTGCGTTCACAGAGGCTGCGTCCGGGGAAGGTACAGGCGGAGCGCATGCAGATGCAGAAGCCGGGGAGAGTTCCGAGGCGGACAGCAGAACCGCTTCTGCACAGGCAGCTCCTGCGGCGCTTCTGACGATCTATGATCCGGTTACCGGAACCTATCAGGTCTGCCGTACGGCGGAATATCTGCTGGCTGGCGGTCCAAAAAGCCAAAGCCGGGAGGACCGGGGCGGCATGGTATCTCAGGTAAATGTGGAGACCGTGTCGGGACCGGCTGCAGGTACGCTTCAGGATCAGATGGGCGGTCTGGTCGTAGCGCTTGCCGCGGTGCTGGGAAGCGGATGCCTGATCACGGCTCTGTATATCGGCAACAGAAAAAAGACAGATAACAGATGAACGAAGAGAGGAGCAGGACCATGTCAGAGAGTCTGAAGCAGGAAGCCTTTGAGGAAGAGACGACGGAGGAGATCGATACGCTGGAGGCGTGGGTCCAGGTGTGGCTGAAGGACGTACTGCCCAACGTGGTCAAGGGCACCACGATCCGTATGTACGCGGAGACTATGGAGCGGCATATCCTTCCCTGGCTTGGAAACAGCAGGATCCGGGAACTGACCCAGAAGGAGGTGCAGGACTGGGTCAAGCGGCTGGAAAAGGAGCAGGTGCGTAAGACCATGAACGGTCATATGACGGAAGGAACGCTGCGCAACACCCTGTCCGTGCTCAGCGGGTGCCTGAGGGATGCACAGAAATACGGACTGATCGGGCATAATCCCTGTGTGGAGACGGCCTGGATGATACGACCCAGGAATCTCTGGGAAGAACGGGAGTGGCTGAGCGAAAAGGATATCCGCAGGCTGGAGCCTGCCATGGCATCCTACGAGGATGAGCAGGGGTATCCTCTGGGGCTGGGGTTCCAGCTGGTGCTCTATGCGGGGATTGCCCTGAGTGAAGCGGCTGCACTGCGCTGGCGGGACGTGGATTTTGCAGGACGGCGGCTGATGCTCAGAGATTTTGTGGCAAGACAGCCTGCCCTGAGCGGCGGAGAACCCAGGTACGGATTGGAGCCTCTTACAGGCAGAAAGAAGAGGGACGTGCCGGTTCCGGATTTCCTGCTGAAGACCATGAAGCAGATTAAAGAACGGTATCGGACCGCAGATGAGGATTTTGTCCTGTGCGGAGCGAACCGGGAGCCGGTAAATCTGGACCGGATGCGGGCGGCACTCAGACGCCGGTCCATCTCCTCCGGAGTCGGGAATGTGACGGTGAGGATGCTCCGGGATACTTATGCTATGCGGGCGGTGCAGGCGGGAGCCAGTTCTGACGATATTGCGGAGCTGATGGGCTTCGCCAGTTCCCAGCAGGTGGTCCGGCGCTATATGCCCAAGGGCAGACAGAACCGGGATGAGCTGCTGAAGAGGATGTACGGATAGAAAAGAAAGTGCGCAGGAGCTTAGACAGTCCTGCGCACTGCGTTGTCCTGGAACCGGAAATAATCCGGCCGGTGCCGGGACTGGGTAAATTCAAACATGACTCCGGCACTGTTATAGGTAGAACTGGTGACCACCGCCATGCAGTTATAATCCTGTGCATCCAGTTCCAGGTATTTTTCATCGATCTCGGTGATCTTCTCCACGGTCATGGTGCGCTTGCTGTTCACGATCGTCATATGCAGTACCTGCTCCAGATAAGCATAGATGGAACATTCCGCGATCTCCTGTGTGAGTCCGGGAACAGCGCTTTTCAGAAAATAATTGTGGTTGAGGATCAGAGGCTTTCCATCCAGATAATGAAGCCGCTGCAGGTAATATACCTCTGCACCTTTGGCAAATCCCGTCCGTTTGGCAAGCGTCTCGTCCGTTGTAATCTCTGTGAAGAGCAGGACACGGGTGCGGGCAGTCTGTCCGTTGCGCTTTGCAGACTCACGAAAGCTTTCGATCTCTCCGATGGTAAAAGCTGCCTGTTCCACGGGGCGGTAGATATTGCGTACTCCCATCCCCTGCATGGTCTGTACATAACCGTCAGAGACCAGCAAGCCCAGTGCTCTGCGGACGGTATTCCGGGAGCAGTCATACATCTGAATCAGAGAATTTTCAGAAGGAAGCAGCTCCTGATAGGCGAATTCATCTGATTCTATTTTTTTCTTCAGATCTTTATATATGGTATCGTATTTGCTTTTCGGCATGTTCATATCCCCTGTGGTTTTTATTAAACATCTGTTTTTATTATAAAACAGATCATCGTGAAGTCAAGGAAAGAAATTACTTGTTTAAACAAATTATTGTTGACATGTTTAAACAAGTATGGTATAAAAGTATGAAAGGAGCTTGTTTAAACAAGAAGAGATAAGGAGGATATGACATGGGAAAATATGAAGAGGATGCAAAGGAGCTTCTGCGTCTGGTAGGCGGCAGAGAGAATATCGCAGCAGTTTCACATTGTATGACGAGAATGCGTTTCGTGCTGACAGATCCGGAGCGTGCAGATGTGAAAGCAATTGAGGCAATGAAGGTGGTGAAGGGAAGTTTCACACAGTCCGGACAGTTTCAGGTGATCATCGGCAACACAGTTGCGGATTTCTACAATGATTTTGTGAAGACAGCGGGAATTGAGGGCGTCTCTAAGGAGGCGGTGAAGGAGGCGGCAAAGCAGAACCAGAATGTGCTTCAGCGGATCGTAACTGCGCTGGCAGAGATCTTCGCTCCGCTGATTCCGGCGATTATCACGGGTGGTCTGATCCTGGGCTTTCGTAACTGTATCGACAGTCTGTATCTGTTTGAGAACGGAACAAAGACGCTGTGTGACATCAGCCAGTTCTGGGCAGGCATTGACAGCTTTCTGTGGCTGATCGGTGAAGCCGTGTTCCACATGCTTCCGGTAGGAATCTGCTGGTCTGTGACTAAGAAGATGGGGACCACTCAGATGCTGGGAATCGTACTTGGACTGACGCTGGTATCCGGTCAGCTTCTGAATGCCTATGCGGTGGCAGGAACTGCGGCAGCAGACATTCCGGCATGGGATTTTGGGTATTTTAAGGTAAATATGATCGGTTATCAGGCACAGGTGATCCCGGCGATCCTGGCTGCCTTTACGCTGGTGTATCTGGAAAAATTCTTCCGAAAGATCACGCCTCAGGCAGTATCCATGATCGTGGTTCCATTCTGCAGTCTGATCTTATCCGTAGTTGCAGCTCATTTTGTATTAGGACCCATCGGCTGGAAGATCGGTTCTGCTGTTTCCGCAGTGGTCTATGCCGGAATTACAGGTTCCTTCAAGGTAGTATTCGGCGCAGTCTTTGGCTTTGTGTATGCGCCCCTGGTCATCACAGGTCTGCATCATATGTCCAATGCCATTGATCTGCAGCTGATCGCAGATTACGGCGGAACCATGCTGTGGCCTATGATCGCCCTGTCCAATATTGCACAGGGATCCGCAGTTCTTGGAATGATCTTCCTTCAGAAAAAGAACGCAGAGGCGCAGGAGGTGAATGTACCGGCATGTATTTCCTGTTACCTGGGCGTTACGGAGCCGGCGATCTTTGGTGTAAACTTAAAGCACAGTTTTCCTTTTGTATGCGGAATGATCGGCTCTGCACTGGCTGCGGTAGTCTGTGTGGCAACCGGAACTACAGCGAATGCAATTGGTGTAGGCGGACTTCCTGGAATTCTGTCGATCCAGCCGCCATACATGCTCAGCTTTGCAGTATGTATCCTGATCGCGGTGGCAGTACCGTTTGTGTTAACTACGATTGCAGGAAAGAAAAAGGGAATTCAGTAGGAGGAAGAGAACATGGCAGATTTCAGAGATAAAGTCATCTATCAGATCTATCCCAAATCCTTTAAGGATTCGAATGGAGATGGTTTAGGGGACTTAAAGGGCGTGATCGAGAAGCTTGATTATCTGGAAAAGCTGGGTGTGGATTATCTGTGGCTGACACCGGTCTTCCCGTCTCCGCAGAGAGACAATGGATATGATGTGGCGGATTATATGAAGGTGGATCCCCGATTCGGAACCATGGAGGATCTGGAGGAGCTGATCGCGAAAAGCGAAGAGCGAGGCATCGGTCTGATGCTGGATATGGTATTTAACCATACCTCTACAGAGCATGAGTGGTTCCAAAAGGCGCTGGACGGAGATCCGGAATATCAGGATTATTATATTTTCAAGGACGGAACGCCGGACCGGATCCCGACAAACTGGGAATCCAAGTTCGGGGGACCCGTATGGGAATATGTACCGAAGCTGGGAAAATGGTATCTCCACTTGTTTGATGTGACCCAGGCAGATCTGAACTGGGAGAATCCAAAGGTCAGGGAGGAGCTGAAAAAGGTCCTTCGGTTCTGGAAGGAAAAGGGGATAAAAGGATTCCGTTTTGACGTAGTGAACCTGATCTCCAAGCCGGAGGTCTGGGAGGACGATACGGAAGGAGACGGAAGAAGATTTTATACAGACGGGCACCATGTTCATGAATTTCTGAAGGAGCTGGCGGGCGATGCGGAGATTGGGGATATGGTGACGGTAGGAGAGATGTCTTCCACTTCTCTGGAAAACTGTATCCGCTACTCCGATCCTGAGGAAAAGGAGCTTTCCATGTGTTTCAACTTCCATCACCTGAAGATTGATTATAAGGATGGTCAGAAGTGGGAGCTGATGGAGCCGGACTATATGGCATTAAAGGAGCTGTTTTGTACCTGGCAGGAAGGAATGCAGGAAAACAACGGATGGAATTCTGTATTCTGGTGCAATCATGACCAGCCCAGAATTGTCTCCCGGCTGGGGGACGAAGGTATATACTGGAAGGAATCAGCCAAGATGCTGGCGGCATCCGTTCATCTTATGCGCGGAACGCCTTACATTTATCAGGGTGAGGAGCTGGGGATGACCAACCCTCACTATACCTCCATTGAGCAGTACCGGGATGTGGAGAGTCTGAATTATTACCGGATATTAAAGGAGCAGGGGAAAAATCAGGAAGAGACATTGCGGATCCTTGCGGCAAGATCCAGAGACAACAGCCGCACGCCCATGCAGTGGTCTGATGAACTATACGCAGGCTTCTCCCGGGCAGAGCCATGGATCTCCATTCCGGAAAATTTCCATGCAATAAATGCGCAGGCAGAGCAGGAGGACAAGGATTCTGTTTTCTGTTTTTATCAGAAGCTGATCGCACTCAGAAAGGAGAAGAACGTGATCTCCCGGGGTTCGATTACCTTTCTGGAAAGGGAGAATCCTCATGTTCTTGCTTATAAAAGGAACTGGGAGGATCAGGAGCTGATTGTCTGGAATAATCTGAGCGGCTGCGAGGCGGAAGTAGAGATCGAGGAAGGCTGGGAAGCTTACCGAAAGCTGCTTGGGAATTACGAGGATGATACAGAGCCAAAGATCACAGCAGGAAAATGGACGTTAAGACCCTATGAGACTTTCGTTCTGGAAAAATAAAAGAAATGAAGCTGCAGCCGGGCTTCCATGAACACCAGCAGTCATGCTATAATCAACTGAGTATAGAAAATGGAGGTCGTTATGGAGAATCAGGAAAAGCAGCACAAGCGCCGTGTGCGTTACTCGGGTACGCATCCGAAGCATTATCATGAAAAATATAAAGAGCTTCAGCCGGAGAAGTATGCAGATACGGTGGAAAAGGTGAAGCAGAAGGGCAGCACCCCTGCAGGCATGCATATTTCTATCTGCGTAAAGGAGATTTTGGATTTTCTCCAGATCCGACCGGGGCAGCAGGGACTGGATGCGACCCTTGGATACGGCGGGCATACAAAAGAGATGCTGAAGTGTCTGGAAGGCAGAGGGCGTATCTACGGTCTGGATGTGGACCCCATTGAATCCGTGAAGACAAAGGAACGCCTGGAGAAGCTGGGCTATGGAGAGGATATTCTGACCGTCCGGCTTCAGAATTTTGCAGATATCGATCAGGTGGCAGAGGAAGCGGGAAAGTTTGACTTTGTACTGGCAGACCTGGGAGTCTCCTCCATGCAGATCGATAACCCGGAAAGGGGATTTTCCTTTAAGTTCGAGGGACCGCTGGATCTGCGTCTGAATCCTCAGAAAGGGATCAGTGCAGCGGAACGCTTGCGGGACGTGGATCAGGATGAGCTTTGCGGGATGCTGATCGAGAATGCAGATGAGCCCTATGCGGCTGAGATCTCCAAGGCGGTGGTGAACCAGAGAAGAAGAGGAGGGACCATCGAGACTACGACCCAGCTTCAGAAGGTAATTGAAGAGGCATTGTCCTTCCTTCCGGCAGCGGAGCAGAAGGAGGCGGTGAAGAAATCCTGTCAGAGAACCTTTCAGGCACTGCGGATCGATGTGAACCATGAATTTGAAGCGCTGTATGAATTTCTGGAGAAGCTGCCGCTTGTACTGGCGCCCGGCGGACGTGTGGCGATCCTGACATTCCACTCAGGCGAAGACCGTCTGGTGAAGAAGTCCTTTGCACGTCTCTATCGGGAAGGGGTATACAGCGATATTGCCAAAGAGGTGATAAGACCTTCTGCGGAGGAGTGCGCCAGAAACGGGCGCGCCCGCTCCACAAAGATGAGATGGGCAGTCAGGGCATAGGAAGCTCCTGTGTCCCCTTGTACACTGAGGGTAGATCCATATGAGAGAGTAGTTCCAGAATGATTCTGGCAGCGTCGGATCCGGCGGCATGTTCTCCTTCCTGTATATTGGCAGAGAAGAAGAGGGTGCCGCCGGAAGTCTCTGCATATCCCACAAACCAGCCGTTTACATTCTTTCCATTTATATTGCCGGTTCCGGTTTTCCCAAAGAGCTTTCCTTCCGGTCCGGAAGACAGGAGAAGGGCATCCTTAACGGTGTCCATATGTTCCTTTGAGAAAGGAAGGGCATTTTCATGAAGCTTCCGAAGCAGCTCAATCTGTTCCACCGGAGAAATCTTCAGAGAGGATTCCATCCAGTAGGAGGAGAGCTTTCCGGTCATATCTTTATTTCCATAGTCCATTTCCTGCATATACTGCCGGATCGTGGGCGCTCCGGCCAGCCGGTCAATGGACTGAAAATACCAGTTGACAGAGGTCCGGAGAGCGGAGTCAAGATTCTGGTCTTTGTTCCACTCTTCGAATGGCTGAGGTGTGCCGTCCCAGGGAAGCGTATTGTTTTCCGGGGTAATGATCCCGGCCTCCAGACCGATCAGGGCATCATAGATCTTCCAGGTAGAGTTGGGTGAGATTCGTCTGGCGGCATTTTCCGGACAGTAGATCTGCCAGCAGTCCGTTTCTGCATCATACAGGACGATGCTTCCCCTGCCTGTTCCAAAAAGAGCATCCAGTTCAGGAGATTCCAGTCTCGTATATACAGGCGGAAGAGAAGCGGATTTCTGTGCGGTATAGCCGGAGAGCGCGGGGGACAGTCCAAGAAGGAGTGCTGCGATCAGGGTATAGGCAAGGATGCCCAGAAGCTTCTTACAGGCAGTGGGCGGCCGGTAGGAGGCAATGTGCAGAATGCGCTTTTTTATCTGGGAATGGCTTTCGCCAATGCCGCTGACAAAGGGAATGCCGGAGAAGGAAAGCTGTTCTGCCAGGTTAAGCAGAGTCATACCGTAGGCGGTATATTCTTCTTCTGTCAGCATCTGAAGAACAGAAGCATCACATGCCATTTCCCGGTCGTCCCGCATCTGCCGGAGCGCATACCGGACAAGCGGGTGAAACCAGTACAGCACCCGTGCCAGATTCATCAGTGCATTTGCCAGCGCGTCTTTGTGGCGGCAGTGCTGGAGCTCATGGAGCAGAATAAAGCGTATGTCCTGTTCCGGGCAGCCGCCTGTCAGGTGCAACGGAAGGTAGATGCGGGGATGGAAAAGCCCTGCAGTGATGGGTGATCCAATGTATGCAGTGGTGTAGACAGGAACCGGCTTTGGAAGCGGAAGTTCTGTCCGGCAGTGCTCCAGTATGCGGAGGATTTCGGGATTCTGAAGAGGCAGCGCTGCCTGTTCCAGTCTCCGAAGCCGGATGCGTGCGCGAAGCAGAGAGCATGCCATTGCCAGGACACCCAGAACCCAGATGATCAGAAGCAGGGTAATGAGACCGGAAGGCAGCTCCCGGCTGACGGAGACACTGAAATCCTGTATCCTGCCCAGAGTTTGTTCGGTGAGGGAGCCGACGGTACCGCCGGACGCGGGCACAGAGCCGGAGCTGATCCGGGATCCGGGGAATGCAAGGGCGCATAGAAGATGATCCGGCATGGAAAAAGGAAGAAAAGGGACGGTCAAAAGTGCCAGCATCAGAAACCAGAGGTGATAGCAAAGGCGCGGCGGCAGAAGCCGCCTCAGCAGATGTCTGGCAGCGAAGAGAAAGATCAAAAAAGGGGTGAGCAGCAGGCTGCTGGTCAGAAAGTGTGTCATAAAATGCTGCAAGGTCATATCCTCCCTATTGGCTGCGGCCGGATAAGAGATTTCTGAGGGTGAGGATGTCCTCTGCGGACAGACGATCCTCCTCCAGATAGGCGGATACCATGGCGGTGAGATCTCCCTGGTAATAGCGCTTCAGGAAGGAATGGCTTTTCTGCTCCACATATTCCTTCTGATCCACCAGCGGGGAATAGACGAACAGCCTCCCCTGCTTTTCATAGGTAAGAGCGCCCTTGTCTGCAAGGCGCTTCAGCATGGTCTGGATCGTCTTGGGGCTCCAGTCGGTTGTTCCGGTCAGATGCCTGGTCACATCGTTGGTGCTGATGGGAGCGTATGCCCATACGACCTTCATGACCTCGTATTCAGCTTCCGAAATCTGCGGTAAAGCTTTCATGGAAATCCTCCGTAAATCTTACAAATGTAATAAAAACATTATATCCTCTTTGCGGGAAGGTGTCAATGTACATCGGTCAGCAGACCCTCAGTGTACAGTTTTTGCAGCTATGGAAAATGACTTGACGTTATACTTCTGTAGAAGTACAATATAAGAAAGGTACCATTGCAGAAGTATAGGAGGGAAGTGCAATGAGCAAACTCATATTGTTTCATGGATCGTCGGACATTATTGAGCGTCCTGTTTTCGGCAAGGGCAAAGCCTACAATGACTATGGCATGGGCTTCTATTGCACAGAGCATCAGGAGCTTGCCATGGAATGGGCCTGCTCGGAGGGGCAGGACGGGTATGCCAATCGGTATGAAATGGAAACGGATACTTTGAAAATTCTGAATCTGTCCTCTGCTGAATACTCCATTCTGAACTGGCTGGCGATTCTGATGAAAAACAGAGTCGGGCGGCTTTCCACACCGGTGGCCCGCCGGGGAAGAGAATATCTGATTCGGAATTTTCTTCCGGAAACGGAAGGGTATGATGCCATTATCGGCTATCGGGCAGACGATTCCTATTTCTCCTTCGCCCGGTCGTTTGTCAGCAACGAGATTTCCCTACAGCAGCTGGGTGCAGCCATGCGGCTGGGCAAGCTGGGAGAACAATTTGTTCTGAAGTCCCGGAAAGCATTTGATTTGATCCGCTTCCGGGACTATGCGGTTGCGGACAATGCCATCTATTATGTTAAGAGAAGAGCGCGGGACGAGAATGCCAGAAGTGCTTACCTGAGAGAGTTGGAAACAGACGATTTGGATGGTATCTTCATGAGAGATATCATTCGGGAAGGGGTGCAGGGAAATGACCTACGCATACGATGAAACTTATCTTTCTGATGCTATGAAAAATTTGGGTGAAGCCTTTGACTATGCCGTTAATGGATGCTGCCTGGAAATCGGACAGTTTGCAGAGCTCTTCGTTGCGAGCGGATATGCGGAGCAATTCGGAAAGGGCAATCCGAGGGTCGTTACAGGTCTGTCCGGCACAGAGCTCGTTATGGAAGTAATCGCCAAATCTAAACTGCAGATTGCGTTCCCGGAAGCCATAAATGAGAGTGATTATTCCCCTGAATACTGGTGTGGATGGATTCTGGCGTATTATCAATGGTGTACGGGAAAGGATTTTAAGAATATACTGGAAGCGCTCCCGATGAAGGAAATCCATAAGCTCTACGGAACGCTCCATGAAGCATCAGAGGATAAGTTTGTAGATACAGCCAATGCCATCATGGAACGCAGAAAGCAGTCCACAAAACTGCAAAGACAGCGCAAACGCTGTGGCTACACTCAGAGAGAGCTTTCCGAAAAATCGGGAATAAATCTTCGTACTTTGCAGCAGTACGAGCTTGGGACAAAGAACATCAATAAGGCATCCGTTGCTTCTGTCAAAGCACTTGCGGCGGTTCTGGGCTGCCAGATGGAAGCTATATTGGAATAAAGCAGATGGAAGGTGTCAATGTACATCGGTCAGCAGAAGGTCTTCAGCATATTTTTCAGCGTATTGGCAGCAATACTCAAAGGCCGGCTTGTGTCCTCCACAAGACAGATGGAGCGGGAGGGAATGTCCTCTGCCAGAGGGATCACATAGAGCGGCTCCTTGCCGGTGTGGTTTTTTACAAAGGGTTCCGGGACGAAGCCGATCCCCAGATCGTGGAGGATGGTGGGAATGAGCTGGTCGGCAGTTGCCACTTCAATATCAGGCGACATGACCAGTCCGTATTTTAAATAGAGACTGGTGTACAGCTCGTAGGTCTTGGTCTCTTTGCCCAGGCTGATCAGCGGGTAATCCTTCAGACCTGACAGATGCTGGGTATCCTTTGCCAGAAAGGAGTAGCGTCTGCCGCAGACCAGCACCTCGTGGAATTCCTTCAGTTTGATCTCTTTTAAGGGGCGGCTCACATCGGTGGGCGTGGTAACCGCGGCAAAATCCACCAGCCCGTTTTTTACCGCCTGGACTGCCTGGGAGGTGGAGTGGTTGGAGATCCGGATCCGAATGCCGGGATAGGAGGTGTGAAAGCTTCTCAGGACCGGGAGCAGGACGCCGTGGAGGGCAGTCTCGCTGGCGCTTACGGTGACGGTTCCGCTTTCCAGATTGTTGCCGTTGGCAAGCTCCAGCTCTGCTGCCTGAAGCTGCTCGAAGGCGACGGTTACGTGCTCGTACAGCTTCTGTCCTTCCGGCGTCAGCTCCACACCCCGATTGGAGCGGATGAACAGACTGCATCCAAGCTGACGCTCCAGATTGTTCATGGAACGGGTGATGTTGGGCTGGTTGTTCATCAGGATGGAGGCGGCTCTCGTAAAGCTTTTGTATTTTGCCACATAATAGAAAATCCGGTAGTAATCGTATGTGATATCCATAGGCGCTCCTTTCGATATGTCAAAAAGATATAATAAGTATCTCATATATGTATTTTACATCTTGTGAGGAATATTATAAACTGGCAAACATGTGAAGTAAAGAGATAAGGAGAGAAATATCATGAGTTTGCATTTGGATTTATCAAGAGGAAAGCCTTCAAAGGAGCAGCTGGATCTGTCAGTAAAGATGCTGGATGTTCTGCATTCCCACTCCGTTCTGGATTCGGAGGACGGAACAGACTGCAGAAATTACGGCGGAGCAGACGGAATCCCGGAAGCGAAGAAGCTGATGGCAGATCTGATGGATGTATCCCCGGCTCATGTGATGGTATTTGATAACAGCAGTCTGAATCTTATGTTTCAGGTAATCGCCCATGGGATGATGGACGGTCTTTCCGGCTGTGAACCCATGTTGCTTCAGAAGAAGAGAAAGTTCCTGTGTCCGGCTCCCGGCTATGACAGACATTTTGCCATTACAGAGCGGTTCGGCTTTGAACTGATCACCATACCGATGAAGGAAGACGGACCGGATATGGATATGGTGAGAAAATATGTGGAAAAGGATGCCAGTGTAAAGGGAATCTGGTGCGTGCCCAAGTATCAGAATCCTACCGGAGTGGTATTCAGTGATGAGGTAGTGAAGGCATTTGCAGAGCTGAATCCGAAGGCGGCGGATTTCCGTATTTTCTGGGATAATGCATACTGTGTACATTCCCTGTATCCGGAGGAGCTTTGTGAGATCCCGGATATCCTGAAGCTGTGCGAAGAGGCAGGGCATCCGGATATGGTATATGAGTTTTGCTCCACCAGCAAGATCAGCTTTGCAGGAGACGGCATCTCTGCAGTTGCATCCAGTGCAGCCAATCTGGCAGACCTGAGAAATTATTTTAAATTTGAGACCATTGGACCGGATAAGATCAATCAGCTGAGACATGTCCGGTATTTTAAGAACAGACAGGGTGTTCTCGCTCATATGAAAAAGCACGCAGATATCCTCCGTCCGAAATTTGAGATGGTGGAAAAGGTGCTGGAAGAGGAACTGGGAGGGCTTGGTCTGGCAGAATGGACTCTGCCAAGAGGCGGATATTTTATTTCTCTGAATACGCTGCCGGGATGTGCCAAAGAGGTGGTGCGCCTGAGCAAGGAGGCAGGAGTTACGTTCACTGCAGCGGGAGCGACCTTCCCCTACGGACATGACCCGGAGGACCGCAATATCCGTCTGGCTCCGTCCTTCGCAACGCTGGAGGAGATCGAGCAGGCAACCAGAGTGCTGGCGGCATGCATCAGGGAAGCCAGTGCATCAAAGGCGGATTACAGAAGAAGAAAGGCTGTATAGAAATGAAACATAACAGACAGATGTCAGAGTCTCTGGAGCTGGGAATTGTCCTGGCTCTTGCCGGAGGCTTTATGGATGCATATTCCTATATGTGCAGGGAGCAGGTATTTGCCAATGCACAGACGGGAAATATGCTGCTGTTTGGTATCCGTTTGTCAGAAGGGGACTGGGAGCAGGCGATCCGTTACCTGATTCCGGTCCTTGCTTTTGCAATGGGGATTGCCATAGCCGATATGGTAAAGCTTCAGAAAAAGGAGCTGAGTCTTCTGCACTGGAGGCAGATATCGGTACTCTGTGAGGCAGTAATCTTTGGCATAGTGTGTCTTATGCCTCAGAGTATGAATCTGCCTGCAAACAGTCTGACTTCTCTGGCGTGCGGGATCCAGGTGGAGAGCTTTCGCAAGATTCAGGGAAATGGAATCGCCACCACCATGTGTATCGGCAATCTGCGCAGCGCAGTCCAGAACACCTGTGATTATCTGGCGAAAAGGGACAGGGAGGCGGCAGGAAAAGGGATGCTGTATTATCTGATCATAGCCTTTTTTATTCTGGGAGCCGTCATCGGACACGAGGCAGTAAAATATCTGGCAGAGCGGGCGATTCTGATTTGTTCCGGCATTCTGCTGGCAGCATTTTTTATGATGTTCTCCGATTGGGAAAAGAAGCAGTGACGCAGAAGAGAACTTCGTGTTATAATGTCAGATGACAGGAGGATTTCTTATGTTGGAAAAAGAAGATCTTATGTTTATCAGTTCCCATCTGAGCTTTTGGGACCGGCTGACCCAGGCGGAAAAAGAGCTGCTGGAGCAGCAGATGATGAAGACGTCTTATCCGAAGGGCTTTAACCTTCACAATTCCGCAGATGAATGTCTGGGCATTCTGCTGATCAGAAAAGGCGGGCTGCGGGTCTATATTCTGTCCGAGGACGGCAGAGAGGTTACGTTATACCGGCTTTCGGAGGGAGAGGTCTGTGTCATGTCGGCATCCTGTGTACTCAACAGCATTACCTTTGATGTGCACATTGACGCGGAGAGTGATACGGAGGTGTATCTGATCCGCAGCGGGATATTCCGGACGCTGAAGGATGAGAATGTGTATGTGGAGAACTTTGTCTACAAAAACGCAGTGGATCGTTTCTCGGATGTGATGTGGGCAATGGAACAGATTCTTTTCATGAGTGTGGATAAGCGTCTGGCGATTTTTCTGCTGGATGAGATGAGAAAGAATCATTCGCACAATCTGTATCTGACCCAGGAGCAGATCGCGCGTTATATCGGAAGTGCAAGAGAGGTGGTCTCCCGGATGCTGAAGAGCTTCCAGGCAGATGGACTGATCGAGCAGTCCAGAGGAATTATTAAGATCGTGGATAAGGAGCGGCTGAGTAAGCTGGTGCCATAGAGAGGGCCGGGACTGATCGGAAGGCGTATCCTTCGGGTCAGTTTTTTGGTTGATTTTATCACAGAAAAATAGACTTTCTCCTGATATGATGTATAATTAAAAATGGAAGAAACAACAACAGTTAAAAACAGTTGGACTTTTATAAAAGGGGGATCTTATGAACATCGGAATTCTTGGAGCCGGAAATATTGCCGTAAGTATGGCGCAGACGATTCATTCAGTAGAGCAGGCGTCCTGCTGTGCAGTTGCATCCAGAGATATTGTAAAAGCGAGAGCATTTGCAGAGAAATATGGATTTGAAAAGGCATATGGTTCTTATGAAGAGCTGGTATGCGATCCGGAAGTGGATATTGTATATATTGCGACACCTCATTCCCATCATTTTGAGCATGCGAAGCTTGCCATGGAGCATGGAAAGCATGTGCTTTGTGAAAAGGCTTTTACAGTGAATGAAGGTCAGGCAGAAGAATTGTTTGCGCTGGCAAAGAAATATGGAGTGCTTATCACAGAGGCGATCTGGACACGCTATATGCCGTCCAGAAGGATTATAGACGAGCTGCTGGCAGAGGGTGTGATTGGAGAGGTGCGTACTCTGACTGCAAATCTGTGTTACCGCATATGCCAGAATGAGAGACTGATCCGTCCGGAGCTTGCAGGCGGTGCACTTCTGGATGTGGGGATCTATCCTCTTAACTTTGCCCTGATGCATTTTGGAAATGATTTTAAAGATATCTCCTCTACGGTAGTCATGACCGATACCGGTGTGGATGGGCAGGAGTGCATCACTATGACCTGGAAGGACGGACGGTTTGCTGTTCTGACCGCAGGAATGTATGGGATCTCGGATCGGCAGGGAATATTTTATGGGTCCAGGGGCTGTATGATCGTTGATAATATCAATAATCCCCTTGCTGTTGATATCTACGATGCAGATCACAGACTTTCCAGACATATCGACATGCCGGAGCAGAGTACCGGTTATGAATATGAGGTTCAGGAGCTGATCCGCTGTATTGAAGAAGGCGCACAGGAGTGCCCCTCCATGCCCCATGAAGAGACTCTTCGGGTTATGAGGATTATGGATAAGCTTCGGAAGGACTGGAATCTTGTATACCCGCAGGAGAGATGAGAAATGCAGCCCCTCACAATTGGAGTGAGGGGCTTTCCATCTCACTATCATATTTTTTGACAGCATTCTCTTTATATAGTGGAAGTTAAATATGAAGGGAGAACATTAAAGAATGGCAGTAGCATGGATTGGACGTTTTTTAGAAAGTTGTATAGTTTAGCTGGTGCTTTACAATATGTTTCAATTAGTTGTATTATATGTTGAAATGTAATTGACAAAATACAATTTGTGTACTAAAATAATATATAAGATATTGAAATTAAATACAGGCGGAATCCCGGCGGACTGATCACCCCCTGCAATTCTGCCAAAGGAGGATTATGGGGAAGATCAACAATGAGCTTAACAATTTTTTTCCGGGACAACCAGGAATTTGCAGATCTGGTGAACATGTATGATCTGGAGCATGCAGAGAGCTGTGAGGGGCAGCTGAAGTATGTGCTGAAGCTGCTGCAGTTAGATCAGGACAGACATGCAGTTTATAAAGAAGTTTCAGGAAATTCCGAGTACCGGAATCTGAAGCCTGAGACAGGAAAGGTTATGTCAGCATTGCTGGGCAATCCCAGTGTGGAGAGATGCATCGAAGAACAATGTAATGAAGAAGGAGGCAGGGTAAACATGTGTAAAGCGTTGGAGGATTGGGAGAGAGAAGCAAAGCAGCAAGGAGAAGCCCGAGGAAGAGTATGGGGAGAAGCGCGTGGAAAAGTAACAGGAGTCAAATCTCTTATGCAGAAGCTGGAAGTAGATTTGGAAAAGGCATGTGAACTGATCGGGATTACGGCAGAGGAATATTCACAGATGGAAACAGAGCTTTTGCAGCCGGATAAATAGTGGTACTGAGAATGACCATGAGGAGTGAACAGTAACAAACAGTAAGAAAGAAGGATATCCCTTTCTTGTCATTGCTTGACTTTCCTCCGGAAAGAAGCTATAATGGTCGAAACTGAGAAGATGTGTAAGTAGTCGGCATCAGCGATTATCAGAGAGGTGTACGTTTGCTGTGAGTATGCCAGTCGCCTGCAGATGAATTTCAGCATTGGAGTTTTCCGTGAAAGCGGATGTAGTTGCTGCATTAAAGCAAGTGGAGTGCAGATGTTCTGATGGAATATCTGAACATGGGTGGTACCGCGGAATGATTCGTCCCATAGCATAATTTATGCTATGGGATTTTTTAATTGACATTCGGTCGGTTAAAAGGAGCCATGGGCTCGCAGAAATATATGAGAGAAAGCAGGGAGAATGTATGCAGGATCAAAAGGTATTATCGGACAATCTTTCCGCTCTGAAAGCGAAGATTGAAAATGAACTGAGTGTATTGACCAACTCAAAGGAACTTTATGAATTCAGAAATGTTTATCTGGAAGGCAAGAAGAGTAAGATCAGCGAGCTGATGAAGGAGATGCGCAATCTTGCTCCGGAAGAGAGAGCCGCGTATGGCAAGGCGGTAAATGACCTGAAGGAATGGGCTCTGGTGCTTTTTGCCGAGACGGAAGTGAAGATGAAGGAGATGGAGCTTCAGCGCAGATATGAGGCAGAGAAGATCGATATCTCGATTCCGGCAGAGCCGGCACAGATCGGTAATCTTCATCCGGTAACGCTGGTGAGGACTCAGCTGATCGACATTTTTGCCGGTATGGGATTTGAGATCTATGAAGGAAGTGAGATCGAGAACGATTATTATAACTTTACGGCACTGAATACGCCTCAGGATCATCCGGCAAGAGATATGCAGGATACCTTCTATCTGTCTCCGGAATTTCTGCTCCGCACACAGACCTCTGCAGGACAGATTCATGTGATGGAGAAAAAGCAGCCGCCCATCAAGATATTATCTCCGGGCAAGGTATTCCGCTCCGATGATGACGCGACCCATTCGCCTATGTTCAGCCAGATGGAAGGTCTGGTTGTGGATAAGAATATCACCCTGGGCGATCTGAAGGGCATGCTGGATATGTTTGTACAGAAGATCTTCGGAGAAGGGACTACCACCCGTCTGAGACCTTCCTATTTCCCGTTCACGGAGCCGTCGGTTGAAGTGGACTGCAGCTGCTTCGCATGCGGCGGAAAGGGATGCAGCCTTTGTAAGGGTACCGGCTGGATTGAGATTCTTGGCGCAGGTATTGTGAATAAAAGGGTTCTGGAAAACTGTGGTATTGATTCTGAAGAGTACAGCGGATTTGCGTTTGGAATGGGTCTGGAGCGTATTGCCATGCTGAAATACGGCATCAATAACATTAAGCTTTTATTTAATTCGGATATACGTGTGCTGAAACAGATTAATGAGAAATAACAGGGTGACGGAGGTTTTATTATGATAGCACCATTGAGTTGGCTGAAGGATTATGTGGATATAGATATTACACCGGATGAGCTGGAGAAGAAAATGTTCGACGCCGGTTTTGAGGTAGAAGAGAAATACGAGCTTGGTAAGGATATCAGCAATATTGTTGTAGGCTATGTTGAGAAATGCGAGCCGATCCCGGAGACGCATCTGAGCGTGTGTCAGGTAAATGCAGGGAAACACGGGACCATGCAGGTCTGCTGCGGAGCGGACAATGTAAAGGCAGGAGGCAGATTCCCGCTGGCGCTGGTGGGCGCAACGGTCTATGCGACTGCCAAGGATCACAAGACGGTTGAAGGTACGGCTACTATTAAAAAGGGAAAGCTGCGCGGGTATGAGTCCTTTGGTATGCTCTGCTCCGGTGTGGAGCTGGGGCTTACGGAGGAGCTGTATCCGGGAGCCGGATACAACGGACTTCTGGTTCTTCCGGAGGATGCGAAGATTGGTGCGGATGTAAAACCGATCCTCGGGCTGGATGACTGGATCTTTGACATTGCGCTGACTGCCAACAGACCGGACTGCCAGAGTATGCTTGGTATGGCAAGAGAGGTTGCGGCGATGCTGGGCAAGGAGCTGAAGATGCCTGCAACGGACTATACAGAGACAGAGGTGGTAAAGGAGGGCTTCCATGTATCGGTGGATGCGCCGGATCTTTGCCCCCGTTACAGCGCTCATTATGTATATGATGTGAAGATGGGCGAGTCTCCTGCATGGATGAAGCGTCGTCTGGCACTGGTGGGCATAGGGGCTATTTCCAATGTGGTGGATATTACGAATTACGTATTAAAAGAGATCGGACAGCCCATGCATGCATTTGACTGCTCTTATCTGGAAGGGAATGAGATCCGGGTAAGAAGAGCCGGAGAAGGAGAAAAGATCGTTACACTGGACGGACAGGAGTATGAGATGTCTCCCGCGAATCTGGTCATCTGCGACGGTGTTAAGCCGGTGGCGCTTGCCGGTGTGATGGGCGGACTGAATTCTGAGATCCGCGATACGACCTGTGAGGTCATGTTCGAGTCTGCAAAATTTGCACGCGATAATGTGAGAAAGACTGCCCGTGGACTTGGCAAGAGCTCGGATTCCAGCGCCAGATACGAGAAGGGCGTGGATGAGTATTCCACCGTTCTCGGTATGAAGCGTGCGCTTCATCTGATAGAGGAGCTGGGCTGCGGTAAGGTATCTGCTACTCACGCAGAGGTGAATACGGGGAATTCCATAGAGCCGACACCCATGAAGGTAAGCATCAGCAAGGTAAATGGAGTGCTTGGTATTACGGTTCCGGATGAAGAGATCTGTGATATTATGAAGAGACTGGGATTTGATCCGGTCATTAACGGAGATGAACTGCTGATCCGGGTTCCGGCATATCGTGAGGATATGCTGCCCAATGGAGAACATGATGTGGAGCGTTATCCGGATGTGGCAGAGGAAGTGATCCGTATGTATGGTTACGATCATATTGTTCCGACCTTTATGCCATCTGCACAGGTGACCACAGGCGGATATACGGTTCAGCAGAAGGGTGAGCTGGCGCTGAAGAGAACGCTGTGTGCCATGGGAATCCACGAGTGCATGCATTATTCCTTCTTCTCCCCGTCTGATCTGGATCTTTTGAGACTGCCGGAGGATGCCGAAGAGAGAAGGGCGATCCGGATCCTGAATCCGATCAATCAGGATCTGTCTCTGATGAGAACCACGCTGGCGGCTTCCATGCTCAATGCCATTTCCAGAAATGAAAAACAGGGAACTCTGGAAGGAAGGCTTTTCGAGGTGGCGAAGCGCTTTATACCAAAGGGACTGCCGCTCAGTGAATATCCGGAGGAGAAAAATACCCTTTGTGTGGGTATTTTCGGAGCGAACGAGACATTCTACACTATGAAGAGTATTGCGGATACCATTGCGGACAGCATGGATATCAGATTTGAATATACGGCGGCAAAGAAGACCTTCCTGCATCCTTACCAGACCGTTGAGGTATCCTGTGAGGGAACCGCGATTGGTTATTTTGGAAAGGCTGCTTACGATATTCAGGATGAGCTGAGCATGCGTACCTCCGCATTCCTGATGGAACTGGATCTGGAAGCGCTGGCAGAATGGTACGGCAAGAAGAGAGTGTTCGTTCCGCTGTCCAGATATGCAGAGGAGAAGCGGGATCTGGCATTCGTTATGGATAAGGAGATTTCCTTCGGGCAGGTAGAGGCCTGCATCCGCAGAGCAAATAAATACGTAAAGGAAGTAAAGCTTTTCGATGTGTACGAGGGCGGACAGATCCCTGCAGGCAAGAAGAGTATGGCTTATACAGTGACCTTCGCGCCGAAGGACCAGGAATTTGAAGCGGAAGCGGTTCAGAAGTTCGTGGAGAAGATCTGCAGAATACTGAAGGATGAACTGGATATTGAGTTAAGAGGATAATAAATGACTGGTAGTACAGAAAAGAATAAGATGGGCGTTATGCCTGTCGGAAAACTAATTATATCTATGTCTCTGCCCATTATGATCTCCATGCTGGTGCAGGCGCTGTACAATATTGTGGACAGTGTCTTTGTGGCGATGATCAGTGAGAATGCGCTGACGGCGGTGTCCATGGCATTCCCGATCCAGAATCTGATGATTGCAGTGGGTGTGGGGACTGCAGTGGGCGTCAATGCACTGCTGGCGCGTTCGCTGGGAGCCGGGGATTATGAGAAGGTCAATAAGATCGCAGAAAATGCGGTCTTTTTGACCATGCTGAGTTATCTGCTCTTTTTGGTGATCGGGCTTTTTATGGTAGAGGGCTTCTACAGGAGCCAGACGGATATCGAAGAGATCGTTCAGTATGGAATTGACTATATGACGATCTGCTGCTGTATGTCCTTTGGTATTTTTATGCAGCTTACCTTTGAACGGATGCTTCAGGCAACGGGAAAGACGATCTACACCATGTTTACCCAGGGAACCGGAGCGATCGTGAACCTGATCATGGATCCGATCCTGATCTTCGGGCTTTTTGGATTTCCAAAGATGGGTGTGGCAGGAGCGGCGGCGGCAACGGTCATTGGACAGATTGCTGCCGGCATTATGAGCGTAGTCATCAATCAGAAGAAAAATCATGAGGTCCGTATACAGATGAAGGGCTTCCGTCCGGATATGGCGATCATCGGGCAGATCTATGAGATTGCTGTTCCTTCTATTATTATGCAGGCGATCGGTTCTGTCATGACCTATAGCATGAACCGGATCCTGATCACCTTTACGTCTACGGCAACGGCGGTATTCGGAGTTTACTTTAAGCTGCAGAGCTTTGTATTCATGCCGGTATTCGGACTGAACAACGGAGTGATCCCGATCATTGCCTATAACTACGGAGCGAATGACAGGGAACGGGTTTTGAGCGCCATAAAGCACAGTGTTATTTATGCAGTGTCCATCATGGTGCTGGGACTGACGGTATTTCAGGTGATACCCGGACCGCTTCTGGAGCTGTTCAGTGCTTCTGAGACCATGCTGGCGATCGGTATTCCGGCGCTTCGGATCATCAGTCTGAGTTTCCTGCTGGCAGGCTTCTGCATTGCCTGCGGAAGTGTATTTCAGGCGCTGGGCTGTTCTGTCTACAGCATGTTCGTGTCTGTGGCGAGGCAGCTGGTGGTGCTTCTCCCGGCGGCTTATCTGCTGTCGCGCCTGGGGAATGTGAATCTGGTCTGGTGGGCGCTTCCCATAGCGGAGCTGATGTCTCTTGCCATGACGATTCTCTTTCTGATAAGAGTGAATCGGAAGATCATTTCCCGGATAGGGATGTAGAGAGGAGGAGAACGTTATCAACATATTTTCAGAGCTGCTGCATTCAATCTATGATCTGGACGGTTATAAGCGGTTTTTAAAGAACGGCAGAGGAAAGACCTTTCTGTATGGTCTGCTGCTGTGCGGACTTTATGTTCTTGCCGCATGGATCATTCCCATGTCCTCAGTGATGCTGGCAGAGGGAGGCGTCCGTGAGACGGTCGAATCGGCACTGCCGGATTTTGAACTGAAGGATGGAACGCTCTGGGTAGAGCAGACCATACAGTATTCGGATTATAATGTGTGCCTTTGGATCGACACGGAGACGATGGCGGCAGAGGAGGTACAGGAGATCGATCTGCTGGCTTTCGATAAGGCGCTTGTCATGGGAAAGGAGCATATGCTCCTGAAGACGGATGGAGAAGTCGTCCGCTCCACCTATGAGGAGCTGGGACTGGGAAACTGGGATCGTGAGAAATTTCTGGATGCGTATCTTCCATATATAGAGATGGGATTCTGGGGATTCCTCCTGCTGGGGATCTGGTCCATCGGGCTGAGCTTCTTTGCCGGCGTGCTGATACTGGCGATGATCGGAAGCTTTCTGGCATCGGTCATGGGCTGCCGGCTGCCCTTTGGCGATCTGATGAGGCTTGCGGTACACGCAAAGACACTGCCGACAATTCTCAAGGGTGCGCTGGCATATGTGCCGGTGGTGATCCCGTTTTTTACTCTGATCAGTCTGGGAATATCCATATGGTATATGCGGGCGGGGATCCGGAGCGTGAAGGCTGCGGTAAATATGCCGGAAAATAAAGGATAACAGGACAAAAACTGTGCAGAAAAAAGTCTTGACTTCCATGTGCTTCCTGTGCTATAGTAACAGGGCGAATGGAAGTTTAGGCTTTTTTTTTATGCCTAAAATTGGTGGTTTTCGCAGAATCACCAAAGAAAAAAGTATAAAAAGCGAGGTGGAAAGTTGTGCGCGTAAAGATCACATTGGCATGTACGGAGTGCAAACAGCGTAACTACAACATGACAAAAGAGAAGAAGCTTCATCCAGACAGAATGGAAACCAAGAAATACTGCCGTTTCTGTAAGAAGCACACCCTTCATAAGGAGACGAAGTAATTCTGCCCCAGGCGAGTAAAGGAAGTGACAAAATGGGAGAAAAGACCCAAACCCCAAAGACAAGCTGGTTCAAAGGCATGAAAGCCGAGTTTAAGAAGATTATCTGGCCAGATAAAAAATCACTTACGAAACAGACCATTGCGGTAATCAGTACATCGGTTGCTTTGGCTCTCATTATTAAACTGCTGGATATGGTCATGACCTTTGGGATTGACATTCTGGTAACATTATAATTCAGGGAAAGGTGATTATATGTCAGAAGCAAGCTGGTATGTGGTTCATACCTATTCAGGGTATGAGAACAAGGTTAAAGCCAACATTGAGAAGACAATTGAAAACAGACACCTTGAAGATCAGATTCTTGAAGTCAGAGTTCCAATGCAGGATGTGGTGGAGCTGAAGGATGGCGCAAGCCGTCAGGTTCAGAAAAAGATGTTTCCGGGATACGTTCTGATCAATATGGTTATGAACGATGATACCTGGTACGTGGTTCGTAATACCAGAGGTGTGACCGGATTTGTTGGTCCGGGATCAAAACCAGTTCCGCTTACAGACGAAGAGATGAGACCGCTGGGAGTTCATTCGGATTCCGTGCAGATTGATTTTGCGGAGGGTGACAATGTTGTCGTTACCGGTGGCGTATGGAAGGATACCGTGGGTGTCATCCAGGCCATCAATGAAAACAAACAGAGCGTGACGATTAACGTCGATCTGTTCGGTCGTGAAACGCCGGTTGAAATAAGTTTCACAGAAATCAGGAAAATGTAAATGGTTTACGGAGATTTCTTTCTGTAAATCGTGGGAGGGACATTTACCCTTCAGGGAATAAACCCGCCATTACCACAATAGGAGGTGCCTTAATTATGGCAAAAAAAGTTACAGGTTATATTAAATTACAGATCCCTGCTGGAAAGGCAACACCAGCTCCTCCAGTAGGTCTGGCTCTTGGTCAGCACGGTGTGAATATCGTACAGTTCACAAAAGAGTTCAATGCAAGAACTGCAGACCAGGGTGATCTGGTGATTCCGGTTGTTATTACGGTATACGCTGACAGAAGCTTCAGCTTTATTACCAAGACTCCGCCAGCAGCAGTTTTACTGAAAAAAGCATGCGGACTGAAGACCGCTTCTGCAAATTCCAAGAAGGACAAAGTTGCTACCATTAAGAAATCTGAAGTTCAGAAGATCGCTGAGCTGAAGATGCCAGACCTGACCGCAGGAAGCCTGGAGGCTGCAATCAGCATGATCGCCGGTACTGCAAGAAGTATGGGTATCACGGTAGTAGACGACTAAGTAAACTGTTGTTATCAAACGACGTGGGAGGGACATTTACCCCTCAGGGCATAAACCCGCAATTACCACTAGGAGGTTAAAAGAATTATGAAACATGGTAAGAAATATGTTGAGGCTGCGAAATTATACGACAAACAGACTCAGTATGATAGAGACGAAGCTATCGCAATCGTAAAGAAACTGGCAACCGCAAAATTCGATGAGACCATCGAGGCTCATATCAGAACCGGTTGTGACGGACGTCACGCTGACCAGCAGATCCGTGGTGCAGTTGTACTGCCTCATGGAACCGGTAAACAGGTTCGTGTACTTGTATTCGCTAAGAATGCAAAGGCTGATGAGGCTTTGGCAGCAGGCGCTGAATTCGTAGGAGCAGAGGAACTGGTTCCGAAGATTCAGGGTGGCTGGTTTGACTTCGACGTTGTTGTAGCAACTCCGGATATGATGGGCGTTGTTGGACGTCTGGGTCGTGTACTTGGACCGAAGGGCTTAATGCCGAACCCGAAGGCTGGTACCGTAACCATGGATGTTACCAAAGCAGTTAACGATATCAAAGCTGGTAAGATTGAGTACAGACTGGATAAGACCAATATTATCCATGTTCCGATCGGAAAAGCTTCTTTCACTGAGGAGAAGTTAGCGGACAACTTCCAGACGCTTATGGATGCAATCAACAAAGCAAAACCTGCCGCTGTAAAGGGACAGTACCTGAAGAGCGTAACCATCGCTCCGACTATGGGACCTGGCGTTAAGGTTAACCCGATGAAGCTTGCCTAAAGCTTAAAAAGGGTGTTGACATCCAATATAAATTATGATATTTTTAAACAGTTGAAGATGACTGCCCGAAGACAGCAGGTGCTGATAAGCGTAAGATGAATTCGCCTGCCGAGGAAAGCATTCGATTTAGAATGGCTTAATTACCCTCTGTGTCTGTGGCACAGGGGGTATTTTCACGTTAAAGGTTGTCACTCTTGAAAATCTATAAGGAGGAAACCATTCATGGCAAAAGTTGAACTGAAAAAACCGATTGTAGAAGAGATCTCTGCAAATCTGGAAGGCGCAGCATGTGCAGTTCTGGTTGACCACTGCGGTCTGACTGTTGAGCAGGATACACAGCTTCGTAAGCAGATGAGAGCAGAAGGTATCGTATACAAGGTTTATAAGAACACTATGCTGAACTTTGCAATCAAAGGTACTGAGTTCGAGCCGCTGTCACAGCATCTCGAAGGACCGTCTGCAATTGCGATCTCCAAGACAGACGCAACTGCTCCGGCAAGAATTGTAGCTGAATTTGCAAAGAAAGCAGACAAGCTTGAGATCAAAGCTGGTGTCGTAGAGGGAACCTACTACGATGCAAAGGGAATGACTGCTATCGCAAACGTTCCGTCCAGAGAAGTACTTCTTGGAAAATTACTGGGCAGCATCCAGAGCCCAATCACCAACCTGGCACGCGTTCTGAATCAGATCGCAGAGAGCAAGGAAGCGTAAGCTGGATGTGGAGAAGCCTGTCTATGGCTTCATAAGAGAAAATAACAACATACTATTAATTGGAGGTAAATGAAAATGGCAAAGTTAACGACTGCAGAGTTTATTGAAGCAATCAAAGAGTTATCCGTATTAGAGTTAAATGAGTTAGTAAAAGCTTGTGAGGAAGAGTTCGGCGTATCCGCAGCAGCTGGTGTTGTTGTAGCAGCAGCAGGCGGCGCAGCTCCGGAAGCAGAAGAGAAGGATTCCTTCGATGTAGAGCTGACTGAGGTTGGCCCGAACAAGGTTAAGGTTATCAAAGTTGTTCGTGAAGCTACCGGTCTTGGCCTGAAGGAAGCAAAAGACGTAGTTGACGGCGCTCCGAAGGTTGTTAAAGAGGGTGCATCCAAGGCAGAGGCTGAGGAGATGAAGGCTAAACTTGAGGCTGAAGGCGCTAAAGTTACTCTTAAATAATGTAAGCCGTTTTACAGAGGATACCGCATATGCGGTATCCTTTTTTTTCTTATGGTCCGGCGGTGCGGAAACGAAAAGCCGTGCCAAATCAAGGCTAAAATGCTGGAAAAAGTAGTTGACAGCTTGACTTTCCTGTGTTAGTATGAAAAATGCACTATTGTGGTGAGGTATGCTTAAAGCCTCGCTCATAATTTTGCGGTCATTTATTGGAAAATGCAGTTATTAAATATATAAGGGGTGAAATGTCAATGGAAAAGAACAGAATCAAACCTATCAAATCAGGCAAGGGCAGCCGGATGAGCTATTCCCGGAAAAAAGAAGTTCTTGAGATGCCAAATCTGATCGAGGTTCAGAGAGATTCCTACCAGTGGTTCCTGGATGAAGGACTCCGTGAAGCATTCGCGGATATTTCTCCGATTACGGACTACAGCGGAAAGCTGAGCCTGGAGTTTACTGACTTTACACTGGACAAAGCAGGTGCGAAGTATACGATCGAAGAGTGCAAAGAACGGGACGCTACTTACGCCGCTCCTCTGAAGGTGAGAGTCCGTCTTTACAATAAAGAAACAGATGAAATCAATGAGCATGAGATTTTCATGGGCGATCTGCCCCTGATGACAGAGACCGGAACCTTCGTTATCAACGGAGCGGAGCGTGTCATTGTCAGCCAGCTGGTACGTTCCCCTGGTATCTACTATGGTATTGACCATGATAAAGTAGGTAAGCTTTTGTTTTCCTGTACCGTAATTCCAAACCGTGGTGCATGGCTGGAGTACGAGACAGATTCCAATGATATTTTCTATGTTCGCGTTGACAGAACCCGTAAAGTACCGATCACCGTCCTTATTCGTGCCCTGGGTTACGGCACCAATGCGGAGATTCTTGAGCTGTTCGGTGAGGAGCCGAAGATTCTTGCGTCTCTGAGCAAGGATACCTCTGAGAGCTATCAGGAAGGTCTTCTGGAGCTGTATAAGAAGATCCGTCCGGGTGAGCCGCTGGCAGTTGAGAGTGCAGAGAGTCTGATCACCGGTATGTTCTTCGACCCGAGAAGATACGATCTGGCGAAGGTAGGACGTTATAAGTTCAACAAGAAGCTGGCGCTTCGCAACCGTATCCGCGGTCAGTATCTGGCTGAGGATGTAGTGGATCTGTCCACCGGCGAGATTATTGCCGAGGCAGGCGCCAGAGTAGATACAGAGCTTGCAGATACGTTGCAGAACTCTGCGGTTCCGTACGTATGGATCAAGGGAGAGGAGCGCAATATCAAGGTTCTCTCCAACCGTATGGTCGATCTTTCCAGATACGTGGACTTTGACCCGCAGGAGCTGGGCATTAAGGAAGCCGTATATTATCCGGTTCTGCAGAAGATCCTGGAGGAAAATACGGATATTGAAGATATCAAGTATGCGATCAGCCATGAGGCGCTGGAGCTTGTTCCAAAGCACATCACCAAGGATGATATCATGGCGTCCATCAACTATAATATGCATCTGGAGTATGGTCTGGGCAATGCTGACGATATTGACCACCTGGGCAACCGTCGTATCCGTGCGGTCGGCGAGCTGCTTCAGAATCAGTACCGCATTGGTCTTTCCCGTCTGGAGAGAGTGGTACGCGAGCGTATGACCACGCAGGACACGGAGGGAATTTCTCCGCAGTCCCTGATCAATATCAAGCCGGTGACTGCAGCGGTGAAGGAGTTCTTTGGTTCTTCCCAGCTGTCCCAGTTTATGGATCAGAATAACCCGCTGGGTGAGCTGACTCATAAGAGACGTCTGTCCGCGCTTGGACCAGGCGGTCTGTCCCGTGACCGTGCAGGCTTCGAGGTTCGAGACGTACATTATTCCCATTATGGAAGAATGTGCCCGATCGAGACCCCTGAGGGACCGAATATCGGTCTGATCAACTCTCTGGCATGCTATGCAAGAATCAACGAGTACGGCTTTGTAGAGGCTCCGTACCGTGTTATTGATAAGAGCGATCCGCAGAATCCGCGTGTAACGGAAGATGTTGTCTATATGACTGCGGATGAAGAGGATAATTACCATGTGGCACAGGCGAACGAGCCGCTGGATGAGAAGGGATATTTTGTTCATACCAATGTATCCGGTCGTTACCGCGAGGAGACCCAGGAGTATGAGAAGACCATGTTTGATTTCATGGACGTATCTCCGAAGATGGTGTTCTCCGTGGCTACCGCACTCATTCCGTTCCTGGAGAACGACGATGCGAACCGTGCGCTGATGGGCTCCAACATGCAGCGTCAGGCAGTGCCGCTGATGCTGACGGAAGCTCCTGTAGTCGGAACCGGTATGGAAGAGAAGACCGCAGTGGACTCCGGTGTATGTGTGGTTGCGAAGAATCCGGGTACGGTAGAGCGTTCTGTATCCAATGAGATCGTGATCCGTCAGGACAATGGTGTCCGTGATGTATACCATCTGACCAAGTTCTCACGAAGCAACCAGAGCAACTGCTACAATCAGAGACCGATCGTATTCAAGGGGAACCGGGTAGAGGCAGGACAGGTGATCGCAGATGGTCCGTCCACTGCCAACGGCGAGATCGCACTGGGCAAGAACCCGCTGATCGGCTTTATGACCTGGGAAGGCTATAACTACGAGGATGCGGTACTTTTAAGTGAAAGACTGGTTATGGATGATGTTTATACGTCTATCCATATTGAAGAATATGAAGCAGAAGCACGTGATACGAAGCTGGGACCGGAAGAGATCACCAGAGACGTACCGGGCGTGGGTGACGATGCGCTGAAGGATCTGGATAACAGAGGTATTATCCGTGTAGGTGCAGAGGTTCGTGCCGGAGATATTCTGGTCGGAAAAGTTACTCCGAAGGGAGAGACCGAGCTGACCGCTGAGGAGAGACTGCTCCGCGCTATTTTCGGTGAGAAGGCAAGAGAGGTGCGTGATACTTCCCTGAAGGTTCCGCACGGTGAATATGGTATTGTTGTAGACGCCAAGGTATTTACAAGAGAGAACGGCGACGAGCTGTCTCCGGGTGTAAATCAGGCAGTCCGCATCTACATCGCACAGAAGAGAAAGATCTCTGTAGGCGACAAGATGGCAGGCCGTCACGGTAACAAGGGTGTTGTTTCCCGTGTGCTCCCTGTCGAAGATATGCCGTTCCTTCCGAACGGACGTCCGCTGGATATCGTTCTGAACCCTCTGGGCGTACCTTCCCGTATGAATATCGGACAGGTTCTGGAGATCCATCTGAGTCTTGCTGCGAAGGCACTGGGCTTTAATGTGGCGACTCCGGTCTTTGACGGCGCAAATGAGAATGATATTATGGATACTCTGGATCTGGCGAATGATTACGTCAATCTGGAGTGGGAAGAATTTGAAGCGCGACATAAAGAAGAGCTGCTTCCCGAGGTTCTGGAATATCTGTATGAGAACAGAGATCACAGAAAGCTCTGGAAGGGTGTGCCGATCTCCCGTGACGGCAAGGTCCGTCTGCGTGACGGCCGTACCGGAGAGTATTTTGACAGCCCGGTTACCATCGGACACATGCACTACCTGAAGCTTCATCATCTGGTAGACGACAAGATCCATGCGCGTTCCACCGGTCCTTACTCACTGGTTACTCAGCAGCCTCTGGGCGGTAAAGCTCAGTTCGGCGGACAGCGTTTCGGTGAGATGGAGGTATGGGCTCTGGAGGCATATGGAGCTTCCTACACGCTGCAGGAGATCCTGACAGTGAAGTCTGATGATGTGATCGGACGTGTGAAGACCTACGAGGCAATCATTAAAGGCGATAATATTCCGGAAGCCGGTATTCCTGAGTCCTTCAAGGTACTGCTCAAGGAGCTCCAGTCCCTTGGTCTGGATGTCCGTGTACTGCGCGATGACAATACCGAGGTTGAGATCATGGAGAGCAGCGAGTACGGAGATGTGGATATCCGCCGCATCCTGGAAGGGGATAACAGACGCTTCAACAGTGAAGAGGGAGAGTCCTTCGGCGATTACGGCTTCAGCAAACAGGAGTTTGAAGGCGAAGAGCTGGTAGATGTGGAAGAAGAGACCGTCGAGGAAGACTCCATGGATCTGGAAGAAGATTTTGATATTGAATAGGAGGTGCGTTCATGCCGGAAACAACGAATAATGAGGTTTATCAGCCGATGACCTTTGATGCGATCAAGATTGGTCTTGCATCCCCGGAGACGATCCGTGGCTGGTCCAGAGGCGAAGTAAAGAAGCCGGAAACCATCAACTACAGAACGCTGAAGCCTGAGAAGGATGGTCTGTTCTGCGAGAGGATTTTCGGACCGAGCAAGGACTGGGAATGTCATTGTGGTAAATATAAGAAAATCAGATATAAAGGCGTTGTCTGTGACCGTTGTGGTGTAGAGGTTACGAAGGCAAATGTACGTCGTGAGCGCATGGGTCACATTGAGCTGGCTGCTCCTGTCTCCCATATCTGGTATTTTAAGGGAATCCCCAGCCGAATGGGACTGATTCTGGACCTGTCTCCGAGAACTCTGGAGAAGGTACTGTACTTTGCGTCCTATATTGTACTGGATCCGGGCAGGACCGAGCTCATGTACAAACAGGTACTCTCTGAGAAAGAGTATCAGGATATGAAGGAAAAATATCCGGAATCCGGCGCATTCCGCGTGGGTATGGGTGCAGAGTCCATTAAGGAGCTTCTGCAGGCTATCGACCTGGAAGAGGATGCAAAGGAATTAAAAGAAGGACTGAAGACTGCTTCCGGACAGAAGAGAGCCCGTATCATCAAGAGACTTGAGGTTGTAGAGGCTTTCCGTGGTTCAGGAAATAAGCCGGAGTGGATGATCATGGATGCGATCCCGGTCATTCCGCCGGATCTTCGTCCAATGGTTCAGCTGGATGGCGGACGTTTTGCCACCTCTGACCTGAATGATTTATATAGAAGAATCATCAACCGCAACAACCGTCTGCAGAGACTGCTTGACCTGGGCGCTCCGGATATCATTGTCCGCAACGAGAAGCGTATGCTCCAGGAGGCAGTGGATGCGCTCATCGATAACGGCAGAAGAGGACGTCCGGTTACCGGACCGGGCAACCGTGCCCTGAAGTCCCTCTCTGACATGTTAAAGGGTAAATCCGGACGTTTCCGTCAGAACCTTCTGGGAAAACGTGTTGACTACTCCGGACGTTCCGTTATCGTCGTAGGACCGGAGCTGAAGATCTACCAGTGCGGTCTTCCGAAGGAGATGGCGATCGAGCTGTTCAAGCCGTTCGTTATGAAGGAGCTGGTTGCTAACGGTTCTGCACACAATATCAAGAGTGCGAAGAAGATGGTAGAGCGCCTTCAGACCGAGGTGTGGGACGTACTTGAGGATGTTATCAAAGAACATCCGGTTATGCTGAACCGTGCACCTACGCTGCACAGACTGGGTATTCAGGCATTTGAGCCGATCCTGGTAGAAGGTAAGGCGATCAAGCTGCATCCGCTGGTATGTACCGCGTTCAATGCGGACTTCGACGGAGACCAGATGGCAGTTCATCTGCCGTTGTCTGTGGAAGCACAGGCAGAGTGCCGTTTCCTTCTGCTTTCTCCGAACAACCTGCTGAAGCCGTCTGATGGCGGTCCGGTAGCCGTTCCTTCTCAGGATATGGTTCTTGGTATTTACTATCTGACGCAGGAGAGACCGGGGGCACTTGGCGAAGGAAAAGCATTCAAGAGTGTCAATGAAGCGATCCTTGCATACGAGAACGGGGCGCTGACCCTGCAGACCCGTATCAAAGTCCGTGTTAAGAAGAAGCTGGCAGACGGTACGGTACTGAGCAATACAGAAGAGTCCACCCTTGGACGTTTTATCTTCAATGAGATCCTGCCGCAGGATCTTGGCTTCGTGGACAGAAGCATTCCGGGCAACGAGCTGAAGCCGGAGGTTGACTTCCACGTAGGCAAGAAGGGTCTGAAGCAGATCCTCGAGAAGGTTATCAATACCCATGGAGCTACTGTGACTGCAGAGGTTCTGGATGACATTAAGGCAATGGGTTATAAATATTCCACCAGAGCAGCTATGACCGTATCTATTTCCGATATGACGGTGCCGCCTGAAAAGCCGGAGCTGATCAAGAAAGCACAGGATACGGTGGATAAGATCACCCGCAACTACAAGCGCGGTAAGATCACTGAGGAAGAGCGTTACAAAGAGGTTGTGGAGACCTGGAAGGAAACGGACGCGATTCTGACCAAGGCGCTGCTGGATGGTCTGGATAAGTACAACAACATCTTCATGATGGCTGACTCCGGTGCGCGAGGTTCTGATAAGCAGATCAAACAGCTTGCCGGTATGCGTGGTCTGATGGCAGATACCACCGGACACACCATCGAGCTCCCAATCAAGTCCAACTTCCGTGAAGGTCTGGACGTACTGGAGTACTTCATGTCCGCACATGGTGCACGTAAAGGTCTGTCCGATACGGCGCTTCGTACCGCTGACTCCGGTTACCTGACCAGACGTCTGGTTGATGTGTCTCAGGAGCTGATCATCCGTGAGACGGACTGCAGCGAGGGCAAAGAGATTCCGGGAATGGAGATCACCGCATTTACAGACGGTAAGGAGATGATCGAATCTCTTCAGGAGCGTATGACCGGACGTTTTGCGGCAGAGACCATCTGTGATAAGGATGGCAATGTTCTTGTAAAGGCAAACCATATGATCACACCGAAGCGTGCAGCTGCAGTTGCGAAATATGGTGTGGATAAAAACGGAAATCCGCTTGAAAAGGTGAAGATCCGTACAGCGCTTACCTGTCGTTCCCATATTGGTGTCTGTGCAAAGTGCTACGGTGCGAACATGGCAACCGGCGAGGCAGTTCAGGTAGGTGAGACCGTAGGTATCATCGCTGCACAGTCTATCGGTGAGCCGGGTACACAGCTTACCATGCGTACCTTCCATACCGGTGGTGTGGCAGGTGGAGATATTACGCAGGGTCTTCCCCGTGTCGAGGAGCTTTTTGAGGCAAGAAAGCCGAAGGGTCTTGCAATCGTTACCGAGATCGCAGGTCTTGCCACCATCAACGACATGAAGAAGAAGCGTGAGATCATCGTGAACAACTCCGAGACAGGAGAGGCGAAGACATACCTGATTCCGTTCGATTCCAGAATCAAGATCATGGACGGAACCTTCGTTGAGGCGGGTGACGCACTGACAGAAGGAAGCATCAATCCTCATGACATCCTGAAGATCAAGGGTGTGCGTGCAGTGCAGGATTATCTGCTTCAGGAGGTACAGAGAGTTTACCGTCTGCAGGGTGTTGAGATCAACGATAAGCATATCGAGATGATCGTGCGTCAGATGCTGAAGAAGATCCGCATCGAGGACAATGGAGACAGCGAGTTCCTGCCTGGTACTCTGGTTGATATCCTTGACTTTGAGGATATGAATGAGCAGTTGGAGGCAGAAGGAAAGGTTCCGGCAGAAGGAAAGCAGGTACTGCTTGGTATTACCAAGGCGTCTCTGGCAACGAACTCCTTCCTGTCAGCAGCATCCTTCCAGGAGACGACCAAGGTTCTTACCGAGGCAGCGATCAAAGGAAAGATCGATCCGCTGATTGGTCTGAAGGAAAATGTTATCATTGGTAAGCTGATTCCGGCTGGTACGGGTATGAAGCGGTATCGTGATGTGAAGCTGAATACGGATGTGGAAGAAGAGTACACGGAAGCAGAAGAGGAACTGGATGAGCAGTTAGAGGAGCCGATTCTGGATCTGGAAGAAGAGGATGATATTCTGGATACAGAAGAAGAGCTTGTTTTAAGCGAGGAAGAATAAAATCGCGAGAAGATGAAGTGATTCGCAGCATCAGGCTGATATTTCAATAAAAAAGAACACCGCGTCAGCGGTGTTCTTTTTTTCGTCTTGCCAGAGGGCGGAAGACGGTGATCCGTCCGAGAAAACAGATAAACTGTACCATCAGTACACCGATGGCGATTCCGATACTGTCGATCGCCACATCCTTTTTGGAGGGTCCTCTTCCTGCCACGAAGGACTGGTGGTACTCATCCAGCGAGGCGAATCCCACACAGATGCCTCCGGCAAGGATTGGAAGCCACAGTCCCCGGACCCCATAGACATAAAGGGGGAAGGATACAGAGATGGCAAGCAGAAAATATTCTGTCATATGTGCCAGCTTTCTGACCGGATAATGGATTCGTTCTATATAGTAGTCGATCTCGCTGTCCGACCAGTTTAACTCAAATGCTTCGTCCGCCGATTCGATGATGATCTCACTGATCCGATAGCTCAGGTTTCCGGATACAGTACCATCCTGAGCGGAAAATGAGTAGATCAGATACATCATCATAATCGCCGGAACAAAAGAAAAAGGCTTCAGAAGTGCCCTTAAAAATGTCCTCAGCATTGAAAAAAGCTCCTTTTTAAAAGTTTGACCTATCATAGCACCAAAGGCTCCACTTGTCCAGTGAATTAAGGAAATATTAAGAATACCGGTGTAACAGAAAAGAGAAAGTGTCAGATGACACGCTGTATGGAGTATGATATGATTACTGCATACTATTTTATGCAGGAGGGAATGCAGTGTTTCGTAGAAAAGCAAAGCAGACAGTGGAAAATGACAATGTGAATGTGACTCCGGGCAATTCGTTGAAAAAGCTGGGGAAGAAGGCCGGCACAGCAGCCGCGGTGATCGTACTGATCCTTCTGGCAGTCTACATTGCAGTAGGATCCGTCTATTCGCTGAAGGAGAACGAGTATGCGGTGGTGACTACCTTTGGAGTGCCGAAGATCGTGGAGGAGCCGGGAATTCATGTGAAGGTGCCTGTAGTGCAGCTTCTGAACAAGGTTCCCAAGACCATCAACGGTTTCCCGGTGGGCTACGGCGGCGAGTCGGAGGAGTATATGGAAGCGGAATCCTTTATGATCACCAGGGATTATAACTTTGTAAATGTGGATTTCTATGTGGAATACCGTGTGACGGATCCGGTCAAATATCTCTATGCATCAGAAGATCCTATTGGTATTCTGAAGATGCTGACCCAGAGCTATATCAGAGATACCATCGGTCTGTATGATGTGGACAGCGTCATTACGACCGGTAAGAGCGAGATACAGTCTTCCATCAAGGAGAAGATCATGACCCGTCTGGAGACGGAGGATATCGGGATCCAGCTTGTGAATATTACGATCCAGGATGCAGAGCCGCCTACCACAGAAGTTATCGATGCCTTTAAGAATGTGGAGAATGCAAAGCAGGGAAAAGAGACTTCTATTAACCGGGCAAACCAGAAGCGGAACGAGGATATCCCGGCAGCCCGTGCGGAAGCGGACGAGACCATTAAGATGGCTAACGCAGAGGCGGAAGAGCGCATTAATGAAGCAAAGGGACAGGTGGCGCGGCTGAATGAGCTGTATAATGAATATGTAAAATATCCTCTGGTAACAAAGCAGAGAATGTTCTATGAGACCATGGAGGAGATCCTTCCGGATATGAAGGTCATTATCCAGAACGGAGACGGTACGACTCAGACGCTTCTCCCGCTGGAGGAGTTCAGCTCTGTGAATGTAGAAACTGAGAATACAGACAATGATGAGGAGGCAGCAGAATAAGATGAAGAAAATATGGAAGCCGCTGGCGCTTGTAGTTGTAGTATTTTTTCTGGTTGTGAATTCCTGCGCCATCATTACATATCCGGACGAATTCACCGTTGTAAAGCAGTTCGGAAAGATCGTTTCTATCAGAGAAAATCCGGGACTGTCCTTCAAGATCCCGTTTATACAGACCTCTGAGAAGATCAAAAATACAGTCCTTCTCTATGATCTGGCGGTCAGTGATGTGATGACCAAGGACAAAAAGTCCATGATCGCGGACTGCTTTGTGCTCTGGAGAATAGAAGATCCGCAGAAGTTTACCCAGACGCTGAGCGCTCAGACCAGCAATGCAGAGTACCGGATTGATACGATCGTATACAACAGTCTGAAGAACGTGATCAGCAGTCTCAGCCAGGAGGAAGTCATCTCCGGAAGAGACGGAGAGCTTGCCGCTGCGATCAAGAACAATGTGGGCGATACACTGAATCAGTATGGGATCAGGCTGCTGGCGATCGAGACCAAATCCCTGGATCTGCCGGATGAGAATAAGGCGGCAGTCTATGAGCGTATGATTTCCGAGCGCAATAATATTGCTGCGACCTATCAGGCTGAGGGAGAGGAAGAGGCGAAGGAGATTGCCAATGATACCAGTGCCGAGATCTTGATCATGCAGTCACAGGCAGATGCGGAAGCGGCAGAGATCGTTGCAAAGGGCGAGGCTGAATACATGCGCATTATGAGCGAAGCATATAATGATCCGGAGAAAGCGGACTTCTATCTGTTCCTGCGTTCTCTTGATGCAGCAAGAGTTACCATGCAGGGAGAACAGAAGACACTGATCCTGGATGAGAATTCACCTTTGACACAGATCTTTTATTAATGCTCGATGATGTTTGTGTCAGCAGACATGTCCGTTTACTGAGAAATAATAGTGATAATTGCGGTAAATTTGGGAATAAAACCGCTTGACAAGCCCGTTGGGCTTTTATATAATAATCTAGCATGCGTATTTTGATACGTGTGTATTTCAGCAAGTCTGAAAGACAGCAGTCATATTCGCAGGATAGACCTGCCACAAAATATGCAGGAGGTGAAAGGAATGCCAACATTCAACCAGTTAGTAAGAAAAGGAAGACAGACATCTGTTAAAAAGTCTACTGCACCAGCTCTTCAGAAAGGATTCAACTCTTTAAAGAAGAAGCCGACCGACGTATCCGCACCGCAGAAGCGTGGTGTATGTACCGCAGTTAAGACCGCGACCCCTAAGAAGCCAAACTCTGCTCTTAGAAAAATCGCCAGAGTTCGTCTTTCCAATGGTATTGAAGTTACCAGCTATATCCCGGGAGAAGGTCACAACCTTCAGGAGCACAGCGTTGTTCTGATCCGTGGTGGCAGAGTAAAAGACTTACCAGGTACCAGATATCACATCGTACGTGGTACACTGGATACTGCAGGCGTTGCAAAGAGACGTCAGGCTCGTTCCAAATATGGTGCGAAGAGACCAAAAGACGCTAAGAAATAAGAAGATCTGAAAGCACATCCGTGCGGCAGCTGCGAAGCGGCCGGATCTTTTTAGTAAACAGTAATAAAAGTATCACAAACAGAACTATGATTGTTGGGTACGCAGACGCGTCACCTTGTGCCGGAGTTCATCCGAACCTATGACTGCGGGTTTGATAATAGAGGGATTACCAGCACGAACACACGTAGAACGACACATGTGAGTACCGATGAATTAAAGAGTGAATTTTATCGAAATATTCGATAACCACGTATTAAGGAGGGAAGTACCGTGCCACGTAAAGGACATACTCAGAAAAGAGACGTATTGGCAGATCCAATGTACAATAATAAAGTGGTTACCAAGCTTATCAACAACATCATGCTTGATGGTAAGAAGGGTGTAGCACAGAAGATTGTATACGGAGCATTCGCCAGAGTAGAAGCAAAGACCGAGAAGCCAGCTTTAGAGGTATTTGAAGAGGCTATGAACAACATCATGCCGGTTCTCGAAGTAAAAGCTAGACGTATCGGTGGTGCTACTTATCAGGTGCCGATCGAGGTTAGAGCAGATCGTCGTCAGGCATTAGCACTTCGCTGGTTGACCATGTTCTCCCGTAAAAGAGGCGAGAAGACCATGGAAGAGAGACTGGCAAACGAGATCATGGATGCAGCAAACAATACTGGTGCAGCTGTGAAGAGAAAAGAAGACATGCACAAAATGGCAGAAGCAAACAAGGCATTCGCACATTACAGATTCTAATCTGTGTGCAGCTTAGTTTGGTGACTCGTATAAGGAGGAAAATCCATTGGCTGGAAGAGAATATCCGTTGGAGAGAACCAGAAATATCGGAATTATGGCTCATATCGATGCTGGTAAGACTACCACAACCGAGCGTATTCTGTATTACACTGGTGTAAATTATAAGATTGGTGATACTCATGAAGGAACTGCTACCATGGACTGGATGGAGCAGGAACAGGAGAGAGGTATTACCATCACTTCTGCAGCTACGACCTGTCACTGGACTTTACAGGAGAACTGTAAAGCAAAACCGGGTGCTCTTGAGCATCGTATCAACATTATTGATACCCCGGGCCATGTTGACTTTACCGTAGAGGTAGAGCGTTCCCTTCGTGTACTGGATGGCGCTGTCGGCGTATTCTGTGCAAAGGGTGGCGTTGAGCCGCAGTCCGAGAACGTATGGCGTCAGGCAGACACCTATAATGTACCGAGAATGGCATTCATCAATAAGATGGACATTTTAGGTGCAAATTTCTACGGCGCAGTAGAGCAGATTAAGAACAGATTAGGTAAGAATGCAATCTGCATTCAGCTTCCGATTGGTAAGGAAGATGAGTTCAAGGGCATTATCGATCTGTTTGAGATGAAAGCTTACATCTATAACGATGATAAGGGTGATGATATTTCCATCGTTGACATCCCGGAGGATATGCAGGATGATGCAGAGCTGTATCGTACAGAGCTGGTAGAGAAGATCTGCGAGCTGGATGACGATCTGATGATGGAGTATCTGGAAGGAGAAGAGCCTTCCGTTGAAGCGCTGAAAGTAGCGCTGAGAAAAGCAACCTGCGAGTGTACCGCTGTTCCGGTATGCTGCGGTACCGCTTACAGAAACAAAGGCGTTCAGAAGCTTCTGGATGCAATTGTAGAGTTTATGCCGTCTCCGCTGGATGTTCCGGCAATTCAGGGAACCGATCTGGACGGAAACGAAACTGTGAGACACTCTTCTGATGAGGAGCCGTTCTCCGCACTTGCATTTAAGATCATGACTGACCCGTTCGTAGGAAAGCTTGCATTCTTCCGTGTATATTCAGGAACCATGAACTCCGGTTCTTATGTCCTGAACTCCACGAAGGGCAAGAAAGAGCGTGTTGGACGTATCCTTCAGATGCATGCAAACAAGAGACAGGAGCTGGATAAGGTTTATTCCGGAGATATCGCAGCAGCAGTTGGATTTAAGGTCACCACAACCGGTGATACCATCTGTGACGAGCAGCATCCGGTAATCCTTGAGTCCATGGAATTCCCGGAGCCGGTTATCGAGCTGGCGATCGAGCCGAAGACCAAGGCTGGTCAGGGCAAGATGAGCGAGGCTCTCGCAAAGCTTGCTGAAGAAGATCCGACTTTCCGTGCTCATACAGATCAGGAGACCGGTCAGACCATTATTGCCGGTATGGGTGAGCTTCATCTGGAGATCATTGTTGACCGTCTGCTTCGTGAGTTTAAGGTAGAAGCAAACGTAGGTGCTCCGCAGGTTGCTTACAAAGAGACCTTTACCAAGGCTGTTGATGTGGATTCCAAGTATGCAAAACAGTCCGGTGGACGTGGACAGTATGGTCACTGTAAGGTTCACTTTGAGCCGATGGATGCCAACGGCGAAGAGCTGTTCAAATTTGATTCCAGCGTTGTTGGTGGTGCGATTCCGAAGGAGTACATCCCGGCAGTCGGCGCAGGTATCGAAGAGGCTTCCAAAGCAGGTATTCTTGGTGGATTCCCTGTACTGGGTGTTCATGCAACTGTATTCGATGGTTCCTATCATGAGGTCGACTCTTCTGAGATGGCATTCCACATTGCCGGTTCTCTGGCATTCAAGGAAGCTATGCAGAAGGCAGGAGCAGTTCTTCTTGAGCCGATCATGAAGGTTGAGGTTACTACTCCGGAAGACTACATGGGTGATGTTATCGGTGATATCAACTCCCGTCGTGGACGTATCGAGGGTATGGACGATATCGGCGGAGGTAAGATGATCCGTGGATTTGTGCCGCTGTCCGAGATGTTCGGTTATGCAACCGACCTGCGTTCCAGAACTCAGGGTCGTGGTAACTACTCCATGTTCTTTGAGAAATATGAGCCGGTTCCGAAGAGTGTACAGGAGAAAGTCCTTGCTGCAAAAGCAAAATAAAATACAAATAGGCTTGCAAAACAAGCCTGTTTGAAATATAATCTAAAATAGCGGAATGCGTAAAAAGCGTATAGGTTTATTTGTTTAAGGAGGAAATTAAAATGGCAAAAGCTAAGTTTGACAGAAGTAAACCACATTGTAATATTGGTACCATCGGTCACGTTGACCATGGTAAAACAACCCTGACCGCAGCTATCACCAAGGTTCTCTCTGAGAGAGTTGCCGGTAACACTGCAACTGATTTCGAGAACATCGATAAGGCTCCGGAAGAGAGAGAGCGTGGTATCACCATCTCTACTTCTCACGTTGAGTATGAGACCGAGAAGAGACATTATGCACACGTTGACTGCCCAGGTCATGCTGACTACGTTAAGAACATGATCACCGGTGCAGCTCAGATGGATGGCGCTATTCTTGTTGTTGCTGCAACTGATGGTGTTATGGCTCAGACCAAAGAGCACATCCTTCTGTCCCGTCAGGTAGGTGTACCTTACATCGTTGTATTCATGAACAAATGTGATATGGTTGACGATGAAGAGCTTCTTGAGCTGGTTGAGATGGAGATTACCGAGCAGCTTGAAGAGTATGATTTCACTGACTGCCCGATCGTTAAAGGTTCCGCTCTGAAAGCTCTGGAAGATCCGATGAGCGAGTGGGGCGACAAGATCATGGAGCTTATGAGCACTGTAGACGAGTATATTCCGGATCCGCAGCGTGCAACTGATCAGCCGTTCCTGATGCCGGTTGAGGACGTATTCTCCATTACCGGTCGTGGTACCGTTGCTACTGGTAGAGTAGAGCGTGGTGTTCTTCATGTATCCGAGGAAGTTGAGATCGTTGGTATCAAAGAAGAGACCCGTAAAGTTGTTGTTACCGGTATCGAGATGTTCCGTAAGCTTCTGGATGAGGCTCAGGCTGGTGATAACATCGGTGTACTGCTTCGTGGTGTTCAGAGAACTGAGATCGTTCGTGGACAGGTTCTTACCAAACCGGGAACTGTTAAATGCCACACCAAATTCACTGCTCAGGTTTACGTACTGACCAAGGATGAGGGTGGACGTCATACTCCGTTCTTCAACAACTATAGACCGCAGTTCTACTTCAGAACAACTGACGTTACTGGTGTCTGCAACCTTCCAGAGGGTGTTGAGATGTGCATGCCTGGCGATAACGTAGAGATGAGCATCGAGCTGATCCATCCGATCGCTATGGAGCAGGGTCTTACCTTCGCTATTCGTGAAGGTGGTAGAACTGTAGGTTCAGGACGTGTTGCTACTATCATCGAATAATTTTCGCGAAAGCAATGAGATAAGCGCGTAAAAAGACGTAATAAAGAGTCGCATCATGCTTGCATGAATGTGGCTCTTTTTGTGTCTTTGTTGGCATTTAGCGAATGCCTGCGACCGAGGATTTTGTCGAAGCAAGTTTTTTGGATATTCATCTTGACAAAGCAGACCACATAATGTAGTCTTTAATTGGGACTACATTGTGTGGTCTATTGCGTTAGGAGGACAGAATTATGGCAGAAATACAATTAGGGGTTATTGAAGCGAGATATGCAGATATGATATGGGAGCATGAACCGGTTACATCATCAGAGCTTGTGAAATTAACTGCAATAGAATTCAACTGGAAGCGGACCACGGCACACAATGTGCTTAGAAGATTGATTGATAAAGGACTTTTTAAAAATGAAAATGGGCTGGTTACTTCTTTGATTTCCAAAGAAGAATTTTATTCTTTGCAGAGTAAAAAATATGTGGAAGAAACCTTTGCAGGTTCGCTCCCGGCATTTATTGCAGCATTTATGCAGAATACAAAGATTACGGACGAGGATGCAGAAGCGATCCGAAAAATGATTGATCAGGCATAAGGAGGAGGACGATGGGAGAGGTGTTTTTCAAATTATTGAACATGAGTCTTACTGCAGGCTGGATGATATTGGCAGTGATGTGTTTTCGGCTTATTTTTCGCAGGACACCGAGATGGGTGAATTGCTTCATGTGGAGTCTGGTTGCAATCCGATTGATTTGTCCATTTTCAATAGAAAGCACATTTGCTTTATTGTCCGCCACGGAACCGATCAAGGATTATGCTGTGGTGGAAGGTGAAACACAGGATTACATTCCGTCTATTAGCAGCGATTGGCAGATCGTTCAAAATTCAGTAAATCCAATGCTTGCCGATTCTTTTGCCTATGATGAATCTGCCAGTGTGGCTCCGTTACAGGTGGTAACTCATATATGCGGCATTGTATGGGGATTTGGAGTGATTCTTTTTGTGCTGTACGCAGTGATCAGTCTGTTCAGATTGCATTTGCGGGTGAGAGAAGCAGTGCCGTATAAAGATAACATCCTGATTTGTGATGCAGTAAAATCCCCGTTTATTTTGGGCATCGTGAAACCGCGGATTTACATATCTTCCGGACTTCAAGAGAATGAAATAAAGTATATTGCGGCGCATGAACATGCACATTTAAAAAGAGGAGACCACTGGTGGAAATCTCTTGGATATCTGTTATTGTGTGTTTACTGGTTTCATCCGCTTTGTTGGATTGCATATATTCTCTTCTGCAAAGATATTGAACTTGCGTGTGATGAAAAAGTAATCAGGGATATGGATATACAGGACAAAAAGGAATATTCCAGAACGCTGTTAGCATGTGCATGTCGGAGGGAGATGGTTTTTGCTTATCCGCTGGCATTTGGGGAAGTGGGGATAAAGGAAAGAGTGAGATCCATTTTGAATTATAAAAAACCGGCTTTCTGGCTGACTGCAGTGTCTGCAGCAGTCTGCGTGATTATAGCTGTGTGCTTTTTGACAACTGCTCCGAGAAAGTATCAGATCAGAGTGACCATTCCGGCAGGCGGCATGGAGAGCTTTTATTATTCGGATGAAGAAATAAGTCCGAAAGGAAATCGTCTGACATTGTCAGCCGGGGAAGGGCTTGGAGATACGGAAGTTGTTTTGCTTCCGGTGGAGGTTAAGCAGGAAAATGCGTACGATGCTCCAACTTATCTGACACCGGGAATGCCGGTGAAGATGGATGTGGAAAAAGGAGCATGGTTTAAAATAGGAGTGAACGTGCAGAATCCTGCAGAAGAGGATATGGATGTATATGTGGAAGTGGAGAATGTTGACGTAAGAATTGCTTCGGTTGTAGAAAACAGCACTGCTTCCGATGATTATTATACTGTGCTGGGAGAACAGCAGAAAAATACGGAAGAATTTACGGTAGAAAAACTTCTGAGCCTTTGTAATGCAGGCAGTGAAGCTTTGCAGGAAGCATTTGCAATAGATACAGAGGGTGGCGAATTACCGTATAGCAATTTGATCCGTGAGGAAGGTGAAGAATGGCTTACCTGGATGTACCGGATACCGTTAGCTTATAATGGACGGGAATATGAACTGCAGGTATCGTATTGGGTTGCAGAAACAGCGGAAGAATACGGATATACAGAAAATGAATTGAGCGATATCAGAATAGTGTATCCTGCAATGGGTGATGGACAGCTCTTATATGATGTGGATGAAAGATATACACCGGATTTGGATGTGCAGTCGTTTTTAGTACGAGAATATGACATTAGTAAATATGTCAATCTGGAACTTCCGGCAGGTTTGACACTTGGAAAATATAACATGGATTTTAATGATATATGGCAGGGATGCCTGCTGAAAGGAGATTATGAAGAACCTGCTCATGGTGAATTTGCTCAGGAAAGCAAGTATGCACCCGGAGGCATTGGTCTTGTGGAGATGGAGCGTTTTTCAGATCGTGTGCAGTTTGAGAATAACATCCTGCAGGCAGTTGAATGGCGGATGAATCATGGGGGCAGAGATTCGGAGTATGAAATAATAGAAGGCTGTGACAGGCAGGCAATTCTCTGTGAGTATTCTTTTGACTTGTTCACTGCACCAGAAGCCGAGGAATATATAAATAAGTATGATTTGGAAGAGGAGGAATTGCAGACAACATCAAGATATTGGTATGTCTTTTTTGCTGAACAGGATAGTGATTATGTATATACATTATTTTTGAACCAGGAGCATTTTACCAAAGATGATATTATTAAACTGGCAAGAACACTAAAATTTATGAAGTAATTTCAGTGTGGTCTGCTGTAAACGACAAGAACCCCCAGAGAGCTGGCACTCTCTGGGGGTTCGTTTTGCCCCAATTGGACATTCACATCGTTTTGCCTACACACACTATATTATATGCAGTTGGCATTTTCAAGTATGCCCACAAAAATATGTGCTATACAAAATTGCCTACGGAAACATTAATATGGTCCCGGTGCGATTTTATTGTGGTAAAAAGCATTTTATAGTATAATTTGGATAGAACTTGAAAGATAATGGGGGTAATCATGAGAAATGCGAAGACTTTAGCAGGAATTGTGCTGTTTTTCAGTTTGTGTATATATGGCTGTAATAGCAAATCAGAGCAGATCCCCATGGAGTATACAGAAATGGTCATAAGAGTGAATGATACTCTTTACTATGGTTCAGATGAAACCGGTCCCATGGGAGATTCCGGCTGCATTGAGGGGCATATTGCCTCGTCTGTAGAGTCAACGGAGATCCCCGGAGAGAATGGAGTTTCCAACTTTGGCTGTGTTGGGAACCCTTACACGTATGATGATGGGGACGGCGCCATCATGGTCTGTGTCGGGGAAGGAAAAGAAACGGAATATGTTTGGTTTTATGCGGAGAAAGAAGAACAGGAATAATGAATTGGAATGCCCCGGAGGTGATCAGATCTTCGGGGTTTTGTGATTCAAAAATGGAAAGTTAACTTGACATTTTTGTGTAAAACTGCTACGATAAAGATGGAAAGCAAACTTTCCATAGAAGGAGATACAGATGAAAAATCGTTTGGAAGAGCTGAGAAAAAAGAGGGGGATCAAGCAGGAGGAGCTGGCGGAGATTTTGGAGGTTTCCAGACAGACGATAGGCTCTCTGGAAAATGGAAGATATAATCCTTCGATCCTGTTGGCATTTAAAATTGCAAAATATTTTGGAATGAGCATTGAAGAAATATTCATATACGAGGAGGAAGAGTGATGAATAAGACCAATATCGTGATTTTGACGTGCTATTTTGTTCTGGGTATTGTACTCACAGCAGTTGGATGGCTGACAGACATAGACTATTATTCTACGCTGCTCTTTGCGACAGGTGTAGCCCTGGCTGCGAACGCAGCAGCAAACGTCATACGGGAATACAGGAATACCAGACCGGAGAATCGGGAGGAATACGAGAAGAAGAGGAAGGAACAGGCGATTAACCTGAAGGATGAGCGTAAGGTTTATCTACGATATAAGGCAGCCTATCGCACCATGCAGGTGAGCATTCTGGGCTGTTTCTTTGGTTCCTCCATTCTGGCATGGTTTAGAGCCAATATGATTGTGGTTGAGATTCTCTTTATAATGGCAGTGGTACAGTATGTGGTCGCTTCCCTTATTTATAAATATTTTTGTGCGAGGCTGTAGATCGCAGGCGGCTGAGGATACGTATTGGCACTGGAGGGGACGAGAATGGTGGAATTTTCTTCATAGTATCACGGTAAAGCTGCTTCCGCCGCCAGGGGCATCAGTCACCTGAATCTTACCTCCGTGTGCATGGACAAGCTCGGCTGCAATGGAAAGTCCCAGCCCGAAATGTCCTTTTTCACTGCGGGACGGATCGATCCGGTAAAAGCGCTGAAAAATATGAGGCTTTTCGGAATCAGGAATGCCGATACCGGTATCTGAGACTGTGAGAAAGGTCTGCCTGCCCTGAGAGGAAAGGGAAAGCGTGATCTGTCCGCCTGCGGGGGTATAGCTGAGGGCATTGTGCAGCAAAATATCGATCACCTGCCGGATGCGCTGGGGATCGCAGAGGCAGGGCATAAGGGCTGATTCCGGAAGCTGTACCAAAAGGCGGACCGCATGTTTGGCTGCCATGGGTTCAAAGGCTTCAAAAGCATCCAGCAGCAGGGTGTCCAGCTCTGTGGATTCCTTCTGGATGGTCCAGCTCTGGGTGTCAGAGCGGGTGAGAAGGAGCATATCCTCGATCAGGCGGGACATACGGAGCCCTTCTGACTGAATCGAAGAAAGGAAATGTGCCCGTTCCGAGTCGGATGCCTGTTCTGCCGCAGAAGCGCAGGAAAGGATGACCGCCAGAGGAGTGCGCAGTTCATGAGAGGCAGATGCAAGGAATTGTGTCTGTCTCTTTTGGCTCTCCTTTAAAGGAAGCAGGAGTCTTCTGGTGAAAAACCAGGAAAAAATACAGAGTGCCAGGGCAGCAAGCAGATTTAGGAAGAAAAAGAGCATGCGCTGCCTTTGGATCTGCTGTGTCAGGGGAGCAAGGGAGGACAGGATCATAATCTGAAGGGTTCCGTGATCCCGCTCCGATACAGCGGCACAGGCATAGTAGTCGTTTTTCTGACTGTCAGTGGAGGAAAATGGAAATTCCACATGCCAGGTGTTGTAATAGGAGACAGTCGGTTCGATCTCAAAGGACTGTTCGTAGACATCCCACGCACGTGCAAAGAGCAGCTTCTGCTCTTCTGTATGCCGTCGGGTGAATAATAGCGGGGTCTGATTGTCCAGAATACTGATGTGGTATTTCCCGTTGTCTTCCAGCTTGCTCAGCCACTCGTGGGTGATAATGGTCTGCTGTTCCAGATTGGAGAGCAGAGTGTTCATGTCATTCTGAAAGGAACGATAGCTGTTTGCCTGCAGATTCTGTTCAGAAATATGCAGATAGGAAGCAGACATGATCAGGATGATAAATATAGTAATACCGGCGCAGAGTGCAGCGAGTCGAAAATGAACCCTTTGAAACATACAGATACCTCCCCTGATTATGAAAGCTGCAGACGGTAGCCCACACCCCGGACAGTCTGGATACTGCAGGCGCTTCCCACCGTGCGCAGTCTCCTTCTCAGAAAATGAATATAATTGTCCAGATTTCCGTCTTCCACATCGCTGTCCAGTCCCCATACCCTGGTGAGCAGCAGAGAGCGGGGAAGCGTCTGAGCGGGATTTCTGAAAAATGTCTCTAAAAGCGCACCCTCCCGTTTGGAAAGGCTGCAGGCTCCTTCTCTTCCAGTCAGCCGGTTTTCTTCTATATAATAGGTCATATCTCCACAGGATAACTGCCCGTCCAGTACCAGCTTCCGGGGACGCCGGGCAATGCAGCGAAGTCTTGCCAGCAGCTCCTCCAGAGCAAAGGGTTTTACCAGATAGTCATCGGCTCCACAGTCCAGTCCGGTGACCTTGTCATCCAGCGCATCCAGAGCCGTGATCAGAATGACAGGGGTCTGATTGTGTTCCTCCCGCATGGTTTTCAGTACCTCGATCCCGCTGATGCATGGCAGCATCCAATCCAGAAGGATCAGGTCATGAATGCGCTGGCGGATGTAGTAGAGCGCTTCCTCTCCATCATAGCAGGTATCTGTTTCAAAACCTTCGTTTCTTAGCTGAAAGGCAAGAGCATGATTTAATTTTTCATCATCTTCCACTAATAGCAATCTCATAAAAACCTCATTCTGACATCTGGCGTCTGTTTTGAATCGGACCTGATGTGCCGGATAGCTTCATTACGGTGCAGCTTCTGCAATCCCGGCATCCTATATACTATACTACAAAATGATTATCTAAGGAATCTCTAAAATTTCCCGGAAAAATAAACAGGTGCGCTTAGAGGATTCTTAGAGAAAGCCCTGTTATGCTTCGAATATCAGAAATGCTGAGGAGGAGAATGATGAAGAACAGATTATGGAAAGCAGCGATATTGAGTATAGCGGTTATGGCATTGCTTCTGACCGGCTGCGGCGGAAGTGATCCGGCAGCGAACGAAGAAAAAGAGTCCGGTCAGTCCGGAACTGCTCAGGAAGCTCAGACTGAGCAGGAGGCGAGTATGGGACGCTATATGGAGCAGGAGTTGACGCTGCCGGAGGAAATGGTATCCAATGGGGGTATCCGAAGAAGTATAAAAAAACTGGACAGCGGGGAGCTGATGCTGCTGGATGAAATGTCCGGATTATATATTTCGCCGGATGAGGGCGTCACATGGGAGAAAAAGGAAGCTGCATGGCTGGATGAATTTCTGGAGAAAGCATATATCATGGAGATGGCGCTGGCTTCCGATGGCGGAACCGCGTTTGTTTATGACCTGTACGAAGAGGATGGAGAAGAAAATGTGTATGATCCTTCTTATGCCTATGTGGACAGAGATGGGAACTGGACGGATCTGTCAGAAGAAGGGGAAGAGCAGTTCTACAGCTTTTTCTTCAATGAGGAGAATCAGCTTTACGGATATGGTCTGCAGGGAGGCGTCTATGCGGTGGAAAAGGAGAGCGGAAACCGAAAAAAGCTTTTTGAGACAGACGGAATCGTAGAATATGTATGTTTTACGAAGGATTATATGGTGGCATTTGCCACGGGCGGAGTGGTTCTCTATCAGATGGAGCAGGGAATTGTGGCAGAGGAAGATCAGGTGCTGTCGGATTTTGTTCTGGAAAATCTGGGAGACAGAATGGGTGTAAATACGGACGGTTACAGCCTTGTGGCAGCCGGAGGGGAAGAGGAGAATGTAATCTATCTGGCATTTTCTCAGGGACTTTACCGGCATGTGCTGGGGGGAACTGCCATGGAACAGGTCATGGACGGAAGCCTTTGTTCTCTGGGAGATCAGATGCTGTTGCTGCTGGGAATGGAGGTACTGCCCAATCAGGAATTTGTCATTCTGTACAGTAATGCCAGTCTGTGCCGGTATGCCTACGATGAGACGGTACCTACGGTTCCCCAGGAACAGATCAGTATCTACAGCCTGACCGAGGACTATACAATCCGGCAAGCCGTCAGTATGTTCCAGAAACAGCATCCGGAGGCTTATGTGCGGTACGAGACCGGCATGACCGGTGAGGATGGGGTCACGGCAGAGGATGCGCTCCGTAACCTGAACACAAAACTGATGTCCGGAGAGGGACCGGATCTGCTGGTATTGGATGAGCTTCCGTCAGAAGCTTACAGGGAGAAGGGGATACTGGCGGATCTGAGTGAAACCGTGGAAGAGCTGAAAGAGGAGGGATCGGTGTTTCCCAATATGGCGGAGGCATACCGCAAAGATGGAAAGATCCATTCTCTTCCGGTCCGTTTCCGGCTTTCCCTTCTGCTGGGAGACCGGGAAGCGCTGAATGGTGTGGACAGTCTGGAAAAGCTGGCAGATGCGGTGGAAAAGCTGAGAGAAAAATATCCGGAAGGAAAACTTCTGGGTCTTACAAGTGAAGAAGCGGTACTGTATACACTGGGACTTTCCAGCGAAGCAGCATGGACGGATGATACCGGAGCTGTTAACGAGTCGGCAGTGGCAGATTTCCTGGACAGCGCCAGGCGGATTTATCAGGCGGAGCTTGCAGGGCTTACAGCGGAGGAACTTTCAGAGGATGTGGAGAATTGGAGTTCGGATATCACCGGAGAGGGCAGGTATTATGCAATTGCATCCGCGAATGCCATGGACATTGCAAGAAAGACCCAGAGACTGGGAGCGGGAACGGTAAGCGGTATGAACTTTGATTTTAATATGATCTCAACGATTATGGGACAGGAGGAAAATTTTGACTGGAAGCTTTTTGAAGGACAGGTAACCAACAGCTTCATTCCGAAAACGGAGGTGGGGATCTGCGCCGGTTCCGGAGAAAATGCTCTGGCATTGGAGTTTTTCCGTTTCCTGTTCGGACAGGAGCTGCAAAGTCTGGAGCTCCCGGCAGGTTTCCCGGTCAATAAGAATGTCTTTGAAACGCTGAAGGAGAGTCCGGAGGATTACGGGCAGGCAGGAATCATGATCGCAGAGTCCGAGGAGGATACTCCCTTTTCGCTGGAAATTCAGTGGGCGGATGCAGAGAATTACGGACGTCTTCTGGAACTGGCGGAGTCCGCAGAGAGCGTATCCACCGGGGATGAAAGGATTCGGGATGTGGTGCATAAATATGGAACGGCGGTTCTGAATGGAAGCATGAATACAGAGGAAGCGGTGAAGGAAATTGTCAGGGAATCGGCGATCTATCTGGCGGAGTAAATATGCATGGGCGGGATTTCTCCTGCCCAGTCTTGTGGGAGTGTCCGTGCTTGTCCTGCTCCCCTTTCTGGATGTGGTGAAAAGATCCTTTTTGACTGCCGTGACCGGAGAATGGAGCGGACTTCACAATTATGGACAGGTACTGGAAAACCGGGCATTCAGGCTGGCAGTGGCAAATACACTGCGGTTTACGGTGGTGTGCCTGCCGCTTCTGATCGGCATCGGGCTGTTTCTGGCGGTGCAGATGAGCAGAGTCAGATGGCTTCCGCTTTTAAAAGCGTTGTATCTGTTTCCTCTTGCCATGCCTGCGGCAGTGGCAGTGCTGGTTTGGAGGATGGTGTTTGACAGACAGGGGATGCTGAACGGCTTATTGGAGCGGCTTTCTCTGATACCTGCAGATGGATTGGTGGATTATATGGGGACGGGGGCGGCATTCCGGGTGCTTGTTTTCAGCTATATCTGGAAAAATCTCGGCTACACCATTGTGCTCTGGCTGGCGGGTATTTTCAGTCTGTCCCCGGATATGCTGGCTGCTGCGAAAGTAGACGGCGCAAATGACAGACAGTGCTTCTGGAGGGTGGTATTTCCCAATCTGAAGGGGTCCCTTTATACCATAACGGTATTATCTTTTATTAATTCTTTTAAGGTATTCCGGGAAGCATATCTGGTGGCAGGCGCCTATCCCCATGAGAGTATGTATCTTCTGCAGCATCTGTTCAATAACTGGTTTCTGAATCTGGAGCTGGATAAGATGGCGGCAGCGGCTGTTCTGGTGGGGCTGTTGCTGCTGGGAGTGATATTGCTGCTGCAGAGGCTGTGGGAGGTGGAAGGGGATGCGTAAGTGGATCAGAAAATCAGGGGAATATGCGTGGGGCATATGGCTTTTGATTCATGGACTGCTGTTTTGCATTCCGGTGATTTTGATCCTGACGGGGTCCGTTATGGATTCCTGTGAGCTGACCTGGCATCTGCGATCTCTGATGCAGGAGGGAGAGGACTTCGTCAGCTGGTCGCTGATGCCCCGGTATCCTGATTTTTCCCACTATGGAAAGGTACTGTTTGCCACACCGCAGTTTTTTACGGTATTCTGGAATTCCATGAAACTGGCAGTCTGTATACTGGCAGGGCAGCTTTTGGTCGGTGTACCGGCAGCGTGGGCATTTGCGGTCTATGAGTTCCGGTGGAGAAAGCTTTTGTTTACTGTTTATGTGACTCTGATGCTTCTGCCCTTTCAGGTGACGATGCTGTCCAGTTATCTGGTGCTGGACGGACTTGGGCTTATGAACAGCCATGGGGCGGTGATCCTTCCGGCGGTATTTTCCACATTTCCGGTATTTCTTATATACAGGGGATTCCGGGAGCTGCCCCGGGGACTTTTGGAAGCGGCAAGGATCGACGGTGCGGGAGAATGGATGATCTTCTGGCGGCTTGGAGTACCTCTTTCTATGGGAGGTATTTTGTCTGCGGTTGTGCTGGGATTTTTGGAATATTGGAATCTGATCGAACAGCCTCTTGCGTTTCTGGAGGACCAGAGTCTGTGGCCGCTGTCTTTATATCTGCCGGAGATCAGTCTGGAGCAGGCGGGTGTCTCCTTTGTGGCATCGGTGATCACGTTGCTTCCGGCGGTGTTTGTATTTTTATTTGGACAGGATTATCTGGAACGGGGCATTACAGCTTCTGCGTTAAAGGAGTGAAGGGATGAATTTGTGGAAGAGACAGAAGAAAATACTGGCAGCCTTCGGGATATTTCTGGGATTAATGTATCTGTGTACCCTGATATCCAGGGCAGTCTATGCCAACGGGCTGCCCCGGGTGGAGACGAAGAAGCCGCAGAGAATGGCGATTGATCACAGGGTGGAAGCCGGAGGGATGGTGCAGCAGGGACAGGAATATGCCCTTTATCTGCCCTCGGGACTTCGGGTCCGTACGGTCCACGCCCATGTGGGTGATCGGGTGACATCGGAGACGCTTTTATTTGAACTGGATCTGGAGGAGTTGGAGGAGCTGATCCGACGGAAGCAGAATGCGGTCCGGAAGCTGGAGCTTCAGCTTCAGGCATCTGAAGAGGAGCTGGCGCATGCGGAAGCGCAGCGGCAGACAGAGCTGGCACGTGCCCGGGAGGATTATGAAAGGGCGGACCGGGAAGGACGGGCTGACATGGAGGATGCAGAGGAAGGACGGGAGATGATGGAGGCGGCAAGGAGCCGGGAAAGCGCCATGCAGGAAGCATGGAGAAGACTGGAGGATGCGGAGACACAGCCGGTAACGGACAGCAGCCAGGAGCTTATAAGGCTGGAGCTGTCTGAAGCAGAGGAGGAGCTGGAAAAATATGAGCAGGTACAGGAGCAGGACGGAAAGGTATATCTGGAGACAGAGGGGATCATTACCGGGCTTTCCGTCAGCGCCGGAGAGTATGTTCCGGACGGGGCGGCAGTGCTGTATGCGGATATGGAAAGCTCTCTGAGATTTCATGCCACACTCACAAAGGAACAGAAGAACTATGTGGATCAGGGAAGTCCGGCGAAGCTGGAGCTGGACGGCGGCTCCTGTGAGGTTACCGTGGATTATCTGGAGCAGAATGAGGCAGAGCCGGAGTCCTATAAGGCGGAGATCATCCTGCCGGAAGGAATCGGACGCATCGGACAGAGCGGAAATCTTCAGGTGGAAGCCCGGTCGGAGACCTTTGAGGTATGTGTTCCCATGGAGGCACTCCATACGGACAGTAATCAGAGGAGCTATGTATTTATTCTGAGGGAACAGGAGGGCATTCTTGGAACAGAGCTTGTGGCGGAGCAGGTATATGTGAAGGTGCTGGATCAGAATGATTCTCATGCGGCGATTGAGCCGGGCAGCATCGACCGGGAAACAGAGGTGATCGTGGATGCCTCAGAGAAGCTGGAGGACCGGACGGCAGTAAGGTATGAATCCTTCAAAATGTAAAAACACCCTTTTACAGACTCACTGAATCTGTAAAAGGGTGTTTTATATAGAAAAGGAAGTCTATTCCTTTCCGTTCCAGCAATAGGTACAGAGTTTGCAGGGCTCGATGCCGACGGAATCCAGAAGATCATCCAGACGGTTGTATTTCAGGGAAGTAAAGTTCAGTTCCTTGCGGATCTCCTCTACCATAGTCTCATACTTTTCTGAATTAGGATCTGCATACTCCTGCAGAAGCTCATTGGATACTTCCTCTGTTCCTTCCAGACGGGCGATGACTCTTCTGGTGATCAGATCCCGATCAGAGTTGGACCGGGAGAAGTTCAGGTATTTGCATGCGTACAAAAGCGGCGGGCATGCGGGACGGATATGTACCTCCTTTGCACCGCTCTGGTACAGAAATTCGGTTGTCTCCCGAAGCTGTGTGCCGCGGACAATAGAATCATCGATAAATAAAAGACTCTTGTCCTTGATCAGCTGATGGATCGGGATCAGCTTCATCTTGGCGATGAGATTGCGCCTGCTCTGGATCGTAGGCATAAAGGAACGGGGCCAGGTAGGTGTATATTTGATAAAGGGTCTTGCATACTGGATGCCGGTCCGGTTTGCGTAGCCTACCGCATGTGCGATTCCGGAATCCGGAATGCCGGCAACCACATCCGGCTTCACTGTATCCCGGTCAGCCATCAGCCTGCCGCAGTTGTAACGCATCTGTTCTACGCTCATGCCTTCATAGGAGCTGGAAGGATAGCCGTAGTATACCCACAGGAAGGTGCAGATCTTCATATCGGTTCCGGGAGCAGCCAGTGTGCGTACGCCCTCCGGGGTGACGATCACGATCTCACCCGGTCCCAGTTCTTTGGCATCTTCGTAGCCAAGATTCAGGTATGCAAAGCTCTCGAAGGAGACACAGTAAGCATCTTCCTTTTTGCCGACAGCAACAGGAGTACGGCCTACCCGGTCGCGGGCAGCGTAGATTCCTTTGGGAGTCAGAAGCATCAGAGTCATAGAACCGTCGATCAGCTCCTGAGCATAACGGATACCGTCGATCAGGTTCTCCTTCTGATTGATGATGGCAGCCACCAGCTCTGTGGGGTTGATGTCTCCGCCGCTCATCTCCAGGAAATGAGAATTGCCGTTATTGAAGATCAGATCGGTGATCTCGGAAGTATTATTGATCTTTCCGACCGTGGTGATCGCATAGGTTCCGTGATGGGAACGGACGATCAGAGGCTGGGGTTCATAGTCGGAGATACATCCGATTCCCAGATTTCCCTCCATCTGCTGCATGTCCTTGTCAAATTTGGTACGGAAAGGTGCGTTTTCTATATTGTGAATGGCGCGGTCAAAGCCTTTTTCCCCATAGACCGCCATACCGCCTCTTCTGGTTCCCAGATGAGAGTGGTAGTCAGTTCCGAAAAATAAATCAAATAAACAGTCGTGTTTGGATGCAACGCCAAAAAAGCCGCCCATATGATATCCTCCTGTCTTGGTGTGATAAAATAAACATACAGACCTATTATAGAACGGCTTTTCCAAAAAGAAAAGAGATTTTTTTATATATGGCAAAAAAGGATACCCTCACTCAACCATATGTTCCCTTGGGCACGGAGGGCATTTTAAGGGAATTTTAAGAAAAATATGAGGATTCTTTTTAGAAATGGTTGTTATAGTAGGAGAAAATGAGAAAAAGGGGAAGAAATCATGTATTTTATCATAAAGCTGCTGGCGATCGGCATGGACTGTCTGTCCAGCATCCTGCTGCTTGTGCCGGCGGTTCTTTTCTTACAGTCCATGGCAGGACGGAAAGTCATAAGCCGGCACACAGGGGTTCTGCTTATATATACCTGTACGCTGGCGGGGATCTTTTCAGTGACCGGACTGCCGAATATCCGGTTCCATGGACTGGATTTTACCTGTAATTACATTCCCATGACGGATGTACTGAGCAGTCCGAAGCAGTATCTGCTCAATGTGCTGATGTTTGTTCCGGTGGGATTTTTGCTTCCGCTGCTCTGGAGAAGATACGGAGACTGGAAGCATGTACTTGGATTTGGATGTTTTTTCACTGTTTTTATCGAGCTGGCGCAGGTCTTTACTTTCCGGGCAACGGATATTGATGACCTGATCACCAATCTGGCAGGTGCGGCGCTGGGATTTCTGGCGGTACGCGCACTGGCAGGGAAGGGGCGGATTCCACTGCCTGTGGAAGAAGCGGGAAAAGCATGGAAGCTGGATGGTCCATGGATGCTTCTGCTGATCGCTTTTTTAATTTACTTTTTTATACAGCCCTTCTGGTCGGCATTTTTCTGGGATCTGGTCATGTGATCCGTCAGCTCAGGATACGGATGGTATGCGAGTCTGTGAACTGCAGATTCCAGCCATGTGCCCGGACGATCTGCAGGACGATTCGAAGCCCCATGATATGTGGGGCTTTTTCTGCGTCCTCTTTTCTGTGAGGCGTCTCTTTTGCAGTGTGGTTTTCCTGTTCCAGAATCTGCAGAACAGCATCGGGAATGCCGCAGCCGTCGTCTGATACCTGAAAAAGGATCTGATCGGAAAAGGACTTTACAGTGACGGTAACAGAGCAGCCCCCGGGGTTGTGGCGGATGCTGTTCTGGATCAGATTGCGGAAAGCGCGTTCCAGAAGGTTTTCATCTCCGGTGAGCAGGACATGCTCCGTCTCCGGGTCAATATACAGGTCGATCACATGGGATGGAGACAGTCCCTGATTGTAGAAGTCCGTGACCAGTCTGCGCAGCAGGGCGGCAGGTGAAAATTCAGATACACGAAGGGGCTGCATTCCGTATTCCAGTCGTGAGGTCAGGTTCAGGTCTTCGATGAGACGTTTGATCTGGATGCTCTGCTGCTGGATCAGCTCTGCCTGACGGCGCTGTTCACCGGACAGTGAAGGGTCTGCAGTCAGGGTGCTGGCATAGCCCATGATCAGAGACAGAGGCGTCCGGATGTCATGGGAGACTCCGGAGATCCAGGAGGTCCGGGCGTCGTCCCGTTTCTGCAGACGTTCCTTCTGGGATTCCAGGACAGAGGAGGTGAGATTTAACTGCTTTGCAAGGATCTCCGTCATACCCCGTTCCGGAAGGCGGATGGCTTTCTGATTGGACAGTCTTTCTATTCCGATGGCGATGACCCGAAGGGAGCGATAGAACAGAAAGCCCAGAAACAAGGCGAACAGCAGGATAAAAAGCAGGTTGGCAAGGAGCGCAAGGGCGATCGTGGAGGGAAGCTGGTCGATCAGATCCATGGATTCGCTCACACAGTATTTCCATACGGAGCCTTTTTCCTGTCCGATGACCAGAAGACCGTAATCCGTGATCCGTTCGGTGACCGGATAGTCATCCAGATACCATCTGCTGAAACGGGCAATATCACGGGCAGTATAGGGATGATCAAGCTCAGAGGGAAGCTGCCAGCGCCACAGGATCTGACCCTTATCGTCCAGAAGCATGGCAAAGCTATAGCCCTGCTCCAGCATGGTATGACCTTTGTCGGACAGGGAGACAGTTCCGTTTTCAGAAGACAGCTCTGCCGCAATCTCTCTGGAATTGCGCGCGGTGAAATCGCTGGACTGGATGAGCCGAAATGCCAGAACAACATAGAGAATCAGGTTAAAAAATAAGGTGATCAGGACGATCATGACCGCAGTTGCCAGATAACGGGCAAAGATTTTGGACAGGCTTTTCATCGGTTGTCGGCACCTCCTTTTGACAGCTTGTATCCCAGTCCCCGCATGGTCAGAAGCCAGACCGGGTGAGACGGGTCTTCCTCGAGCTTTTCCCTCAGCCGTCGGATGTGTACCATGAGCGTATTTTCATAACCATAGTAATTTTCGCCCCACACCGCATCGGACAGGGCATCGAAGGTCACAATATTTCCCTGGTTTTCATAGAGCTTTTTCAGAAGCGCCAGTTCTTTGGCGGTCAGAGTATATTCGGTATCTGGGGTCTTAATAATGCCGCTTTCCAGATAGATGGTCCGGTCTCCAAGTATCAGGCTTGTGCTGGCAGTGCCTTGCCGGAGAGAGGAAAAATAGGTCCGCTTCAGGATGGCATTCATTCGGAGGAGCAGTTCGTCTGGAAGAAATGGCTTGGTGATATAGTCATCCGCTCCCAGTCCCAGCCCGAACAGGCGGTCATTGTCTTCGTCCTTTGCGGAGAGGAAGAGGACCGGAGCATCGGAGATAAGCCGGAAATCCCGCATCAGAGAAAAGCCGTCACCGTCCGGAAGCATAATATCCAGGATCACAAGCTCCGGTGCATACTGCCGGAAGGCTTCTCTGGCGCTTTTACAGTCAGAGGCGGTGCGTACCGAGAGAAAGCCTCTGCGCGCCAGAATGTTTTTCAGCATTTCCAGTATATCCATATTGTCGTCCACCAGCAGGATCCTGCATTCGTTTATATAATTCATCGATGTTTGTTTCTCCATTTCCACATGGTTTTTTTCTTAGTTACCAGTATAGAAGTATTTTACCGGATTTTCAGCAAAAAAATGAAAAGTTAAGGAAAATGTAAGGCAGCCTTCAAGGTAAAGTAAGGCGGTGCGTGTATGGTATAGGAGAAGAGGAAAGGAGAGAAGAATATGAAATATATGATCGAGACAGAAGGGCTTGGAAAAAAATACGGAGAAAAGTATTCTGTAAAAAATCTTGGACTGAAGGTAAAGGCGGGGTGTGTTTATGGGTTTCTGGGACCAAACGGTGCAGGGAAGTCCACGACTATGAAGATGCTTTTGGGGCTGGTAAAGCCCACGGAGGGAAATATCCGCATATTTGGAGAAGAGTGGGAGGAGAAGAACCGGATGGAGGTCTTGAAGCATACGGGTTCCCTGATTGAATCCCCTTCCTATTACGGACACTTAAGCGGCAGGGAAAATCTGGAGATCGTCCAGACGCTGAAGGGGGTGCCGGAGTCGGAGATCAGTGAAGTATTGAAGATCGTCCGGCTGGAGAAGCAGCAGAAGAAAAAAGTGCGGGAGTATTCTCTGGGAATGAAGCAGCGGCTGGGGCTTGCCATGGCGCTTCTTGGAAGACCGAAGCTTTTGCTTTTGGACGAGCCTACCAATGGGCTGGATCCGGCGGGCATTCAGGAAATGCGGGAGCTGATATCGGGGCTTCCCGAAAAATATGGAATGACCGTCATGGTATCCAGTCATCTGTTAAGTGAGATCGACCAGATGGCAACAGATGTGGGGATCATTGACAGGGGGAAGCTGATCTATCAGGGAAAGCTTCAGAAGCTTCATGAGCAGGCGAAGAGCAGTATCCGTATCCATACGCTGAATCAGGAAACAGCAGTCCGAGTTCTGGAGGAGCAGAAGATGGAGTATCGTCTGGACGGACAGGAGCTTGTGTTTGCGGAGCGTAAGGAGCAGCAGATTGCAGAGCTTGTAACTCTTCTGGCAGCTCAGGGAGTCCGGATGACCCGTGTGGTGGAAGAGCAGAAGAGTCTGGAGGATATCTTTCTTGCATTGACCGGAAGGAAGGTGAGTCTGTAATGGGAAGAGAGTGGAAAACAGAGTGGATAAAGGTGCGGTACCGGCATCTGGGACTTCTTCTCACGGCATTTTTGGGACTGATCTTTCTGTGGAGCACCTGGGGACTGGGAAAATCGGATCCGTCGGAGATACAGGATGGATACCGGATGCTGTTTTTGCAGATGCCCTTGATCAACACCGTGCTGCTGCCCACCATGATCGCCATGCTGAGCAGCCGGCTGTGTGATGCGGAGATCAAAGGGGATACCCTGAAGCTTCTGTGCACCCTGGAGAAAAAGGGGCGTCTGTTCGATATAAAATATGCAATGGGTGCGTGGTATCTGGCATTGTTTGTGGGTGCGCAGGTGGGGATGGTATTTCTGATCGGAAAGCTCTATGGATTTGTCCGCCCACTGGAACCGATACATCTGGTATTCCTGGTGGTTGAGATCTATCTGCCAAGCCTTGTGATCCTTCTGCTTCAGCAGATCTTATCTCTTTTCTGCGAAAATCAGATTTTTCCCCTTGGGGTTGGGATCTTCGGATCCTTTGTGGGGCTGTTCTCCTGGTTCTTTCCGGGGAATCCACTCCGGGTACTGTTCCTGTGGGCATACTATGCCCTGCTGGGATTTATCAATTATACATGGGACGAGGAGACGCGGATTATGAGCTTTTATAATGTATCCATGTCCGTACCGGCAGTTATCATACTGATGGTGGTGCTGGTGGGAGGCTACCGGCTGTGCAGGTATATGTTTTTGAGAAAGGAGATATAAAGATGCTGTCGATCTGTGTGAAAATGGAACAAAAGAAGCTGAAGCATTCTCATCTGTGGCTGGTATTTGCGATCATCCCTGTGATACCGGCACTTATGGGAGCGGGAAACTATCTGAATAATCTGGGACTTTTAAAATCCGAATGGTATTCTTTGTGGACCCAGCAGTCGCTGTTCTATTCTAACTTTTTTTATGGACCGCTGATCGCACTCTACTGTGCCTGTATCTGGAGGGTGGAGCACCTGAATCATAACTGGAACAGTCTGATGACCATGCCTGTACCGGTGCGGGATGTATTCCTGGCGAAGCTTATGCTTGCCTTTGTATGTACCGTAGGTCTTCAGCTCTGGGTGTGGATCCTGTTCGTGATTTCCGGAAAGGCAGTGGGACTTACAGGAATGCCTCCTGCCCAGATTCTTCTGTGGCTTCTGCGGGGAAGCGCAGGAGGACTTGCAATCGCTGCGCTTCAGCTGGTGCTTTCCATGCTCATCCGAAGCTTTGCTGTGCCCATTGCCCTGTCGCTTCTGGGCAGTATCCTGGGTCTTCTGGCGGGAAACGCCGGATATGGACTGCTTTTCCCCTATTCTCTTATGATGCTGGGGATGAATGCCAACCGGTCAGAGAATATGGTGGATAATCTGCTGGGTTTCGGCATCAGTGTGGCAGTATTTGTGGGAATGTTCACTGCCGTTGGGATTCTGTGGCTGAGAAAAAGGGATGTGACAGCGGGTTAAAGTTGGATACCGGAGGCAGCCAGGATGCGTTCCAGCTCAATTCGGTGGATCTGCTTGCACATTCAGCCCTTCGGGAGTAAAATGGAGAAAACTTACGAATATGAGGAGGATATTAGTATGAACGTAATCGCAACAGACAAAGCCCCGGGGGCAATTGGTCCGTATTCTCAGGGATATGAGGTCAATGGTATGATCTATACATCAGGACAGATTCCGGTAGATCCGGCAACGGGCAATATTCCGGAGGGTATCACCGCGCAGGCGGAGCAGAGCTGCAGAAATGTAGGCGCGATCCTCGAGGCGGCAGGCAGCGGATTTGACAGGGTTGTAAAGACAACCTGTTTCCTTGCGGAAATGAGCGATTTTGCGGCATTTAATGAGGCATACGCCAAATATTTCATTTCCAAACCGGCGAGAAGCTGCGTGGCAGTGAAGGATCTTCCCAAGGGAGTACTGTGCGAAGTTGAGGCAATTGCAGTGAAGTAATTTCATTTTAAAAGAAAAGGGAGCAGGCTGTACCTGAAAATCAGGCAGCCTGCTCCCTTGCGACATACAGATCTATTTTACTTCGTTTGGAGTTTCTTCGCCGCGCTCAAAGATCTTCACATTCTCCAGCGTTGTTTTTGCAATGGCAGAAAGGGCTTCTGCAGTGAAGAATCCCTGGTGAGAGGTGATCATTACGTTCGGGAAGGACAGAAGCCTTGCAGTAACGGAATGCTCCAGGATCTCATCAGAACGGTCTTCGAATACGTTGGGAGTCTCTTCCTCATATACATCCAGACCGATACCGAAGAACTTTCTTGCACGGATACCTTCGATCAGATCATCGGTCTTGACCAGCGCACCACGGGAGGTATTGACCAGGATCACGCCATCCTTCATCTTCTTGATGGTTTCCCGGTTGATGAGATGGTAGGTATTGTCCATGAGCGGGCAGTGCAGAGAGATCAGGTCACTCTGAGCCAGCAGCTCATCGAAGGAAACATAAGTGACAAAGTCCTTCAGGGATGGATTTTCAAATACATCATAAGCGATGACCTTCATACCAAAGCCGTGACAGATTCTTGCCATGGCAGCACCGATCTTACCGGTACCCACAATACCTGCGGTCTTCTGGTAGAAGTTAAAGCCCATCAGCCCGCCAAGGCTGAAGTCATTCTCACGTACTTTCACATAAGCCTTGTGAAGTCTGCGGTTCACTGCAAGTGCAAGCGCCATGGCATGTTCTGCAACTGCTTCCGGAGAGTAGCCGGGTACACGCAGCACACGAATGCCGTATTTTTTGGCAGTTTCCATATCCACATTGTTAAATCCCGCACAGCGCAGCAGAATCAGCTTTACGCCATTTTCATGCAGGATCTCAACTGTCTGGGTGCTGATGTCGGAGCTTACGAATGCACATACCGCATCGTAGCCGTGGGACAGCTCCGCAGTATTGGGAGTCAGGTCTGTCTTTAAGAACTTCACTTCAATCTCAGGATAGTTTACAAGCTCTCTGGTAAAAGAATCTTTATCATAATTTTTGGAATCATAGAAAAGTACTCTCATGTTCAAACGCCTCCTTATGGTTGGATCAGACTTATATGTTTTCTTTACAAGTAACAGTATACAGTATTGTTAAAAAAATATCAATATCAGAATGATAAAAAATTAACAATATTCAGGGGTGATATTTGTACATCATTTTACATAGGGTGTCCCATATGTAAAAAATTATAACAATTCACCTTCTTCGGCTGCAGATGCACCAGTCACCGGACGGATCGCAACTCCGTTGACCTCTACCTGATCATCAATCTGGATCATCAGATAGGATCGTCCGTCAATGACACGGGTCTCCAGAAGCGCTGCCTTTTCCGGACTGACTTTGATGATGACGTCCGGTGTCTTCACCTCCAGGGATTTTGCATTCGTCAGGTTCGTGGCAAGAAATTCCGTCTTTGCTCCGGCGGTACTGTCAAAATGCTCCTCAAAATGTTCCAGTGTCTCTTCGGGCGCGCCGCTTTGAAGCAGCAGGTTTTTTACCTCTGGTTTGGTCAGTGTGGGCGGCTCCGGCAGGTCCTTTTTCTCTTCAATCAGTTCATTCAGATTTTCATGGATGCTCACGACGGTCTCATAGTCACAGGCATCCCCCAGCGTCTCGGTCAGGAGCTCCTGGAAAGTCTCCTTTTGATCCTTTGCAGACAGGGGAGTCTGACAGCCGAAGAATTCTTCCATCAGTGCCGGCTGCAGGACCTCCGGATTCCGGGTGTAGTAGAGCATGCTGTGCAGATCGGTATTGCGGTCATTAAATGCAGGGAACAGGAAACCTGCATCGGGTGCTTCCACCAGCCAGTCACGGATACGGTCCTCGATGCTGTTTTTCTCCGCGTTGTAGCAAAGTCCTGCCTTGGACAGCTTTACCGGGCAGATGCTGCACAGCAGATACTCATAGGTGTCATCAGAGGCGTCAAACATCTCCATGCCATCCTCTGCTTTCCGGGGAATATCATAGGCGGCGTGAATAAGGATAATATAATAGTTCTCGCCATAGGCATAGCTCGCTATGATCTTTTCATAAAATTCCTGCAGAAGAATATCATCTGTCAGACGGCTGTCGCGCAGCTTAAGAAGCCATGCCTGTGTGCCGTCAGGCATCTCCTGCGCCAGAGGGAACTCCATATTCAGGAGATTCTTCCCGACGGTTCCTGACAGGGTCTTGCGGAAGATCTCATAATATTTGAAGATCTCTTCCTCAGGCAGGGACAGGAAGGCTTCCTTTAGTTCGGTGCGTATCTGTTTTTCCGCGTCCACATAGCAGCCGCAGATGCGGGTGATGGCACAGTTCTCATTGGTGAACTGCTTTCGGATCTCAAGGGTCTCTTTCTTATTCATAGGTCATTTCCATTTCTGTAGCTTTTTATAGGCAGCTGTTGCCCTCTTGTACACGGAGGGTGGCTGTATAAGTTCATTATAATACATGGAAGTGAAAAAGAATACAGAAATTTAGCGAATCAGAAGAGCGTGAGAAAAGTTACTGAGAACGACCATAGGGAGTGAACAGTAACAGCTCTTCGGCAGATTAACCAGAAAGCAGGAGTATTTTCGTGAAATAGCCGAAACGGACCGGCAGGATTGTCCGAATATACAAAGGAGAGGGAAAATGTTTGTGGGAAGCATCTATGGTCAGAATGGGAGGAAACAGGTATACTGATAAAAGATAAAAAAAGAACCGTGGTATTCAGAAAGGAGCCTGACATGGCAAGTATTTCATTAAAGAACATTTGTAAAAGATATCCGAACGGATTTGAAGCAGTTAAGAATTTCAATATGGAGATTGAAGATAAAGAGTTCATCATCTTCGTAGGTCCGTCCGGATGCGGTAAGTCCACCACACTTCGTATGATCGCAGGTCTGGAGGATATTACTTCCGGTGAGCTGCGTATTGAAGATCGTCTGGTAAATGACGTTGAGCCGAAGGACCGTGATATCGCAATGGTATTCCAGAACTACGCTCTGTATCCGCATATGACGGTATATGAGAACATGGCATTCGCACTGAAGCTGCGCAAGACTCCGAAGGATGAGATCGACCGCATGGTTCGTGAGGCTGCAAGAATCCTTGATCTGGAGAAGCTGTTAGACCGTAAGCCGAAGGCTCTGTCCGGTGGTCAGAGACAGCGTGTTGCCATGGGTCGTGCAATCGTTCGTAACCCGAAGGTATTCCTGATGGATGAGCCGCTGTCCAACTTGGATGCAAAGCTCCGTGTACAGATGAGAACAGAGATCTCCAAGCTGCATCAGAGACTGGGTACCACGATCATCTACGTTACGCATGACCAGACCGAGGCTATGACCCTTGGAACCAGAATCGTAGTTATGAAGGACGGTGTTGTTCAGCAGATCGATTCTCCGCAGAACCTGTACAACTTCCCGGCAAACCTGTTCGTTGCAGGCTTTATCGGATCTCCGCAGATGAACTTTACGGATGCGGTATGTGAAGTGAACGGCAGCCAGGTTACCCTGAAGGTAGGACCGTACAGCATCGTACTTCCGGAGAAGAAAGCAAAAGCTCTCATTGACGGCGGATATGCAGGAAAGACGGTAGTTATGGGTATTCGTCCTGAGGATCTGTACGATTCAGAGGAGATGCTTGCAAAATATTCCAACAGTGTGATTGAAGCTGCGATCAATGTATACGAGCTGTTAGGTGCAGAGGTTTATCTGTACTTTGATCTGGAAGGCTCTAACATGACTGCAAGAGTCAGCCCGACCACGACTGCAAGAACCGGTGATAAGATCAAGTTTGCTCTGGATGTTGAGAAGATTCATGTATTTGACAAAGAGACAGAGCTTACCATTACGAATTAATAGAAAGTCAGGAGGTGTCGCAGATGCGGCACCTCTTTTTTCCGGCATTGACATTGCGGAGGATGGAAGTTATAATATATTACAAATGTAAGAATTAGGAGGATGCACATGGTTTCTAATCGACTGCTCCAGGAATGCCTGGAGGATTTTACTAATATCATGCGTCTGCCCATGGCGCTTTATGACCGGAACTGTACCTGCGTGGCAGGAGAAGAGGAGACAGAACCTTCTGAGGATATTTTTGAGACCTTCTGTGATTCTCCGGCAGATATGCAGGCTTTGGGAAATCGATATCTGTTCAAGGTAGGAGACGGAGAGATGGGATATATCCTGTCCGTCAGCAGCAGCTCCAAGGATACGTACCCAATGGGACAGCTTGCGGTCCGTCAGCTGGAGCGGATCCTGGAAATGGGTTATGGACGGGAGGATCGAAGCCAGTTTATTCACAACCTTCTGCTGGATAATCTGCTCCCCATTGATATCGTTAATTATACAAGGCAGATGCATATCAGTCCGGACTGCCGCTGGGCAGTGCTGTTCGTGGAGGCTGCAGGCTGTGAAGCATATGACATTCAGATGATCCTGAAGGGGATCTTCGCCAATCGGACAGAGGATTTTGTCACTCCAATGGAAGAGCATGGTGTGGTAGTGGTGCACAGGCTGGAGGAGAGAGAAGGAGAGATACAGGTTCAGGAGCTGGCGCATGTACTGGCAGATACGGTCAGTGCAGAGACTCTGTGCAGGGTTCGGACAGCCTGCGGAACGATCGCCCGGTCTCTGCGGGAGGTATCCCGTTCTTATAAGGAAGCGAAGATGGCGCTGGAGGTGGCAGAGATCTTCTATGCTTCCAAGACAGTCATCACCTATGAGGAGCTTGGTATCGGCAGGCTGATCTACCAGCTTCCCACACCTCTCTGTCAGATGTTTTTAAAGGAGGTGTTCGGAGAGTTTGATCCGGAGACCCTGGATGAAGAGACGCTGACCACCGTATACCAGTTCATGGAGAACAGCCTGAATCTGTCTGAGACGAGCCGTCAGCTTTTTGTACACAGAAATACACTGGTCTATCGTCTGGAGAAGCTTCAGAAGACATTGGGGCTGGATATCCGTCGGTTCGAGGACGCTATGACCTTCAAGGTGGCTATGATGGTGGCAGATTATATGAAGTTCTTAAAGGAAAGACAGAGGTGACAGATTCATGTCGGGAAAGCGTGCAAGGAAAAAGCGGGAACGATACATTTTGCTGAAGGCATTTTCGGCAGTGCTGGCTGCCGGACTGATTTTACTTCTTGCCATGTTTCTTTTGTTCGGCGTAAAGGATAAGGAGGAAGACAGTCTTGCTGATTCTGTGCAGGAGACAGAAGTTTCCGGGACTGACGCAGAACCGGAAGTGAAGGAGGATCTTCCGGAGGAGATTCAGGAGGATCCACAGGCTTCCTACGAGCCGGAAGAGACCGGGACCGAGGTTCAGCTCAGTACCGTCAAGAAGATCGCAACAGAGACGGAGGATATTACCCTTGGCATTGATGTTTCCGAGTTTCAGGGAAATATCAACTGGGAAGAGGCGGCGCAGTCCGGCATTGATTTTGTCATGGTGCGGACAGGCTACCGGACAGCCGGAAGCGGGCAGATCCGGGAGGACGCCTGTGCCAGATATAATCTGCAGGAGGCACAGAAGTACGGCATTCATCTGGGGGCGTATTTCTTTTCAACAGCGGTGACAGAGGAGGAAGCCAGGGAAGAGGCGCAATGGGTAAAGGATTTTCTGGCAGGATATCCGATGACGTATCCAGTTGCCTATAACTGCGAGGGCTTTCAGAATACCTCCAGCCGCCAGTATTCGCTGACGGTGGAGGAGCGTTCAAAGCTGGCAGAGGTATTTCTGGATGATATCGAAGCAGGCGGTTATACCGGCATGTTCTATGCGGCGAAGAATGAGCTGGCAGGCAATCAGCTTTGGACAACGGAGACTCTGGAGCTGAAGTACCGGATCTGGGTGGCACAGTATTCGTCTGTCACATATCCGGAGATCCAGAATCCTGATTATATGGGCAAATATGCCATGTGGCAATATACCAATAAGGGAAGCGTATCCGGAATCGATGAGCCGGTGGACCTGAATGTGGCATATTTTGGATACAGCGAGACCACCTCAGCCCAGCAGGAGGGGGCGGCACAGCATGTGGAGGCAGATCCGGAGGTGGGTGTGACCTTTGAGGAGGTCAATGAACAGGTAACCTCCAAGGATGTGACGAATCTGCGCAGTACCATGGAACAGGGAAGCGATGAAAATGTGGTGGAGAAGCTTCGAAACGGAGATACGGCGGTTCGTACCGGAAAGGGGAACAATGGCTGGTCGCGGGTGGAGTATAACGGACAGACACTTTATGCGGTGTCCAGCTATCTGACTACGGATCTGAGTTATACACCACCGGCAGAGGAGCCGGACGATGGCTTTAAGACCAAGTTTACGGCTGTGACGGAAAACGTGACGGCAAAGGATGTGACGAACCTTCGGAACCGTCCCAGTGTGGAGGCTCCGTCGGAGGTGATCGTTCAGCTCCACAATGGTGAAGTGATAGCCAGGACGGGAGTGTCGGATCTTGGCTGGTCGCGGGTGGAATATAATGGGCAGACTTTGTACTGTATCAGCAGTTATTTACAGGTCGTGGAATAAAGCGCTTGCAAATAGGGGTCGATTGTTGTAGACTAAAGAAAAGAGGTCTACAACAATCGACCTTTTGTGCGTGAAGGAGGGAAGCGAATGGAAAATTTATGGAGTGGATTATTTATCCGCATATTGAATATGAGTATTACAGCCGGCTACTGCATTCTGGCTGTCATGCTGATCCGTCTGGCGTTCCGCCAGGTACCCAGAAAATATCTGTATGCCCTGTGGCTGGTAGTGGCGTTCCGGCTGGTCTGCCCGGTATCTGTGAGTGCGGGATTCAGTCTTTTTAATCTGCCGCAGTTCGGGCAGAGTGCACCAGTGACGGATGCGGGAGCTATGGAATATATTCCGGAGAGGGCAGGGACGCAGGAAGATCCGGAAATTTATACGGGATTGACGCCAATGAAAGAGACGGGCAATCCGCAGCGGGTGTTTTGGCTGGAAGCGGGGAAATACGTATGGCTGTTGGGAATGCTTGGATTTTGCCTGTATTTTGTGAGAAGCATCCGGAAGCTGAGTCTGCAGACTGAGAGAGCAGTTCCTGTTTCTGAGATGACCGGGGAGAAGGAAAAAACCAGACGTTTTCAGTGGAAAATCTATGAATGTGACGAGCTGGCATCTCCCTTTACCATGGGTGTACATCCGCCCAGGATCTATCTGCCCTGCGGGTTAAGAGGAGAAGCGCGCAGGATGGTGCTTCTCCATGAGCAGTGCCATATCCGCAGAGGAGATCATCTGGTGAAGCTTTTTGCATTCCTCCTGCTGGCAGTCTACTGGTTTCATCCGCTGATATGGGCAGCGTGGTTTGGGATGTGCCGGGATATGGAGATGAGCTGTGACGAGAAGGTGCTGGAGGAGCTGGGAGAGAAGCATAAAAAGGACTACAGCATGACGCTTTTGTCATTTGCCTCTGGATCTCATGGGGGCAGCAGCCTGCCTCTTGCCTTTGGAGAGCATGATGTGAAGCGGCGGATCAGGCATAGTCTCCGTTTCAAAAAGCGGGGAGTCTGGGCAGCGGTACTGGCAGCGGGCTTGATTGGGATCTCCATTTTACTTCTGGGAACAAACGGAGAGAAGCGGAAGGAGGATATCACCGAAGCACAGGAATATTCCGAGAAGGCAGCAGGACTTTTCGAGGCGCGCAATCTCTATGTGGGAGATGCTTCTGCCAATGGAAGACTGGCAGGAGCCATTGCAGCAGCCCTTCCGGACAGTGCTTTTGGAAAATATGCTTTTAAAACACAGCTTCAGACTTCAGAGGAACCCTACGAATATCATTATATCCTGGATGACACCCTGGAAGAGGAGCCATATTTCTGGACCATGGCAGCGCCTGCAACGCTGATGCTGGCGCTGACGGATAATCTGGGCGTGGTGGAATGGAGCTATGATTCTGAAAATGGAAATGTAGAAAAGCGCTGGGGACTGGAGGATGCGGAAGAGTGGTGTCAGGCGGAGGATCTGAAAGCATATGCGGAGTCACCAGAGAAGCTGCAGGAGCTATTGGATATTCTGGAGACGCATAAACAGGACGAAGGGCTGACAGGACATACAGATCCTGGAGGTACGATGCAGGGAACAAAGGAGAGCGAGTGATGGAAGAACTAAGATTATGCAACAGTGATTATCGGTTCATGATGATCGTGTGGGAACATGCCCCGGTCGGATCCGGGGAATTGGTCCGCCTCTGCCGGGAGCAGCTTGGATGGAAAAAGTCCACCACCTATACAGAGATCAGGAGGCTCTGCGAAAAGGGACTTCTTCAGAATGTGAATGCGGTAGTGGAACCTTTGGTGACCAGAGAGGAGGTACAGGCACAGGAGACGGATGCCTTTGTGGAGCGTACCTTTGATGGTTCCCTTCCGGGGTTTCTGGCTGCATTTCTTGGAGGGAAAAAGCTTTCCGAGAAGGAGGCAGAGGAGCTGAAGCAGCTGATTGACCATTATCGTGACTAGAAAGGGAAGATTATGGATGGACCCGCAGTGTACAGGAGGATATACGCCCCCTGCACACTGCGGGTAAGTTTTCTGTATGCAGATGAATTCTTATTTATTCATGAAAATCTCTTTTTGGTTTGTAGAATATGCTCAAAAACACGTTGCTAAAATCGTGATATTTAACGAAAATGCAAAAAGGCATTGCAAAAAGCCCATGTAAGTGCTACTATAATATCAGAAACCGGAAACGTTACCGACAACGATTCCGATATCGTTTCCAGAAAGTATGTCTATCATGAAAAAGGAGAGGATAACATGAAAAAGAGACAATTAGTAGCACTGGGACTGGCGGCTTCTATGGTTGCAAGTATGGCAGCCGGCTGCGGCAGTAAGGAAGAGCCGGCAGCAGCACCGGAAGAGACGACCGAGGCAGCAGCACCGGAAGAGACCGGGAAAGCAGAGGAGACGGAGACCGCAGGCGCAGCCGGAGAAGGAAAGGTATACTACCTGAACTTCAAGCCGGAGCAGGCAGAGGACTGGGAAGAGCTGGCAGCCGCTTATACAGAGGAGACGGGTGTTCCGGTTACGGTAGAGACCGCAGCTTCCGGTACTTATGAGTCCACATTAAAATCTGAGATGGCTAAGACGGATGCACCTACCCTTTTCCAGGTAAACGGACCGGTGGGACTTGCAAGCTGGAAGGATTATTGTCTGGATCTGAAGGACAGTGAAGTGTACGGTTATCTGTCCAGCGATGATTTTGCATTAAAAGAGGGAGATTCGGTATATGGTATCGCATACGTAATCGAGACCTACGGAATCATCTATAATAAAGCACTGGTAAATGATTACTGCGCACTGGATGGAGCAGTGATCAAATCTGCGGACGAGATCAAGAGCTTTGAGACACTGAAAGCAGTTGCAGACGATATGCAGGCACGCAAGGATGAGCTTGGCATCGTCGGCGCATTCGCATCTGCAGGTATGGACAGCTCCTCCGACTGGAGATTCAAGACCCATCTGGCAAATATGCCGGTATACTATGAGTATCAGTCAGACGGTATTGATTCTACAGAAGCGATCAAAGGAACCTATCTCGACAATTACAAACAGATCTGGGATCTGTACATCACAGATTCTACCTGTGAGCCGGGACTTCTGTCCTCCAAGACCGGCAGCGATGCGGCAGCAGAGTTTGCTATGGGCGAGGCAGTATTCTTCCAGAATGGTACCTGGGCTTACGGCGATATCACCGGATATGAAGTGGCAGATGAGGATCTTGGAATGCTTCCGATCTACATTGGCGTAGAGGGTGAGGAGAAACAGGGACTTTGTACCGGATCTGAGAACTACTGGTGTGTAAATAACAAAGCATCTGAGGCAGATATTCAGGCAACTTTGGACTTCCTTGCATGGGTAGTATCCAGTGAGACTGGTATCAAGGGACTGGCTGAGAACATGGGATTTGTTACTCCGTTCACCACCTTTGAGGCTGTAGAGTCTACCAATCCGCTGGTAACCGCAGCAAATGAGTATCTGACCAACGGAACCACATCTGTAACCTGGAACTTCACTACCATGCCTTCTGAGGAGTGGAAGAATGGCGTAGGAAGCGCGCTTCTTGAGTACGCACAGGGAACCGGTGAATGGGATGCAGTCGTAACTGCATTTGTTGACGGCTGGGCAACTGAATATCAGGCAGCTAACAAATAAGCAGCATAAGTATTTGCAGGCAAGGGGTGGGGGTACTCTCCCGCCCCTTTTTTAGAGCAGGGGGCTATTATGGAGAAGTCCATTAAGAAATATTTTCCGGTTTTTGCACTGCCGACCATGGCAGCTTTTACGATCGGCTTCATACTTCCTTTTATTTTAGGCATTTATCTGTCGTTCTGTGAATTTACGACAGTAACGGATGCAAAATTTGTGGGAATTTCCAATTATACGAAAATATTAGGTGACAGCACTTTTACACAGGCGCTGCTGTTCACAGTACTGTTTACCATTGTTTCTGTGATTACAATTAATGTTCTGGCATTTACGATTGCCATGCTGCTGACCAAGGGAATCAGGGGAACCAATATTTTCCGAACTGTATTTTTTATGCCGAATCTGATCGGCGGTATTGTGCTTGGTTATATCTGGCAGCTTATTTTAAACGGTATTCTGGCGTATTTCGGAAGGACTCTGACCTATAGCGGAGCCTATGGCTTCTGGGGTCTGATCATCCTTATGAACTGGCAGCAGATCGGATACATGATGATCATCTATATTGCAGGTATCCAGAATGTGCCGGGAGATCTGATCGAGGCAGCGAAGATTGATGGGGCAACGCCGTCGCAGATCCTTAGAAAAGTGACCATTCCGATGGTGATGCCATCGATTACAATCTGTACATTTTTGACACTGACAAACTCCTTCAAGCTTTTCGACCAGAACCTGGCGCTGACCGCGGGAGAACCGTCCAACAAATCAGCCATGCTTGCTCTGAATATTTTTGATACCTTCTATGGCAGAGTTGGCTGGGAGGGCGTCGGACAGGCGAAGGCAGTCGTATTCTTTATTATGGTGGCAGCAATCGCTCTGGGGCAGAACTGGCTGACCAGACGGAAGGAGGTGCAGCAGTAATGAGTGTCAGAAAAGCAAAGCACGGCGGTATTCTGTCGTTTATCTTCACACTGATCTCAATCGTATATGTAAGTCCGATCCTGATCGTTATTATGAATTCTTTTAAGAAAAAGGGCTACATTAGTAAGTATCCTTTTGCACTGCCAACGGAAAAGTCTTTTGTGCAGCTTGAGAACTACGCGGAGGGTATCCGGAAGATTGGTTTTATAGATGCATTTATGAATTCGCTGTTCATTACAGTTGCATCTGTGTGCCTGATCATCTTATGTACCTCCATGTGTGCCTGGTATATAACCCGGGTAAAAAATAAGGTCACAGAGATCATGTACTATCTGTGCCTGTTTTCCATGATCGTGCCGTTCCAGATGGTCATGTTTACTCTGTCCAAGATCGCGGATATGTTAAAGCTGGGCAACCCGGTAGGTATCGTTTTTGTGTATCTGGGATTTGGAGCGGGACTTGCGGTATTCATGTTCTGCGGCTTTGTAAAAGCGATCCCGCTGGAGATTGAGGAAGCGGCAATGATCGACGGCTGCACGCCGATCCAGACTTTTTTCAGGATCGTGTTCCCGATTCTGAAGCCTACCTGTATTACCGTTGCGATCCTGCAGGCAATGTGGATCTGGAATGACTATCTGCTTCCATATCTGGTGCTGGATATTAAGAAATACAAGACCATTCCTATTGCGATCCAGTATCTGAAGGGCGGTTACGGCTCGATTGATATGGGAGCAATGATGGCAATGCTGGTGCTGGCGATCGTGCCGATCATCATTTTCTATATGGCATGCCAGAAGCACATTATCGAAGGCGTGGCAGCAGGAGCTGTCAAGGGATAAATTCTTTTGCGTGTATTGGTTATCAGGAAAGAGAAATAAAAGGAGCAGAGGATATGAGAGCAGGAGGGATTTTGCTTCCGGTGTCAAGTCTTCCGTCCCCCTATGGGATCGGATGCTTTTCAAAAGAAGCATATGAATTCATCGATTTTCTTGTGGAGGCGGGGCAGAGATACTGGCAGATACTTCCCCTTGGTCCCACAGGCTATGGGGATTCGCCATACCAGTCCTTCTCGACCTTCGCGGGCAATCCATATTTTATTGATCTGGAGGCTCTGGTGGAAGAGGGGGTTCTGACCAGAGAGGAATGCGAAGCCTGTGACTTCGGGTCGGATGCCCGGAAGGTAGATTATGGAAAGCTGTATAAGGAACGGCTTTTGCTGCTTCGGAAGGCATACGAGCGCAGTCAGGCAGGCGAAAATGCGAAGTTTCATGAGTTTCAGAGACGGGAGGCTTACTGGCTCAGGGATTATGCAATTTTTATGGCAGTAAAAAACCGTTTTGACGGTGCGCCGTGGAATGAATGGGCGGAGGATATCCGTTTCCGCTGGGATAATGCCCTGGAATATTATCAGCGGGAGCTGTATTTTGAGATCGAGTTTTATGAATTTCTGCAGTATACCTTTTTCCTGCAGTGGAAGAAGCTGAAGGATTATGCCAACGGAAGAGGGATACAGATCATCGGGGATATTCCAATCTATGTGGCGTATGACAGTTCTGACGCGTGGGCGCATCCGGAGCTGTTCCAGTTTGATGAACAGTGGCTGCCCCGATCTGTGGCAGGCTGTCCGCCGGACGGATTCTCTGCTACAGGGCAGCTTTGGGGAAATCCTCTGTATCGCTGGGATTATCACAGGGATACGGGATTTGGCTGGTGGGTACAGCGTATTTCCAAATGCTTTGAGCTGTATGATATGGTGAGGATCGATCATTTCCGCGGATTTGATGAGTACTATTCCATTCCGTACGGTCACAAGACCGCAGAGTTCGGGCACTGGGAACAGGGACCGGGGATTGATTTGTTCCGGGCTTTGAGATGGCATCTGGGTGACCGTCCGATCATTGCGGAGGATCTGGGCTATATGACTTCGACTGTGAAACAGCTTGTGAAGGACAGCGGCTACCCGGGCATGAAGGTTCTGGAGTTTGCCTTTGACTCCAGAGATTCCAGCGATGCCAGAGATTATCTGCCTCATAATTATACGAGGAATTGTGTGGTATATACGGGAACTCATGACAACGAGACGCTGCTTGGATGGCTTGGCAGTATCGAGAAGGAGGAAAAGGAGAATGTCCGGGAATATCTGGACAGACCGGATGATTCCAACCGGGAGCTGGCGCTGCAGCTGATCCGTCTTGCAGTATCCAGCGTGGCAGATCTGTGTGTGATCCCCATGCAGGATTATCTGGGACTGGATAACCGGGCAAGAATCAATCAGCCTTCCACTACCGGAAAGAACTGGAAGTGGAGGATGGATCAGAAGATGCTGACAAAAGAGGCTGCAGGGGAGATCTACAGACTGACAGCTTTATATGGAAGAATATAAGAGAATGAAACTGCAGAATTCGGGAAATTTCTTGAGATTTTGCAGTTTTATTGTTACCATCCGTGTATAAAGGCTTGTCTGTTCCTGTATACTGATGGTATACTAAAGCGAATTATGTCGGAAGAGGGATGGATGATGAGTGCAATTACAATTAAGGATATTGCCAGGATGTGCGGCGTGGGAGTCAGCACGGTATCCCGCGCAATGAATAATCATCCGGATATTAATCCGGAGACAAAACAGAAGATTCTTGATATGATTGAAAGATATGAATATATTCCCAATAACAGTGCAAGAAATCTGAAGAGGAGTGAATCCAATACGATTGCGGTCCTGGTCAAGGGAATTGACAACCCGTTCCTGCAGGGCATGTTTGAGATCTTTGAGCGTCAGGTGCAGAAGACGGAATATTCTTTTATTATCCACCGGGTAGAGGAAAAGGAAGATGAGATTACGGTGGCTCTGGAATTGGAGCGGGAAAAGCGCCTGAGAGGAATTATTTTTCTGGGGGGCTGCTTCAGCAATTCAGAAGAGCGTATGAAGAAGATGGGGGTCCCCTTTGTGCTCTGTACTGTGGGCATGACGGATGTGGTGGACAAGAAGCTGTATTCTTCTATTTCTATTGATGATTACAAGGAGAGCTACCGGCTGGTCAGTCATCTGTGCGGGCTGGGACACCGGCGGATCGCGATCATCTCCGGCAAGGTGGATGATGAGAGTATCGGCAAGCTCCGCTACCAGGGCTATGTAAAGGCACTGACAGACCATGGAATAGCGCTGGATCACAGACTGGTGCGTTATATGAAGGAGGATCTGCCGGAGTATACTCCGGAGAACGGGTATGCAGTGGCAAAGGAGCTTCTGGAAGAGGGTGTGGACTTTACTGCCCTTTATGTGGTGTCTGATAATACTGCTTTTGGAGCCTGCAAGGCGATTCTGGAGTCCGGAAGGCGGATTCCGGAGGATTATTCGGTAGCAGGCTTTGACGGTATCAAGATGGCGAGATATTATCATCCGTCGCTGACGACTATGCGTCAGCCCTGTGAGGAGATGGCAAGGGAATCCATCCGTCTTCTGATCGATCTGATCGAGGGCAGGAAGGAGAATCAGCACAGGATCTTTGCGGCAGAGCTGGTGGATGGAGAATCTGTGCGCAGGATCGGGTAATTTCAGGAGGACAGGAAGATGGAGCTTACATGGACCACATTTTTGATCGTGTGTCCCATGGTATTTCTGGCAGGCTTTGTGGATGCCATAGGCGGCGGAGGCGGATTGATCTCCCTTCCGGCATATTATCTGGCTGGCGTGCCGATCCACCATGCGCTGGCGACGAATAAGATGTCATCGGCTTCGGGGACGATCATTTCTACCATACGTATCTGCAGAAATGTAATGATCCGCTGGAAGCTGGCGGTGCCGGCAGTCCTTTTGTCTCTGCTGGGTTCTTCCATAGGGACGCATCTGACTATGCTGACGGATGAGCGGATATTGAAGCATGTACTGATGGTGGTGCTTCCGGTGACTGCATTTCTGGTGCTTCGGAAGAATTCTCTGGTCTCTGAAAAGGAGAGACGTCTGTCCGCGGGAAAGGAAGCCCTGATCACCTGGACCGGGGCGCTGGTAATCGGAGCCTATGACGGCTTTTACGGACCCGGGACGGGGACATTTATGATACTGGTGCTTTTGGGACTTGCCCGTATGCCTTCCATGGAAGCGGCTGCATATACCAAGATCGTGAACCTGAGCTCCAATGTGGCGTCTCTGACAACGTTTCTGCTGAACGGGCAGGTGGTGATTCCGCTTGGTCTTGCAGCAGGAGTGTTCAGCATTGCGGGGCATTATGTGGGATCCGGTATGGTGCTCAGAAATGGGACAAAGGTTATCCGCCCGATCATACTGACTGTGCTGGCGCTTTTGTTTGTAAAGATTCTGTTTGATCTGTAGAAAAGGTACACAAAAGTTCTGTGATGCATATCTTATTAAGAAGATTGGATAAGGATCATGGATATGGAACAGAATGTAAATGTTTTCTGGGGAAGCAGAAGACCGACGTTTTTGTCAGTGACGGGTATGATTACCGAGATGCAGATGGTGTCGGCGAATGGCTCCAGGTACGGAGGCTGCTCGCAGATGATAACTGTAGAGAATGAAGAGGGCGGGATCACCAACTTCTTTGTAAATAAGGATACCTATGTGGTGGATTTTGCCACGCTGTCCGAGGGAATGCCGGTAACGGCGTTCTATAACGGCAATCTTCCGGCGCCTCTTATTTATCCGCCGCAGTTCATTGCGGCTGTGGTGGCACCGCAGATGCCGAATCAGATGGTGGCGGTTGCTTTTTTCAACAATATGCTGACAGCGTCAGATCAGTCTCTTCGGTTGAATCTGGGACCGAATACGGAGGTTGTTACTCCGAACAACCAGATTTTTATGGGCAATCCGGGTGGGCACACGCTGGTTGTACTTTACAGCGAGACGACCAGAAGCATACCTCCGCAGACGACGCCTGAAAAGGTCATCGTGCTGTGCGGGATGTAACTATAGTGGAGATATATTGAATATTTGCAGCAGCTCGTTGAGCTGCTGCTTTTGTGTGATAAAAGTGAAAACTATAACGTGATTATGAAAAAATGATATTTTTTCGTTGCTTGTAAACTCTCGTTTTATGCATTATAATGGATACGAATTGTTAAGAAAGTGCAAAGGAAGCGGAGGATAATTGTATGGCTACGTTATTGATAGCTGATGATAATAAACAGATACTGTCTGTTCTGGAACGCTATGCGCTGAATGCCGGTTATGATGTTATTTTGGCAGAAGATGGACAGCAGGCACTTGACTTATATGAAAAGAATCATGTCAGCCTGGTGCTTTTGGATGTTATGATGCCTAAAGTGGATGGTTTTGAGGTTTGTCGACATATCAGGAAAGAAAGTACGATACCAATTATTCTGATTACGGCAAGAGGAGAGGATTTTGAGAGAATTATGGGGCTGGATATAGGGGCAGATGATTATATTGTAAAACCATTTAGTCCAGGAGAGGTCATGGCAAGAATCCGAGCGGTACTGAGGAGAATGAGCAGCTACAGTGATCTTTCTGCTCATCAGGTACTCAGTATAGATAACCTGAGAATCGATTTGTCCAGCTATTCCGTTACAGTAAACGGAGAACCGCTTGGTCTGGCAAAAAAGGCAATTGAGATTTTATGGACACTTGCCGGTAAGCCTCAGCGAACCTTTACAAGAGAGGCGCTTTTGGAGATGCTGTGGGGAGAAGACTATCGCGGAGATATCCGTGCTGTAGATTCACAGGTGAAAAGAATGCGTCTTGCACTTTCACAGCAGCCTCATCCGAATTGGGATATTAAGACCATATGGGGAGTTGGATATCAGTTTGAGTATATTGAACGATAAAAGAGAATCTTCGTTAGTAAAGCGGATATCGAAGACATATGCAGTTGCAATGCTTTGTGTCAATGCTGTGATCTTGATTGCATTTTGTTATATTAATCTGAGTTATCTGTATACGGATGAGCTGGTTGATATGGCAGATCGTGTGGCAAGACAGTTTGAGGATACTATGGAACAGCCTATGATGGAAACATACTTTAATGATTCCCGTACAGGCTGGTATCTTCAACAGCTGGATGACCTGAATAAATATGCAAGACCTGAGAAAGTTCGAATATTTGTAGTGTTTCCCAATGGTATTACCAGTCAGTATAATGAGGAAGCAGAACGAGTGACCTTTGAAGTTCTGCCTCCGGAATTTTTTGGTGTGTTTCGGAAGGCGATTCTGCAGAACCGCATGGTTACAGAAGGACCGGGAATAGCCAATCATTTTAAACGATGGACGGTTGCTGTCCCTATTCAGGGAACGCATGGAATGTCCGGCGGAATGGTGATCACTACCATATTTATGAGGGACGTGTTACAGCGTCTGATACCGGTTTTTTTGGCGGTAGGAGTTTCCATTATTCTGACGTTTGTGCTTCTTTTCCGTGCGCAGAGAGGATTTTCAGAGATTCTGGAATCTCCTCTTAACAATATTACCCGTGCACTGGAAACATGGTCACTCAGTCATTTTACCAGTGGGGCAGCTGCTAAACGAAGTGATGAAATTGGCAGGCTGGCGAGGACGCTGGACGAGGTGGCAGACAGATTAGAGGAAGAACAGAAAAGGCGGGATCAGGATGATGAAAATCGTCGGAATTTCTTTAATAATGTGTCGCATGAGCTTCGTACTCCGGTTGCGGCGCTTCGTGCTCAGGTAGAACTTTTGAAAGACGGACTTGCAGAGCCGGAAGAACTTCCGGAATATTATGACAGTATTCTGAAGGAGACGTTATATGTTCAGGAGATGGTTGATGATCTGCTGACTCTTTCCAGACTTCAGACACCTAATTATTCTATGGAAAAGGTACCTTGTTGTCTGGCAGACATACTGAAGGATATCTATAAAAGCCTGTATCCGGCAGCGGCTCTGAAAAATATAGGATTGCATTTGAGGCAGGATCTGCCGCCGGAGCTTACCGTCGTATCTGGCAATTACACTCGTCTCCGGCAATTGGTTATTATTTTTGTGGAGAATTCAATAAAATACAGTAATGAAAATACAAACGTTTATATTTCATTGTTTGGTATAGGAACCGATTTATTGCTGATGGTTCAGGACGAAGGGCGCGGTATTCCTCAGAAAGAGATTGGACATGTTTTTCAACACCAGTTTCGAGCCTCGAATACAGGAGACAGAGGAGGAACAGGACTTGGATTGGCGATTGCAAATGAGATTGCATCGCTTTTGGGATATACGCTTACGCTGGATAGTGAGGAGAACAGGGGGACTGTTGTCAAGGTTCATATCCCCAGTGGAGAAAGACTCCTGTAAAGGAGTCTTTTTCTATTCTTTAATAGATCCCCAGTTGTTCGGCTGCAGAATCACAGGCAGATTTCACTTTTTCGTACATTAGCTGGATGGAAGTTATTTCACTGCATCCGGGATATGGTTTTACTTCCAGAGAAATACTTGCACGTTTCCTGCCCGGTTTTTTTGGAATATATCCATGGTTAAACATTTCTATAAATTGTCTGGTTAGTTCATCGAGATCAAAAAGACCACCCTGAACACCTACTGGAGGATGCGTGTGTCCATAAAAAGTGCTGGATTCATTCAGAACAGCATCTCCCATATGTACATGCAGAAGTCCGGCTGGAAGAGACACTTTAAGAGCATGGTCGATAGTTTCCCCCATCAGAGGAAGGTGGGCGGTATCCATCATAAGATGGGCATTGTGTGCACCTGCTTTTTGAGCATCCAGAATAAAAGAGGCACATTCTTCGGTAGGACCCAGGAGAAGTTTTTTGAACCGGTGTCTTTCGATTGGTTCAATCAGAATATCCATATTGTATTGTCTGCAGTATTCTGCTATCTGTAAAAAATATTCCATATAAAGTTTTTTAAGTTCCGGACGGCGTTCTTCACCCTTGTCAGGGCATCCTGTCACAACAATGAAAGGGGATTCTGCTTCGGCGGCAAATTCTATATGCATTTTTACAAGATCAAGTGCCTGTTTGCGATATTCAGGGTTATCACTACATGGATTATACGGTCCATCAACCTGGAAGTCGCCTGTTGTATTGTAACGCAGTTGTTTTCCGTAGGTTTTCATTTCCCGGATACAGGCTTTTCTCAGCAAATCATTTTCGGGAAGAAAAGTTTCAAAGGTTTCGTATCCGGGACAGCGGCAGCAGAGCTTAATGGCAGAAAAATGTGTCAGCGGATCTTCAAAAGATTTTGGAAACAGCATGCTGGGGCTGAAGCCAAAACATACAAGTGATTCGAAATTTGTCATGGATGTTCTCCTCCTTTTTGCGCTCATAGTAGCATTGAGTTTTTTAATCGTCAATCGAACAGAAATTCGAATTGTGTCAGGTGCTGCCACAAATTTTGCACAAATATGTTAAGAAAATGTTAAAACCAGTTTTGGTCTAAAAGTGACAAAAAAATGACACAAATGCTGTTGGAATTAGATAAAATACACATAAAAACCTTGTAAAACATTCCAAATTGAAAAAAATGAGAAAAATGATATGCTAAATACATGAAATGCAAGTGCAAATAAAGAAAAATGCATTTTAATGATTTCGGAAAACCAAGGAGGTAAAAGAATGAAAAACAAGAAACTCGTAGCACTGCTTCTTACAGCTGCGATGCTCTGTGTAACTGCATGTGGTTCCACTGGTAAGACAGAAGCACCGGCACCGGCTCCAGAGAAAAGCGAAGAAACAGAGGCACCGGCAGAAGAATTGACAGAAGAAAGCGAAGAGGCAGAAGCTCCAGCAGAGACAACTGCAGATGCAGATTTGACACCGATCGATAATTATCCGGCATCTTCTCTTCAGATTACGGTTCCTCCGTCAGCAGGCGGCGGTACAGACACGCTTATTCGTCAGCTGGCAATCTATATGGAAGAATATCTGAATGTACCAGTTACTGTTGTTAACAAATCTGGCGGTGGATGTGCAATTGGATTTGCAGCAGGAGCAACTGACCCCAATGATGGAAGCTGTATTACTGCAGGTGTTGCAGAATTGAATGGTTTGCCATACACGACGGACTTTGAGTACAGCTATAAAGATTTTGAACCGATTTGCAACTTTAATGCGTGCTATGGAACAATTTGTGTTCCTGCAGCAGCTCCGTATGATACAGTTGAAGATTTCGTGGACTATATGAAAGAAAATCCTGGAAAAGTTCGTTTTTCCAATTCTGGTATCGGAGGTCCATGGCATCTGTTAGCGGCTAAATTTGCAAGTATTGCTGATGTGGATATCGTTCATGTTCCGTGCGACGGCGGTGGACCGGCAGCAATTGCAGCAGCAGGCGGAAACGTAGAATGTGTGCCGGTATCTGATGCAGAGTGTAAGACCTATCTGGATTCCGGTCTTTTGAAAATGCTTATGACTTTCAGTCCGGAACGTCTGGAAGCATTTCCGGAAGTACCGACCGCAGCTGAGTGCGGATATGGCGAGGCCTCCAGCGTAGTCGTATATCGTGGATTCCTGGCTCCAAAGGGAACCTCTCAGGAAGTTCTGGATGCAGTTGATGCAGCTACCCGTTATGCACTGGCGCAGCCAGAAGTGCAGGAGTTCATGCAGAACAACAGTTTTACCAGTAATTACATGGATGCAGCTGCCTTTGGCGAACTGTTAAGTGGTATGGATAAGATCTGCGATGAAATGACTCAGGAATTGGGTATTGCAGTAGAAAAATAAATGGTTATATAAGACGGGGCAAGGCGTTTGATGTCTTGCCCCGTCTTGACAAAGGAGGATTTTGTACAGTGAAAAAAATTGCTAATATAATTGCCTGTGTATTTATTGCCGTAGCAGTTGTATTTTTTATCGTGTCATTAAGTTTTCCGCCTGGAAGTAATGGGGCTGTTGGACCGGGATATTTTCCGCGTATTATGTGCGTACTGGTGATCGCACTATCTGTTTTGGAATTGATATTATCCAGAAAAGAGAAGATTCCAGAGGAATTACAGGAAGTAAAAATATTTAAAAAGGAAAATCTTCGTGTGTGGGTTACTATGGGAATCACACTGGCATATATTATCTGCATTAAGGAAATAGGATTTATTGTTAGTTCTGTGGTGTTCCAATATGGTATGAACTATTATTTTAAGGTGCACGAGAAAAACAAAATACTTTCAGCCGTACTCCCGATTATTGTAGTAGCTGTGCTGTATTTCATATTCCATAATTTGCTTCATGTTAATCTGCCGAAAGGACTTTTATTTTAAGGAGGACAAATCATGACTACAATTCTTATGAACGTGCTTCAGCCATCTGTTCTTCTGTGTACACTTGGCGGAGTAATTATGGGTATTTCTTTTGGAGCAATGCCGGGACTGACTTCAACGATGGGGGTCTGTCTTCTGATGCCTCTTACATTTAGCCTTGGACCGGCAGAAGGTATGTTGATGCTGATAGGTATCTTTTGCGGCGCCCTCTATGGAGGTTCAATTACAGCGATCCTTATTAATACACCAGGAACTCCATCTGCAGCGGCAACGGTTTTGGATGGATATCCGTTTACTTTACGTGGAGAAGCGGGACGTGCACTCGGAATTGCAACGCTGTCCTCTTTTGGAGGAGGTATTATTTCGGGTATTATCATGATATTGATTGCGCAAAGAATTGCAATGGTATCTTTAAAGTTTAGTGCACCGGAGTCCTTTGCTCTGGCATTTTTTGGACTTTCAATAATTGCAGGAATCAGTGGAAAGAATCTGGTAAAGGGACTGATGTCGGGATGCCTGGGTATTTTGCTTTCGCTGATTGGAATTGACAATATTACTGCGTTTACACGTTACAATTTTGGAAGCGTATATTTGATGAATGGTCTTTCTTTTATTCCTGTTCTGGTGGGGCTTTTTGCATTGAGTCAGTGCTTTATTACCTGTGAAGATCTGTTTACAGAGCGTCCGCCTGCAAAGGCAACAAAACATCCATTTCCCAGCAAGGATGACTTGAAAATCATTGGACCAACAATTTTAAGAGGAGGACTTACAGGAACTTTTATCGGTATTATTCCGGGGGCCGGAGGAGATATCAGTGCATTTATTTCCTATGATATGGAGCGGCGTTTTTCTAAGCATCCGGAAAAATTCGGTACCGGAGTACCGGAAGGAATTGCTGCACCGGAGTCTTCTAATAATGGAACAACAGGTGGCGCGCTGATTCCGCTGCTTACATTGGGTATTCCCGGAGATGCAAATACAGCAGTAATGTTGGGTGCACTCCAGATGCATAATCTTATTCCCGGACCGCAGTTGTTTATGACTCACCTGACAACTGTACAGACAATTTTTGCCGGGTTTATGCTGGCAAATATATTTGTATTGATTCTCGGATTTGCTGCTCAGCCAATGTTTGTTAAAATTGTTCAGATTCCAAAGAGAGTGTTGATACCGGTTATTTTGGTGCTTTGTTCAATTGGATCTTTTGCAATCAATAATAATTATTATGATGTTCTGGTTATGTTTATTGCAGGAGTAATTGGATATTTGCTGACAAAGGGAGGTTATCCGTTGTCACCGATCGTGCTGGCGCTTATTCTTGGACAGATGTGTGAAGGCAATCTGCGCAGAAGTCTTGTTATGACTCAGGGAAGCTATTCTATTTTCTTCAGCCGTCCAATCAGCTGTGTGTTTATTGTTGTAGCATTGCTTTCCCTGTGCTGGCCGATTTTACAGGGTATCAGGCGCTATTTTATAGAACAGAGGGAAGCGTAGAATATGAAAAAAATTGTTTTGAGCCACAATATTCCAGTGGAATACTATTGTGATTATGTAAAAGATATGGAGGTAGTGGTTCCCAAAGAAGCTCTTGCCTGCTGGACAAAGGAAGAGGCAAAAGATGTGATCCGTGATGCAGATGTCTTTATTTGTTATCATGATTTTAAAATGGATAAGGAACTGATGGATTGCGGAGAAAGACTTACAATTGTAGGTAATGTGGGCTCTGGTTATGATAATGTAGACTGGGCTTATGCGAAGGAAAAGAAAATTCACGTGCTGAATGCACCGCGTTCTGTAATGGAAGCGACCAGTGAAATGACAATTGCTTTGATGATGAGTATCTGCAGAGGTGTGGTACAGTATGACAGGGAACTTAAAAAAGACCTGATAATGACCCGTCAACTGTTCTTTTATCGGGATATGGTTCTCTATGGCAAGACATTGGGTGTAATTGGTATGGGAAGAATTGGAGGTATGGTCGCAAAGAAAGCCCACGGTCTGGGTATGAAGATTGTTTATTCAAATCAGTCCCGGATTGATGAAAAGCTGGAAGATGAATTGGGAGGAGCCAGATATATGACTGCAGAGGAAGTGCTGTCATGCGCAGATGTGGTTACCATACATATTCCGCTTACAGCGGAGACCAGGCATTTTATTAATGCGGAGAAACTGTCTTTGATGAAGAAAGATGCATATCTCATTAATGCATCCAGGGGATCGATTGTAGAGGAAGCAGCACTTTTGGAAGCCCTGAGAAATCACATTATTAAAGGTGCAGCGCTGGATGTACAGGAATTCGAGCCGAATGTAAATCCAGAGCTTGCAGCTCTTGGTAATATTGTAATGACACCTCATTGCTGCACAAATGTGGCTGAAGTTCGCGTGGGAATGATTCACGAGCTTCTGGACGGGGTAAAGATGCTTTTGGACGGTGAAAAACCATATAATATGGTTTGCTGAGAGGGAAATCCATGGATAACAGAATTCACGAATGCATGAAAAAAGGAATAAAAACAGTATCTACCAGAGTGATCAGTACCAAACCTTATATTATGGAAATTATTGGAGGGACCGGTCATTATGATTATGCAGAATTTCTGGCAGAATACTCCACATTTTCACAGGAAGATCTGGAAAATATGGTACGTGCGGCAGAGCTGTATCAGATGGGAACAATGATTAAGATAGACTACCAGAACCGGTTATATGTGGCTCAGAAGGCAGCAGCATCCGGATTTCAGGCGGTACTGTTCACAGATCATCGAAATGCAGAGCAGGTTCGAGAGAGTATTGCTGCTCTGAGACCGGATACACCTTTTGATCAGGGAAGTTATGGTTTTTCTACAAGAAGGTTTATAAAATCACCAAAAATGATTTCTGCGCTGGCACATGCGGAACGGATTCGTAAGATTGTCTGCTGCTTTATGATTGAGAAGAAAGAGGCTATACAGAATATAGAAGAAATCTGCTCTGTACCCGGAGTTGATATGGTTCAGTTTGGCGGTTATGATTATTGCATGAGTCAGGGCTGGGAGGTAGAGGACCACAAGGAAGATATTCGGAATGCAGAGCGTCGAATGATTGAGGTGGCATTGGGACATGGAGTACGTCCAAGATGTGAGATCTACAGATCAGAAGATGCAGAGTATTATGAATCTCTAGGGGTTAAGGATTTTAGCCTGAATATTGAAAATTTTATACTTCAGGATTATTGGGAAGGAGAAGGCGCAAAACTTCGTAAACTTCTTAAATAAATCTTGCTCCAAAGACAGGCACGTCTTCAGTGATAAATTATTATCGACGGAGACGTGCCTGTTTTTGTGTCAGTGCGCCTGGCGGCGCACGTTTCTAAAGGGTGCAAGTCCCAAATCCGCCCGGTAGTGGGAAGGATGTAGCCGAAGGCAAGGGTGTCCATCGTGAAGTGGAATCTGAAGGAAGCCGGATGTGGGGAACTTACTAACCCACGGGCCAACCTCTGATCTGACGAACAGAAATCGCATAGAAGGCTGTGCATGAGGGTAAGTCTGCTGGACAAGATGAAGCCCAATAGCTACACGGAATCATGTACAGTAAATGCGGCAGATGGATGGAGGGAAAGAGACGTGTGGTACTCAGGGAGGTCTGCATGGAACGCTCTGTAAAGAGTAACCGCTGTCAGGAGACAACGCTGAACATGCAGAAATCAGCAGAGGTCATAGTAGCTGTTTTTTTCAGTGAAGGACCGAATCAATAGGAGTCTATAGTACAACCGGGAAAGGAGGAATGAGCAAATGGGTACAGAAAACAAAGAAAGCTGCTCACACGGAATAGCGGATATGAAGAACCAAGTAGAGAAGTTGAATGGATGGCTGTACCGAAGGATACGAATGTGTATCTGGAAACAGTGGAAACTACCCAGGACAAGGCTGAGGAAGCTCATAGGACTGGGGGTAGACAGCCACTATGCGGCAACGATTGCTTACGACCGCAAGGGATACTGGTTTAATGCTGGAAATAAGGCGGTTCAATGGGCATTAAGCAAAGAAAGACTGATAAACTGGGGTTTTTATGATCTAACCACAGCCTATCAGTCTCTGCACGTCAACTATTGAAACCGCCGTGTACCGAACGGTACGCACGGTGGTGTGAGAGGATGGGAGTTACCACTCCCTCCTACTCGATTATTTAATTATTTTTCTTTATTCAGCCTTTCCGCTTCAGCAACGGCTTCCATTGCGCGGCTTCTTAATCCTTCTCCGGTAGTTGGCGGAGAGAAGATACACAGAACTCTCAGAAGCTCTGTTCCGGTATTGGTGATCTGATGGGTGATTCCCGGGGGCGCCACGATCATGGAACCGGGAACAAAGGGGTGCTCTTCCCCGTTCACCTGAGCGACTCCGCTTCCGGAGATACAGTACATGGCTTCCATGGCGGAATCATGGATATGGTTGTCAACGCTGCAGCCCGGATCCCATTCGGTCATATGTACAGAAAAGTTGGTTTCTGTGATGATCGGGTCGTCACCCATGAACATGGGAGTCATTGCTCTTCCGAAGGGAGCGGGTACTTTGATCGAGTTTTCAGGGTCGTAAGTGTAGTACATGAATAGGTCCTCCTTTTGCTTTGCTTTATTGTAGCATTGCTCCCGGAAGAAATCTATCAAAATATGAAAAACCTTTCTGTTCAGAGCTTTTTTGTCGGGAAACACTAATGAGACAAAATGTAACGTGTGAAACGCAAATGAAACCGGGGGGGGGTATTTGCTACCTGTAGTATATGCAACAAAGTGTTGCAACAAAATGCGACAAAATTCGAGGGGCAAAAAATGCAATATTCAAAATGTGAAAAATAGACAAAAGAAAAGGCTGAAAATGAAGGATTTTTAATAAAATGTAAAAAAGAACAGGGATTGGCATTGGTTTTGCTATATAAAGTAAACGAAAAGAAAAAACATGAGAGAGGTGACGATTATGGATTTAGTAGTTTTAGTTGGTTCATTCTTCGTTATGCTTTTCGTTGGAATCCCGATTGCGTTTGCACTCTGTATTTCCTCTCTGCTGTATCTGGTCCTGTATTGCCCGACCATTCCACTGATCATTGTGGCGCAGCAGATGTTAAAGGGTGTAGACTCTTTTACGCTTCTGGCGATCCCGTTCTTCGTAATTGCGGGAGGGCTGATGCAGAGCGGCGGTATTTCCAAGCGAATTGTCAATTTTGCGAAGACCCTGGTAGGCTGGATGCCTGGGGGACTTGCAGTCGTGGATATTCTTGCAAGTATGATCTTTGCGGCGATGACCGGCGCAGGTGCAGCGACAACGGCTGCAGTGGGCGGTATCATGATCCCTTCTATGGAAGAGGATGGATACGATCCGGGATTCGCAAGTGCGGTTCAGACCATGGGAGGTATCTTCGGACCGATCATTCCGCCAAGTACCCTGATGGTGCTCTATGCAGTTGCATCCGGTGAATCTGTAGCGGATATGTTCCTGGGAGGCGTTCTTCCCGGTATTCTGCTTGGCGGTATCCTGATTGTTGTTGTAGTTATTCTTTGTATCCGTAAGGGATACGGCACAGGCGGCGGAGTGAGATTCAGCCTGAAGGCGGTTGCGAAATCCTTCGTTGATGCGGTTTGGGCGATTCTGGCTCCGGTCATCATCCTTGGCGGTATCTACTCCGGTATCTTTACTCCCACAGAGGCGTCTGCAGTATGCTGCTTCTACTGTCTGATTGTAGGTCTCTTTATTTACAAGGAGACGAAGTGGTCCGAGGTTCCGGCGCTGGTATACGGGGGCGTGAAGAACTCTGCAGGCATCATGCTTATCGTGGCTGCGACACAGGTATTTGGATGGGTCATCACCCGTGTGCGTATTCCGCAGGCGATTGCTGAGATGTTTACATCCAATATTTCCAATGGAACCGTGTTCATGTTTGCAGTGTGCCTGATTCTTCTGGTTGCAGGCTGCTTCATCGATGCAGTTCCGGCACTGCTGATCTTTGCTCCGATCTTTGTTCCGACGGCGCAGGCATATGGTATTGATCTGATCTACTTTGGCGTTATCATGGTTATCGTACTCTGTATCGGACTGGCAACGCCTCCGGTTGGCATCAACCTGTATGTTGCTTCCTCCGTTGGCGGACAGCCGGTACATAAGATCATTCCGCATCTGCCGATTCCGCTGCTTACGATTGCAGTGAGCACGATCATTCTGATTCTGATTCCGGGTATTGTTACTCTGCTTCCGAATCTGGCAAAATAATAATAGAAAATAAAAAGGAGATTATTGCATTATGAAAAAGAGAGTTATCGCGCTTGGCCTTGTTCTGGCAATGGCAGCAGCAACGACCGCATGCGGAGGTTCTTCCGCTGATACGTCTGCACCGGCTCCGGCTGAGAAGACAGAAACTGAGAGTACAGAGAGCGCAGATGGAGCTGCAGAGACCGGTGAATCCACAGGCGCTGTAGAGGGAGATTTTGCAGAGCTGACTCTGTTCGCAGCATCTATTCCGGAGAATACTCCTACCGGTGTAGGTCTTCAGGCAATGGCTGATTATATTACTGAGAATTCCAATGGAACCATGGAAGCAGTTACCTATTATGATACTGCACTTGGAGATGCTTCTTCTCTGACTGAGGCTTTGAAAATGGGTACGGTAGATATCGGCGTTTCCGGTACTGCATATTTCTCCAGCCTTGTTCCGGAGATCGAGGTATTCCAGCTTCCGTTCCTGTTCGAGGATCTTGAGTCAGCACGTGCGGCAACCTCCGGTCCGGCGGCAGATGAGATCAACGCGATGTTCGACAGTGTAGGTATCGTAGGTCTTTCCTTCTGGGAGAACGGATTCCGTGAGCTGTCCAACAACAAGCGCAATGTGGCGACTCCGGCTGATATGGATGGTATCAAGATGAGAACGCTCGGTTCCCCGATTCAGATCCAGACCTGGTCTGCATTCGGCGCCATGACCACCCAGATCGATGCTTCTGAGCTGTATACCTCCCTTGCACAGGGCACCATCGATGCACAGGATAACCCGCTGCATGAGATCGTTGCACGTAAGCTTTATGAGGTTCAGCCGTATGTAACCATGACTGACGCTACCTATACCCCATTCTATATGGCAATGAGTAAGGTTCGCTGGGATTCCCTGAGCGAGTCTCAGAGAGCTCTGGTTGTAGAGGCAGCAGAGGTTGGACGTCAGGCACAGCTTGATGCAACGGATGAGGCACAGGCAACTGCAAAGCAGACCCTTCTTGACAATGGCGTAACCATCGAGGAGAATCCGGACAAGGCGGCGTTCCAGGAGATCGCAAAACCGCTTTGGAAGGTATTTACCGATGTGAGCCCGAAGGCAGCAGAGCTTTTGGAGACTGTACAGGCAGGAATGTAATCTGTGCTGAGACTGGGAGGCAATTATGAGACGAATTGTTGATTTGACATTGCCAATTGAAGAGCACTGGCGTTACGGGATCGATTTTGTCCCGAAGAGGACTCATGAGAACCATGACCCATGGCAGTGTGTTGCCTACAATTTGGAATCTCACTGGTTCACTCATATTGATTATCCGCTGCATTTTGTTCCGGGTGGGGAGACGTCTGACGACTACCCCATCCAGGACTGGGCAATCAGTGAATGTCTCGTTCTGGATCTGTCCTATGTGGGAGATAATACACCGATTACAGCTCAGATGCTGGATAAAGCAAATGAAAAATATAAAGACAGACATTTTGACACGATCCTGATTCGTACCGACCGGGGAAAAAAGGTGGACTGGAAGACCACGGAATACTGGGATTCTTCACCATGGATCACCGATGAGGCGGGAATCTGGATCCGGGATTATCATCCGAAGGTGGTTGGATATGATTTCCCGCAGGATTATGATATCCGCAGGATCCGTACCATGAAGCCGGGAGATGAGATCGTACAGCCGTGCCATGAACGCGTGCTGGTAGAGGGCAGGATTCTGCAGATGGAGTATATGCATAATCTGTGGAGTATCGGGGCAGATGTATGCCAGCTGATCTGCCTTCCGCTGAATATTCAGCATGCGGATGGCGGACAGATACGTGTGGTAGCAGTGGTTGAAGAATAGGAGATTGTAACATGAAGGATTTTTCATCAAAATTTATGAAAGCAGCGGAGACCATTCTCGGACTGGTCGGCGTTCTGATGATTTTGATCGAGACCTATTCCGTATTCTGCCGTAACGTGACACACTGGTCAACTCCATGGGTTGACGAGGTGCTCAGACTCATGTTCGTGTGGATCGTATTTATCGGAGCAGGAATTGCATTCAAATCAGATGAGCTGATTTCGCTGACTTTGATTGAGGACGGATATAAGGAAAAAGGCAAAAAGGTTCCTTATGGAATTATGAAGCTGATTCAGTATGTGGCTGCACTGATCGTTTCTGTTCTCCTGATCGTTCAGGAGTGGACGACTATGATCGGACAGCTTGGTACAGGGGAGGCGACCCCGATCACCGGATATCCGGTGTGGATCAAGAGCTTTGGTATTTTAATTGGATTTGTACTGATGGCTGTGTTTGCAGTATTTAAGATCATCGAGACTTCCAAGAATATGAAGAAAGCTGAATAAATCGTTCAGTGCCATGCATAAATGCATCTCTACAGACCGTGGGAGCCTGCTCGCAAAAGGACTGTAGAGATGTATTTTTTATAGGATAAGGTTAAGGAGAAAGGTGACTGCCATGAAAAAGTATATTGATTTAACATTACCCATCGTTCCGCATTGGAGATGCCTGCATGCAGAGGAAATTATTGAAAAATGCTCTACGGAGAAGGGAGATCCGGCAAGTGTGACCAGATTTCCGCTGCAGACACACTGGTATACGCATATTGATGCGCCGATCCATCAGTTTGCAGGCGGAAAGACTTTGAATGATTTTCCGCTGTCAACGCTGTTTGGAAAAGCGACGATCCTGGATGTGAGCTATGTAAAAGATAATCAGCCGATCACGGCAGAGATGCTGAAGGCTGCCCTTGGTGAGGATGAGGCGACAAAGATCATTCTGATCAAGACCTGCTGGGAAGACAGCAGAGGAGTGGAGAATGCCTTTGATTTCTGGCAGTCTCATGATTACTGGGATGAGGCTCCGTATATGACGGAGGACGCGGCTGATTATCTGACCTCCCTGAAGCCGGATGTGATCGGATTTGATTTCCCGCAGGATTATGATATTCGTAAGCTGCGTTTTGGCGTGGATGAGAGACATTGTTATTTAACTACTCACCGTCACTGCCTGAAGTATGATATAATGATGATTGAGTATATGCATAATCTGAGAGCGGTGAAGGGAAAATACACCGAGTTTGTTGGACTTCCGACTGCATTGGAGAATGCAAATGGTGCGCAGATCCGCTGCGTTGCCATTGAAGAGGAATAATAGGCAAGGAGATAGCAATGGGCGAAATACGAAAAATGGGATGCATTGCGGATGATTTCACGGGTGCAAGCGATGCGGCTTCTTTTCTGAGAAGCCAGGGTATGAAAACGGTGCTTTACAACGAGATACCGGAAGGAATGCTGGATGAGGACTGTGATGCGGTGGTGATCGCACTGAAGACAAGGACGGCTCCGGTACAGGAGGCAGTGGAACAGTCCATGCAGGCTCTGGACTGGCTGAAGGCGCAGGGGGCGCCGCAGCTATATGTCAAATACTGTTCTACCTTTGATTCTACAAAGGAGGGAAATATCGGACCGATTCTGGATGCTGCGCTGGAGAAGTGGGATCTGCCTTATACGGTACTGTGTCCGTCTCTTCCGGTCAACGGAAGGACGGTCAGGGATGGTAGCCTTTATGTGTTTGGCGTGCCGCTGCATGAGACGCATATGAAGAACCATCCGCTGACACCTATGTGGGATGCGGATATCAGCGTGCTTATGAGGGAGCAGAGCAAGTATCCCTGTGTCCGTATTTCGGCAGAAGAGCTAAGGGCAGGAAGGGCGCTTGTGCTGGAGAAGCTGGAAGCGGTGAGAGCGGACAGCGGGCACTTTTATGTAATTCCGGATTATTATGAGGATATTCATGGTGAGTGGATCTACTCCTGTTTCGGCATGCTGCCTTTACTGAGCGGCGGATCCGGGCTTTTGGGCAATCATTATCTGCATACAGAATCTTCGGAAGAGGAAGAGGTACAGAGCGAGGAGGCGGCAGGAAAGAGTCTGCTTCTGGCAGGCAGCTGCTCCAAAGCGACTCTTGAACAGATCGAGAAATATAAGCAGACAGGAAATCCCACCAGAAGGATCGATCCGTGGAAGCTTATGAACGGCGAGGAGACAGCAGAAAGCATCTGGAGGGAGCTGGAGGGGAAGGACGGAGTTCTTTTCTACAGCTCGGACAAGGCAGAGAATGTACGTGAAAATCAGAAGGAAGGCAAGGAAAGAGTAGCTGAGATTCTGGAGCAGACCATGGCGGCTCTGGCAAGGCTGGCGGTCCGGGATGGTTATACACAGGTGATCGTGGCCGGAGGAGAGACCTCCGGGGCAGTGACCAAGGGTCTTGGTTATGGGTCTTATCTGATTGGAGAAAGCATTGCGCCGGGAGTTCCGGTCATGACGCCTATGGAGGACCGGAAGATCCGTCTGGTATTGAAGTCGGGCAACTTTGGACAGCCGGAGTTCTTTGAACGGGCAGTGGAGATGACGTCCACAGGGAAGAGAGGTAGATGATCATGGATGAGGTATTGCAGAAAAAGCTTCGTGATGCGGTATGGGCTGCGCACAGCCTGTTCGAGAGAGGGAAGACCAGTGGTTCTTCTGCGAATATGAGCTTTCTTCACGAAGGCAATATTTATATTACGGCAAGCGGAAGCTGCTTCGGAACGCTGACAGAGGAGGATTTTGCAGTGGTTTCTCTGGACGGAGTTCCTCAGAATGATAAGAAGGCAAGCAAGGAGCTGACTCTTCATAAGTATTATTATGAGAAGGATGAAAAGGTGCAGGCGGTGATCCATACTCACGGACCCTATGCGGTGCTCTGGTCCTGCCGCAGGTTTGACCGGGACGAGGATATCATCCCTTCTTATACGCCATATCTGAAGATGAAGGTGGGCAGTATCGGGCTGGTGCCTTACGGAAAGCCGGGTTCGGATACGCTTTTCCAGGCGTTTAAGGACAGCCTTGATAAAGGAGACGCATACCTTCTCAAGAACCACGGCGGTATCGTGGGAGGAAAAAGCGTCATGGATGCCTTCTACGGCATAGAAGAGCTGGAGGAAAGTGCGAAGATCGCATGTATGGTCGAGACGGATGGCGTCTATGAGAAGATAGACCAGTAAGAAAGGAAAGGGCGTGCAGATGCACGTCCTTTCTCTATGCCTGGTACTTTTTCAGTTTTCGCCAGAGCGTGCTTCGATCGATGCCCAGCTCTTTTGCGGCTTTGCTCTGATTGCCGCCGCAGTGCCGCAGCGCCAGCATGATGCGCTGGTATTCAGAGTCCTTTGCCGGATAATAGAGAAGATGCGTATCTCCATCATGATCCAGCTCCATATCCACGTCCTCCGGTGTAAGGGCGGAAGTGATCTCTGCAGCGGTGATCGGAGAGCTGTCCGTATGCATCACACGGATCCGTTCGGCAACGTTGCCCAGCTCGCGGACATTGCCGTAGAAGGGATGGCTTAGAAGCATCTGCTGTGCCTCTGCCGTAAGAGGCGGCATCTGTTCGGCTCCGGCAGAGGAAAAGCGGTTCAGAAGATGCTGGAACAGAAGAAGGGTATCGGAGTCTCTTCTTCTTAAAGGCGGCAGGAAAATACGCAGTACATCCAGCCGGTAGAGCAGATCCTGACGGAATTTTCCTTCGGAAACCAGTCTCTTCAGATTGCGGTTGGTGGCGCTGATGACCCGTACGTCGATGGAGATGACCCGGTCATCACCGATCCGGCGGACCTCCCTTTCCTGGAGTACGCGAAGCAGCTTGCTCTGCATGTTGACGGAAATCTCGGAGATCTCATCCAGAAACAGTGTGCCGCCGTGAGCCAGCTCAAAGAGACCGGTTTTGCCGCCCTTGTTGGTTCCGGTAAAGGCACCCTGTACATAGCCGAACAGTTCGCTTTCCAGCAGGTTTTCAGGAAGAGCGGCACAGTTGATCGCCACAAAGGGACCGTCCTTTCGGGAGCTTTGATTATGGATGCTCTGGGCAAACAGCTCCTTTCCGGTTCCGCTTTCTCCAAGGAGCATGATGTTGGCAGAGGTGGCGGCATAGGAGGAGGCTTTCTCTACGGTCATGTCCATTATGGTGCTCGCATAGATAACATCGCTGAAATGATAACGTGCGCGGAGCCCTTTCTCGTTCAGACTCTTACGGATCGTAGCCTCCAGCTGCTGGATGCGGGTAATATCCTGAAAGAAGATCAGACAGCCATTGGTCTGTTTGTTCACAAGAATAGGTGTGTAATTGACCGATATGGTACGCACATGTGTCCGGTGTATCTCTCCGATGATCTCCTGACCGGTGGCGAGGACCTTCTGGCAGGAGGAGACCATGTAAGGCAGGACCTCCGAGAGCAGCCGGGATTTGAGCCGCGGTTCTTTGGTGAGGAGGAGGGAGGATGGGTTGTCCAGGATGATCCGTCCTTCGGCGTCCACATACAGGATACCCTCCTGAGAGGATTTGATGACGGTGCGGTACATCTCGTTTTTTAACTGACGCGCGCGGGTGATCTCGATGATGTGGATCGCCTCGTCAAATACCTGAAACAGTGCTTCGTTGCCGGTGCGGATAAAGGTGGCGGAAAGTCCCATTTCGTTTGCGGCGAGCATGGCGGAATATCCGCCCACAATGGCATCGCAGCCCTGCCGGACTGCTTCTTCGATGCAGGAGCGAAGATCCTCAAAATGATCGGAAAGGATGGGGAGTACCGGGATATCCAGCAGTTCCTCGATTCCTGTGATTGCCTGAAAGTCCTGCGTCTGCCCGACACAGCCGATCCTGGACGGGTGGTATTTCTTCTTGCACTCTGCAATGGCGCGCAGGATATCGTATCCGGTGATGGGAATAGGAAGTGTGGGAACCTTCTGATGCCGGGACAGATACTGGGCGGTATAGCCTCTTGCGATTACAATATCTGAATCCGTAGTCTGGATCAGATGTGCTTTATCCACAGTGACGAGCTGTACATTGGCGCTCAGCGTATTTTTGTATTTGGGGTAGGTCAGGATCGTACATGCCTTTTCCAAAAGCTCCGGATAGGGGACGATAATCTGAAGACGAATCATGGGGACCTCCTTTGCGTTGTGCAATAAAACTGTTGCATATGCTACAATTCTACAATAGATTCTGCCTTCCGGCAACTGTTTTGCGCCTGTTTTCACATTATTTTAACGAAAAATGAAGTTGGCATTGAAATTGCTGTAAAAATAGATAAACAGATAAAACGATGAAAAAGAAAGGAACAGTGGAAAACATGGATTATACCAACCTGTTAAACGACAAAAGCGGCAAAAAATCAAAAGTAGGTATTGTTGGAGCTACAAGAGGATATGGCTATACCCTTCTGGCTCAGATCCCTCATGTAAGTCTGATGGAGCTTCGGGCTGTCTGCTCCAGACATCCGGAAGAGTGCCTGGAGGTGCTCAAAGAGATCGGATATGAGGAAGGCAAGGTGGTATTCTGTGAGAATACAGAGCAGATCAAGGCTGCACCGGAGGATGCGATCCTTGTTGTGAGCGATTACCGTCTGGTCATGGAGTGCGGAATCACAGCACTGGTAGAGTGTACCGGCAATACAGCGGTGAGCTCTGACGCAGCTGTGCAGGCGCTTGAGAGGGGCATTAATGTGTATATGGTATCCAAGGAGACTGACAGCGTATGCGGTCCGATCCTGAACCAGATCGCAGCCAGAAACAATGCGGTCTATGCGCTGGTGAACGGAGATCAGCCGCGGAATCTTCTGGACCTTTATTCATGGGCGAAGCTTTTGGGGCTGGAGGTTATAGCTGCCGGAAAATCCAGTGAATATGATTTTGTGTGGGACAGAGAGACCGGAAAATTCACTTATACAGATGGAATCCACGAGGGTGAGATGCTGCCGGAGCTGCTGGAACACTGGTATTATAAGGGAACAGAAACCCTGGACGCACGCCGGAAGCTTCTGGAAAAATATACAGAGGTTATTTCCGCAGATCTTTGTGAAATGAATCTGGTGTCGAACGTGAGCGGGTTGGCTCCTGCCACACCGTTTATGAATTATCCGATTGCAAAAGCAAGCGAGCTTGCGGATATTTTCATTCCTGAGGAGGATGGAGGCATTCTGAAGAAGACCGGCGTAGTGGATGTTTTCTATAATCTGAGAGGAAGTGACGAGGCGAGCTTCTGCGGCGGTGAGTTTATCATTATTAAATGCGAAAATGAGAAGATGTGGGACATTCTGAAGGGCAAGGGTCATGTGGTCAGCCGTAACGGAAAGTATGCATGCATCTATTATCCATATCATTTCATGGGACTTGAGACGCCGGCTTCTATTCTTCTGGGAGACTTTATGGGAGTCGGAACACATCCGGAATGCCGTCAGGTATCTGTACTGGCAGGAGTTGCAGAGGAGGATATGCCGAAGGGAACCGAGCTGAAGGTGCATGGACATCATCATGCCATTGATGGTCTGCTGCCGGAGCTTCTGGAGAGCAGGGCAGTCGGAAATATTGCCCCGTTCTATCTGCTCAATGGAACGACTCTTTTAAGAGATGTAAAGAAGGGCGAGCCGATCACTCAGGATGATGTGGATCTGGCGGGACTTCCGATCTATGATCTGTATGTACAGGGAACGAAGCTCTAAAGAGAAACCGTGTTGAAGCATTGTGAACCATTTGTAGCAGAATGTTTCAAAAAACTTCAGTTATATGCCTGAAAATCCGGGATTTTCGGGAAATATAAGTTGGCATGAGAATTGCTGTATAATAAAGTGAGTCAATTATCCTAAAATGTTGAACATACAAAACCCATGTAAAAAGGCATCCTTCTGATGAAGGATGCCTTTTTGCCCGTGTATTAACGATCCCATTTGTCACACAGCGAGTTGATCTGGCTGGTGAACTTGGCAAGATCCTTGTTGGCTCCGCCTTCGTTGTGATAGATGACCTGCATAAGCCGTTTTCCGGCTTCCAGAAGACGGGTGAAGACCTCGGACTTCCGTTTGGAAGCAGGCTTTTCGGTGGATACAGGAATCCTCTGTCCTTCTTTGAGCCAAACACCTGCGGCAAGGTCGTACAGAGCGCCGGAGAAGGGGGCAAAAGCCGGAATCCGGCATTCTTCATTGAGGTGAGCGGCAAAACTGTCGCAGACCTCATCTTCTCCATGGACCACGAATACCATCTGTGGTGTGGGGGTGAAGGCTTTCACCCAGCTCAGGAGACCATCCATATCGGCATGACCGCTGATACCTTCCAGTCTGACGATCTCGGCCTTGACCTCAATGGTCTCGCCGAAGAGCTTTACATATTCTGCCCCTTCCAGAAGTGCCCGCCCCAGAGTGCCATATGCCTGATAGCCGGCAAACATTACCGTGGATTCAGGCCGCCACAGATTGTGCTTCAGGTGGTGCTTAATTCGTCCTGCCTCGCACATGCCGGATGCGGAGATGATGACCTTTGGCTGGCTGTCAAAGTTGATCGCCTTGGATTCATCGCTGGATACAGCCAGGTGAAGGTTCGGGAAACGAATGGGGTTGATCCCGGCGTTTACCAGCGCCAGTGCTTCTGCGTCGAAACAGGACTGTACATTCTTGTTGAAAATAGAAGTCGCCTCAATTGCCAGCGGACTGTCCATATAGACCGGAAAATCAAAGTCGATCAGACGGCGTTCCTTGATCTCCCGGATAAAATAGAGCAGCTCCTGAGTGCGTCCTACCGCAAATGCGGGAATGACCAGGTTGCCGCCCCGGCGGAGCGTTTTCTCGATGAGGGCGGCAAGCCCGTTTACATAGTCCGGCGGAGCGTTGTGGGTACGGTTTCCATAGGTGGATTCCATGACTACATAATCGGCAGAGTCGGTGGTCTGCGGATCCTTGAGCAGCGGCTGGTTGATATTACCGATGTCTCCGGAGAAAACGATCTTCTTCCCGGTGTCTTCTTCCTTCAGCCAAAGCTCGATGGATGAGGAACCAAGAAGATGCCCTACATCGCGGAACCGTACATGGATACCGGGACACAGCTCGATCTTCTGCTCGTAATCGCAGGGATGGAACAGGCTGATGGCGCCCAGGGCATCATTCATGGTATAGAGAGGAACATACTCTTCCGCACCGGCACGTCTGCCCTTGCGATTACGCCATTCTGCCTCGAATTCCTGAATGTGGGCACTGTCCCGAAGCATGATGCTGCAGAGATCATTGGTGGCAAAGGTGGTGATGATATCACCGCGGAAACCGTTCTTGTACAGAAGCGGCAACCGTCCGGAGTGATCGATATGCGCATGCGTCAGCAGTACATAGTCGATCTGGCTGATGGGGACAGGAATGTCCTGATTCACATAGGCGTCTCGGCCCTGCTCCAGTCCGCAGTCGACTAAAATGTGTTTCCCGCAGGCTTCCACATAGTGACAGCTTCCGGTGACCTCATGGTCAGCGCCTACAAATCCAAGTTTCATAGAAAAACCCCCTTTTTGTGTTGCTCCATTTTATGCGGTCGGGGTCAAAAGTATTTGCCCCTCATATGATTGTATAACTTAATCATACCAAGTTGTACGGAGATATTCAATGGGCGTCTCCGGTTTTGCCAAAGATATTTTTATTCTGCTGAATGTGGAGTAGACATCTACTCGGAGATGAATTATACTTTTTATTAGCAGAAATGATTCACCGCATGAATTGTGCGGAGATATGTGCGGGGGGTATTTGGATGATCAGCTTATTGGTGATTGCAGATGATTTTACCGGGGCGCTGGATACGGGGGTTCAGTTCGCGGAAAGAGGAATCCGCACCCGTGTGATGATCGCGGATTCGGATGAAAATGACGGGGCTGGTTTAAGCCTGGAATGCGCGGAGGATATACAGGTCCTGGTAGTGGATGCGGAGACAAGGCATATGACAGCGGAGGCTGCTTACAGGAAGGTATATGCGGTGGCGGCACAGGCAGTGGAAGCAGGAATTTCGTTTCTGTATAAGAAGACGGATTCTGCATTGAGGGGGAATATAGGAAGTGAGCTGAGTGCGCTTCTGGATGCTTCCAAAGAGGCGTTCCTTCCCTTTGTTCCGGCATTTCCCGGGATGAAGCGCATCACAAAGGATGGAATCCACTATATTGACGGGGTTCCGGTGAGCCGGAGCGTTTTCGGCAGGGATCCCTTTGAACCGGTAAGAAAGGATTCGGTCAGGGAGATTATTGCGCTGCAGAGTTCCAGACAGGTGAAGGAGATCCGGGATCTGTCCGGGATTCCATGGGGTGAAAAGGGAATCTGGGTATTTGATTCTTCCAGTGATGAAGAGACAGGGCGGATTGCGGAGCGGTTAAAGGAGAAGCGTGCCTGCCGGATCCTGGCGGGATGTGCGGGCTTTGCTTCCATGCTGCCGGAGATTCTGGGACTGCAGGGGACGGCATGTCAGGAGGAAGAGCTGGAGAGCAAGCTGCTGGTAGTCTGCGGAAGCGTGAATCCGATCACTCGGAGGCAGCTTGAGCATGGTGAGGACCGTGGATATTTCAGGATGCATCTGACGATGAGGGAGAGGCTGGATCCGGGGTACTGGTTTACGGAAGACGGGCAGGGAAGGCTTGAACAGTTGAAGCGGGCATATGGTGAGCATGTCTGCTGTATGGTTGACAGCAATGACAAAAACGGGCAGCAGGATATTCTGGAATATGCGGATCGGGAAGGACTGTCACTGGATGAGGTGCGGCGCAGTATTACCGGGACACTGGGACTGATCCTGAGAATGCTTCTGGATGAGGGAGTTCGTGCGGTTTTGCTGGTGACGGGAGGAGATACTCTGCTGGGATTTATGAAGGAGATCGGTCTGGAAGAACTGGAGCCGATCCGGGAGATCCTGCCGGGGTGCGTGCTTACCAGGTTCCGGTACGGAGACCGGGACTATCATATGATTACAAAATCCGGCGGTTTTGGAGAAGAGACCCTGTTGGAGGATATGATAGAGGCTCTGAAAAAAGGAAGATAAAAAAGGAGAATCCAAAATGAAAAAAATTGGAATTACCATGGGGGATCCGGCAGGCATCGGACCGGAGATTACGGTAAAAGCTCTGGCGGACGCGGGTATGTATGAGAAGTGTCAGCCGGTTGTCATCGGGGATGTATCGGTGATGGAAGAGGCGGTGAAGATTGTCGGAATGGAAGGAAAGATTCAGATCCATGGAATTACAAAGGTGGAGGATGCATTGTTTCGTCCGGGGACCATCGACGTATATGATATGGGACTGGTGGATGTCAGGGAGCTGAAACGGGGAGAGGTATCTGTCCTGGCAGGGAATGCGGCATTTGCGTATGTGAAGAAGGTCATTGAGCTGGCGATGGATGGAGAGATCGACGGGACGGTGACCAATGCTTTGAATAAGGAAGCGATCAATAAGGCGGGGCATCATTATTCGGGACATACGGAGATCTATGCGGAGTTTACCGGAACAAAAAAGTACACCATGATGCTTGCTTTTGAGAATCTGAGAGTGGTGCATGTGTCGACGCATGTATCTCTGCGTGAGGCGTGTGACCGGGTGAAAAAGGAGCGGGTTCTGGAGGTGATCCGGATCGCTCATGATGCCTGCAGAAGTCTGGGAATCCAGCAGCCGAAGATCGGAGTCGCGGGGCTGAATCCCCACAGCGGTGAGAATGGGATGTTCGGCAGAGAGGAGATCGATGAGATCATTCCGGCGATCGAGGCGGCAAAGGCAGAGGGGATCTGCGCGGACGGACCGGTTCCGGCAGATACGATTTTCTCAAAGGCAAGGGGCGGCTGGTATGACATTGCAGTTGTCATGTATCATGATCAGGGGCATATTCCTCTGAAGGTGCTGGGATTTGTCTATAATCAGGAGCAGAAAAAGTGGGATGCGGTGGAAGGTGTGAACATAACACTGGGACTGCCGATCATCCGCGCTTCGGTGGATCACGGAACTGCATTTGATCAGGCAGGTACGGGAGAGGCAAGCGAGCTGAGTCTTGTAAATGCGGTTGATTATGCAGTAAGAATGGCCAAGAGCCGGAAATAAGAAAGGTACTATCATATGTTTATAGCAGAAAACTGGAAAGAATACGAGGTCATTGATACTTCTCTGGGAGAAAAGCTGGAGCGTTGGGGGGAGTATCTCCTTGTGCGTCCGGATCCGCAGGTGATCTGGGATACTCCGAAGGCTCACCGGGGATGGAAGAAGATGAACGGACATTATCACAGGAGCGCCAAGGGCGGCGGTGAATGGGAGTTCTTTGATCTTCCGCAGCAGTGGAGTATTTCCTATGAGCTTCCCTGCAAAGAGAAACTGGTGTTCAATCTGAAGCCTTTCAGTTTCAAACATACGGGGCTGTTTCCGGAGCAGGCGGCTAACTGGGACTGGTTCTCGGAGAAGATCAAGGGGGCGGGGAGACCTGTTAAGGTTTTGAATCTCTTTGCCTATACTGGAGGAGCGACTCTTGCAGCAGCGGCAGCAGGGGCGAGTGTAACTCATGTGGATGCTTCTAAGGGCATGGTATCATGGGCGAAGGAAAATGCAAAATCCTCCGGGCTTGAGGATGCACCTGTCCGCTGGCTGGTGGATGACTGCCAGAAATTTGTGGAACGCGAGATCAGAAGAGGTAATCGCTATGATGCGATTATTATGGATCCGCCGTCCTATGGAAGGGGACCCAAGGGAGAAATATGGAAGATTGAGGATGCCATTCATCCTCTGGTAAAGCTTTGCACACAGATATTGAGTGATGATCCTCTTTTCTTTCTTATCAATTCTTATACCACAGGGCTTCAGCCGGCAGTGCTGGCATATCTGCTGGGAACGGAGCTGAAAGGGCTGAAAGGAGAAGTGGATTCTCAGGAGGTTGGGCTTCCGGTCAGCGGAAACGGTCTGATTCTTCCGTGCGGTGCCAGCGGACGGTGGGAGAGCAGATAAAATGTACAAAAGTTAGGAGTCAGAACTAGGAGGGAGTATGAGTGAGATTTCCTGTTTGACGAATATTCAGAGTAAACTGAAACTTTTAACGAACACCGAAAAAAAAGTTGCAGATTTTATTTTAAATAATTATAGGGAGACGCTGGATTACACGGTGACAGAACTTGCGGAGCATGCGGAGGTCAGTGATGCAACGGTTGTGAGATTCTGTCGGAGTGTGGGATATAAAGGGTATCAGGACTTGAAAATTAACCTTGCCAGAGATGCGATTGCTCCTTATAAACATCTGAACACTTCTCTTGAGGAAGCAGATACGCCTGCACAGATTACCGAGAAGATGATTCGATCGGAGATCAGCGTGCTGGAGGAGACAATTAATTTACTGGACATGAAGGAAATGGAGCTGGCTGCAACAGCAATAAAAAATGCAAAAAGGGTTTTCCTTTTTGGAAGCGGAGGGAGCATTTTGGTAGCACAGGATGCTATGCATAAGTTCCTTAAGATTGGTGTGCAGTGTATTGTGCAGATGGATGCAGATGTTCAGGCTATGGAGTCTGCTCTGATGGAAAAAGGAGATGTGGCAATTGGCATTTCGCATTCGGGAACAAACAGAAATGTTATAGAGTGCTTGAAAAATGCCAGAGCAAATGGGGCGATAACAATAGGGTTGACCACATATGGGAAATCCCCTATGCAGAAACATTGTAATTGTCTTTTGATGACCTCGACGAAGGAGACGGTATTTAAGTCGGAATCACTAACTGCCAGGATCGCACAACTTGCGGTAATTGATTCTCTGTCGGCAATCATTTCCTTTATGGATTATGAAAAGGCGTATGAGGCGATTCAAAAGACCAGAAATGCAACATCTGAAAGAAAATTCTAAATCGAAATTATTTGTTATATAGGATCATCACATTTATGTATATTGCATAAATGTGATGATCTTTATTTTTGAAATAAATTTACAAAAGTAAGTAATTTAAAATGGAGAATCAGAAGGAAATAAATGGAAAAATAAGGTAAATAAGCAATTTCTGCGTTACTTCCTTACAAAATACATGAAAAACTATGAAATAAATTTACAAAAATGAAAAATAATATTGAAATAAAATTACATATATGATAGAATGAAGAAACAAAAGAGAAATAAAAATATATTGGGGAATAAAAATGGGCAGATACAGTTTTGAAACGGTTCTTGGACAGGTTTCGGAAGACGAAATGGGGCATACGCAACCCCATGAACACATTTATATTGCAGGGACAATTGATCAGATTCGCTGTAAAGAAATATGTATCAATAATTTCCCGGCTTCGATGGAAGAGCTGAAGTTGTATCGAAGGGCTGGGGGAAAAACAATTGTTGATGCCAATCCTTTGGCAACGGGAAGGGATGCGTTGGCACTCAGAGATCTTTCCCGGCTTACGCAGGTCAATATTATCGCATCCACAGGTTATCATATTCCTAAATTCTATCCTGAACAGCACTGGATATGGGATGTGACAGCAGAAAGGCTTTCGGATCTGTTTGCAGACGAAATTGAAAATGGAATGTATCAGGATGGGACATGGTATTTTCCTGAATACAGAACGGATTGTAAAGCTGGAGTGGTCAAGGCAATGATTGATTATAATGGCCTGAAAAATCCGCAGACAGTAAAGCTGCTGACGGCGGCTGGTTTGGCAGCAAAACGGACAGGGACTTCCTTAATGCTTCATACGGAGGGCGTGGATGTGTTGGAAGCTATTGATTTTCTGGCAGGAAAGTTGGGGATTCCGGAGAAAAAACTGCTGATCTGTCATGTGGATCGTCAGACGAAAGACTATACTGTTCATGAGATGGTGGCGAAGACAGGTGTTTATTTGGAGTATGACACAATTACCCTGTTTGAGTTTCATAATGCAGCATCGGAAATCGAATTATTACATCATATGATTGAAAATGGATTTCTGAACCAGCTGTTGATTTCAACAGATCCGACAACGGATCGATTGAAAAGTTATTATGGAACAGTGGGAATGGATTATATTTTGACAGAATTTATTCCGCTTTTGGAACAGAGGGGTTTTTCGAAAGAGAAGATTTTTCAAATAACGCATGCCAATCCCTGGGCGGCATTGTCGAAATTTCCGGGGAATGATGGGGGTATCAATGCCGGCTTGTAAATAAGCTGGCTGGAGAATACGAAAAAGGAGGAAAAGATATGAAGAGAAGGATGCTTAGTGTACTTTTGTGTGCGGTTATGGCGACAGCTGTGTTTGGGTGTGGGAGCGGCGCAGCTTCAGAACCGGTCGCTGCAGAAACGGAGGCAGCACCATCTGGAGAGGCAGAGATCCAGGGCGAAACGGAGAAAGAAACGGTTGGTGTACCAGCACAGTTTTCGGCAGGCTGGGGGGATACAAGTCAGGCATTTGATCCATTGGTGGTAGAAGAAACGTGGACTTTTGAAGAAATGCGGGAAAAACTTGGTCCTATTCCTGTTGATGGAAGTGAGCTTGCTCTGGCGGCTACCATTCGTTCGGTCGACAATGTATATTGGCAGGCATTGAGTGATGGGTATCATGCAATGGCTGAAAAATTGACGGCAGGAGGTGTCACAACCACTATGGACATTCAGGCACCGATGGGAGAATCGGATACTGAAGGTCAGCTGGCAAATATGAAGGATCAGGTAAGACAGGGAGTCGATCTGATTTTGGCATCTCCAATTTCTACTTCTAATTGTACAGAGGCGGTTGAAAATGCTCATAACGATAATATTCCAACAATTGCGGTGAATAATGAATTTAATGGTGCGGATATGTTTATTGGACCAAATTCATATGATGAAGGCGTTGTGGCAGCTGACTGGGCTGATGAAAATGTTGGTGAAGGAGAATGTGCCATTATTATGGGACTTGCCGGAACCGATGTGGTAAAAAATCGTACAAATGGTTTTAGTGAGAGATTGGAAGAACTTAATTCTGATATTAAAGTTGTAGACAGTCAGAATGCAGACTGGGATCGTAATAAAGCTAAGGATGTGGCAGCTACAATGATGAAGACATATCCGAACCTGAAAATTATCTGCTGTAATAACGATGTTATGGCAATGGGGGCGGTAGAAGCAGTAAAAGAAAGCGGGAAAGTTCTGAACCAGGATATGTTCGTGATTGGTATGGATGGGACGGATGAAGCGTATGAGTCCATCAGGAAAAACGAACTGTCAGCGACTGTCAGTATGTTTCCGTTTTATGAGTCTCAAATGGCAACTGAATGTGCGGTAAGAATTCTTCTTGGTCAGGAAATGCCTTCTGTTATCTGGACTCCAGCCATGGTGACAGATAGTTCTAATGTAGATTCCGAAGAAGCAGATACAATCGGATGGACAGATCCCACATTTGAGTAATTGTTTTTGAGATTGATAAAATGAGGATGGCTGCCGCAAATATTTGCCGGGAAATGGCTGTTTTGCGGCAGCTCTTAATCAATACGGAGGAGGTTTTTAATGGGAGGTGAGTTGATTGGAGACAGATAAAATTCGTTTTGATCATGTTCGTAAAGAATTCCCGGGTGTTATTGCATTAAAAGACATTTCGTTTTCTGTTAAAAAAGGAGAGGTACATGCCTTGTTGGGCGAGAACGGAGCGGGAAAGTCTACCTTATTAAATATTCTTCATGGTGTATTTACGGCAACTTCCGGGCAGGTTTTGCTGGATGGGAAATCTGCAAATTATAGTTCTCCATATGAAGCGATAGCAAGAGGGGTTATTAAAGTACATCAGGAAGTTCAGGTGGTAGAAAATCTGAATGTTGCACAGAATATTGCATTGGGATTTGAAAAAACAAAAGCCGGAATTCTTGATTATAGAGAGATTAATACAAAAGTAGATGAAATTCTGAAGGAACTGGGATGCACTTACAAAAGCTCAGATCCGGTAACAGGACTTGGTGTGGGCGATCTTCAAATGATGGCAATTGCAAAGTCGCTTTATCACAATGCCGATGTAATATCGTTGGATGAACCTACTTCTGCATTGTCGACAATGGAAATAGAGAAATTATTTGAGATTGTAAAACGACTGAAGCAGAAAGGGCTGACGATTATTTTCATCAGTCATAAGCTGGATGAAATTTTTGAGATTGCGGATCGGATCACAATTCTGCGGGATGGCGAGTATATTGCGACTAAGAATAAAGAGGACACTGATAAGGCGGAATTGATTCGAATGATGGTGGGCCGAGATGTGTCGGAGTATGCGGTGCGAATGCAGCCTTCAAAAGCGGACTATTCAAAGGTGGTCCTGGAGGTCCGGGATTTGTGCGGGAAAACATTCAGAAATATCAGTTTTAAAGTATACAAGGGTGAAATATTGGGGTTTGCAGGGCTGGTTGGAGCGAGACGTACAGAAGTTATGCGTGCAATTTTTGGTATAGATCCTTTGTACAAAGGCGAAATATATTTTAATGGTCGGAAAGTAGTCAATAAAAAACCGGAAGATGCATTAAAAAATGGTATTGGATTGATCTCAGAGGATAGAAAAAGGGAGGGATATATCCCTTCTATGGATAACTGTATGAATATGAACATGGCTGTTTTGGGGAGGTTTCAAAAGAATGGATTTTTGGATTATCCTGGAATTTTAAAGAATTTTGAAAACTATGCGGATAGTGTGCATTTGAATATTAAAAACCCGGAACATCTGACCAGGAATCTTTCCGGAGGAAATCAACAAAAAGTAATTGTTGCAAAATGGCTGGCAACCAATGTAGATCTGTTGATTTTTGATGAACCGACAAAAGGTGTAGATGTAGGCGCAAAATCTGAAATATATAAGCTGATGGAAGAGTTTGTTGCGCTTGGGAAAACGATAGTCATGGTTTCGTCAGAAATGACAGAAGTAATTGGTATGAGTGATCGCATTATCATTATGCGGGAAGGCAGTATAACAGGAGAATTGACAAATAAAAATGAATTCTCTGGAGAATTGATCCTGGCGCATGCGATGGAGGAGGTAGAATGATGAAAATGGTCTTGTCGCGTTTTTCGAAGAAAAACAGCAGAGAAATTACCACGGCAATCGCGTTGGTGTTGGTAATATTGGTGTTTTCGATACTTAATCGGCGCTATATGGAATATGATAATCTGATTGATATTATACAGCAGGGAACTGTAAATGCATTTTTGGCGATGGGTATCACGCTGGCAATTTTAACCGCAGGTATTGATTTGTCTGTGGGGTCGACCATGGCGGTTGTATTAGTGGCATGTGCAATGCTTTCTGCCGGAGGATTTAATCCGATCTTAACTATAGTTGCAGGAATTTTAATAGGCGCTTTGATAGGTGTTGTAAATGGTTTTATTATAACAAAAATGAAACTGCAGCCTTTTATTGCAACGCTTGGAATGATGGAGATATTAAGAGGCGTGGCATATGTTCTGTGCGGGGGGAAGACCGTATTAAATGTAAGCAATTCCTTCAGAACATTATTTCAAATGGAAATATTCAGAGGAATAAGGCTAAGCATGTTATATATGTTTTTGCTGGCGGTAATTTATGGACTGATACTGACCAAAACCCGTACGGGTGTTTATATTTACGCAATTGGATCGAATGAAGAGGCAACAAAGCTGTCTGGTATTAATGTGGACAAGTACAAAATGATTGCCTATGCGATGTGCGGTATTGGCGCGGCAATGGCGGGACTTGTAACTATGGCCCGGCTGGGAACAGGGGAACCGAGTGCAGGGGTAGGATACGAGACAATGGCAATTGCAGCGGCAGCAATTGGAGGGACAAGCCTGGCAGGAGGAAAAGGAAGTATGTCGGGTACTGTTTTGGGAGCATTTACGTTATCTGCATTGAAGATAGGTCTGATTGTGATTGGCATGGATACTTTCTATCAATATATTGCAATTGGTCTCATTATTCTTGTGGCTACGTATATTGAGAATCTTCAAATATTAATAACAAATTTGGCGAAAAAAATATTCGGAAAGGAGAGAATGTTGTGAAGATGAGGGCGGTAATACTGGAAGGACCAGATAGATTTCATGCAGTTTCTGATTATCCGAAACCGCAGATTGAAGCTGGAGAAATGCTGATGAAAATGGAGAGAGCAGCGATTTGTGGGACGGATATTCGTATTTTGGAAGGAAAAAAAACGAAAGGAGTTCGTTATCCTTCTGTAATTGGGCACGAGATGAGCGGTACAATCGTAGAGGTTGGAGAAGGCGTTGAGGGATATGTGATCGGAGAGAGAGTTGCTGTTGCGAACGTTATTCCATGCGGCTGCTGTGAAATGTGCAGAAGAGGTATGGAAAATGTGTGCATGAAGCGCAAGGCGATCGGATATGAATTTGATGGCGGCTTTGCGGAATATGTCCGGATTCCGAAAATTGCAATTGAGAGCGGGAATATTGTGAAGCTGCCGGAACATGTTACTTTTGCAGAAGCTGCAATTATTGAACCGTTATCATGCTGTCTCAGGGGACAGCGGAATGTGGATCTTAAGTTTAATGACAATGTTCTTGTTATTGGTGCGGGACCAATAGGGTTAATGCATGTTCTTCTGGCAAAGGCGGCAGGAGCCCGCAAAGTGATAGTCAGTGAACTTAATGAATATCGGAGAAAGAAAGCTTTAGAATGCGGGGCAGATATTGTTCTGGATTCTTCTAAAGAAGATCTGGAAAAAGTAGTAATGTCTGAAACAAATGGAATTGGTATGGATGTTATTATTATGGCAATTGGGGTACCGGCTCTGGTAACGCCAACAATCAGATTGGCAAGAAAAGGAGGGGCGATCAGTTTGTTTGCCGGCTTTTCGAAAGGAGTGATGGCAGATCTGGACCCCAATGTTATCCATTATAATGAGCTGAAGGTGACTGGTTCCAGCGCTTATAAAAGACAGGATTATCTGGATGCAGCCGAGATGGTGATAAACGGATATCTGGATTTGAAGCCGATTGTAACCCATACATATAAAATAGAAGATTTTCAGGAAGCATACAAAATGAATAAGAGCGGGGCGGGTCTGAAGATCGAGATTGAACCATAATAGTGAAAATGCTGAAAAGGAGAATGTAATATGACAATGTTGGGAAAAGAAGTCCGGATGAGCAGACTGGTAAATGTAAAGAGCAATAAAATGATGGCAATTACTGTTGACCATGCAATATCGCGGGGAATTGCGCCCATGACAGGAATTCAGGATATCCAGTCTGCAATTGATAAGATTGTGGTTGGAAAGCCGGATGCGATGACCATGACAGGGCCTGTCGCAGAGAGATGTCTGGCAAAACATGCGGGAAAGGTATCGCTGCTTTGCAAGATCTCCAGTTATTCCCCAGTGTCACCAACCTCGGATATTGTGTTTGGAAGCGTGGATTCGGCAATTGCTCTTGGTGCAGATGCGGTATCCATGGGAGCTATGACCCTTGGGGAATTTCAGAATGAACAGTTTGAAGCTATAGGTAAAGTTGCGCTGGAGTGCCGCATGAAAGGAATGCCGTTGATTGGTCATGTTTATCCAAAAGGAGAGAGTGTACCGGAAGACAAAAGAACTTCGTGGGAAAATATTGCATATTGTGTCAGGAGCGCATGTGAACTGGGTATGGACATTGTAAAGACGACTTATACGGGGGATCCGGATTCTATGGCGAAGGTTATTTCCTGCGTTCCAAGCAGTTTCCGGGTTGTGATTCAAGGCGGGGATGCATGCAGGACTTTGGATGACTATTTAAATATGACCTATGAGGCCATGCAGTGCGGAGTAGGTGGAGTTACTATGGGGCGCTTTGTGTGGGATTATAAAGATGTGTCGGCGCTGGTGGTTGCTTTGAGGTATATTATTCATGAAGGATATACGCCAAAGCAGGCAAAAGAATTGCTTGCACAGCTTGAAAATGACAAGAATTACGATTGCTATTAATTGAAAAGCATGGGGGAGAAGAGGATTGGACTCGGGATATTTGCTGGGTGTTGATGTGGGCACGCAGAGTGTTAAAACGGCAATAGTTGGAGTTGACGGAAAAATAAAAGGGCAGGTGGCAGAAAGCTATCGCCTGCTTCAGGAGGCTCCGGGGTATAGACAGATCGATTCGGAAGATATGTGGAATGCGTTTTTGCGATGCATTCGCAGACTGTGGAAAGAAATGGAAATTGATTTGGCTGAGGTTAAGGGGATCGGTATTTCCTGCCTCTGTCCGGGACTTACTGCGTTTGACCGAAAAGGAAATGTTCTGGTGAATCCTATCATTTATTCTGACCAGCGAAGCATAGCGGAAGCAGAAGAGATAAAAAGAAAAGCAGGAGAAGACCGGATTTTTGAAATTACAGCAAATCATGTGATGTCAGGAGCAATGTCCGGAACTTCGATGCTGTGGATTAAGAATCACCTTCCACAGGTATATCAGAAAACCTTTTGCTTTGGGCATGTGAATACTTTGATGGCAGTTCGGATGACAGGGAAGTTCGCAATTGATTATTCGAATGCATCATATACAAATTTATTTGAGACATATGGGGGATATCGGTGGTCGGACGAACTCTGTGAAAAGATTGGAATTGAAAAGAAAAAGCTGCCGCCTCTTATGAAGTCCTGCGATGTTGTGGGAACGCTGATTGCTGAGGATGTGATTGAAGCAGGTATTCCCAGAGGGGTGCCTGTTGTGATTGGCGGCGGTGATACTGCCTGCGCATCTCTGGCTGCCGGGATAGTAAGGTCTGGGGATGTGTGTGATTCGGCGGGAACAACAGATGTTCTGACCGTGTGCGTAACAGAACCCAAATTTGATAAAGGATTTATTAATCGCTGCCACGTTGTAGACGGAGCGTGGATTTATCAGGGCGCTTTATCGCATACGGGGGCGGCTCTTCGATGGATAAGAGATGAAATGTGTGTTGATTTAAAAGCGGCTGCTGAAGCGTTGGGAGAAAATGCATATGATCTTATGACTGAAAGAGCAGAGATAAATTCATCGCCGGGAGCAAATGGTATTGTGTTTCTTCCATATATGTATGGAGAGCGAAGCCCTGTATGGGACTCATATGCGAGAGGGGTTTTTTTCGGACTGTCACTGGATACCAAAAGGGATGATTTGGTAAGAGCAGTTTTGGAAGGGGCTGCATATGGGCTTCGGCAATTGTTGGAACTGGCAGAAAAAACAACCGGAAAAACTTTTGAGGAAGTATGTGTAATCGGAGGCGGAGCAAAAAGTGAAGTCTGGTCGCAGATCAAGGCGGATATTACGGGAAAAAATATGGCTGCACTGGATGTGAATGATATGGCGCCGATTGGTGCTGCACTGCTTGCAGGAGTAGGAATAGGATGTTTTGAAACTGTATATGATGCGGCGGAATGTGTGAAAAGAAACATTTATAAGAGGTTCAGCTGCGATAAGAGTTTTGAGGAGATTTATCGTAAACGCTTTGACACATATAAAAAATTGTATCCTCAGTTAAAAAATCTGTATCGATCCAATTATTAGGTGTATAATTTCCTGATTTTGGGAATATATAATAAGGAACGGTTTTTTGCTGTTCCTTATATTTTCGTAAAATCAGGAGAAATCAAATGAGATATATATGCCAATGGCTTGGAATTTCCATCTGTGGAGTGCTGGCGGCGTTGACCGTGCTTCTGGTTCTGCCGGGGCTGTTTCATATTCAGCCGCTGGTGATGGAGACCGGAAGCATGGAGCCGTCCTATCCGGAGGGAAGTGTGATCTATGTAAGAAATGTGGAAGAAGAGGATGTGGAAAATGAGGATACCGTGGTTCTGCGTCTGCAGGACGGCAGAGAGCTTAGAAACCATCAGGTACTGCTGTGCGTTCCGTATCTGGGCTATCTTGCAGAGGGGCTGGCGAGTGCCGGCGGGAAAGCGGCGATCCTCCTTCTGGTCGTAACGGTCTGTCTGTTGTCCTGGATGGACGGGACATTACAGAGTATGGAAAAAATGCACAAAACCTGAGCCCTTCGGGGCTTTATTTTTTATATAAAAAATTTCGCAGGATTTGCAAAAAAGTCTTGCAAACTGCGGTATTTTCCTATATACTGGTCAATGTTGTGACATGATAGCGATGAAGCGTGAGGTTGCCGCGCCAAAGGCGTGGGTTTTCCGTGGAGCGAATGTCAAGTTAGCAAACTGGCGACAAGTCACTGTACAAGTTAAGAGGTCCTTCACAGATGAAGGAAACGACGTGTGAGTATCTCCATGATACACACGGGAAAGTGTACAGTCACCGCTTGTCGTACTGGTAGTTAATAGTACGAATAAGGAGGCGACTTTTTTTATGGCAAGTCAAGTAATGAGAATCACAATGAAGGCGTATGATCATCAGCTGGTTGATGCATCCGCAAAGAAAATCATCGAAACGGTGAAGAAAACGGGATCACAGGTCAGCGGACCGGTACCGCTTCCAACCAAGAAGGAAGTAGTTACCATCATCCGTGCCGTACACAAGTACAAAGATTCCAGAGAGCAGTTCGAGCAGAGAACTCACAAGAGACTGATTGATATCATCGCACCGACGCAGAAGACGGTTGACGCTCTGTCCCGCCTGGAGATGCCTGCTGGTGTGTATGTTGATATTAAAATGAAAAACAAATAAGTCCTGCGGCTAGAATGAATGCGCTCACGCATTCCGCTGTAGAGAAAACAGGAGGCAAAAAGAATGAAGAAAGCTATTTTAGCAACAAAAGTCGGAATGACTCAGATCTTCAACGAAGACGGTATCTTAACTCCGGTTACTGTATTACAGGCTGGTCCATGTGTTGTTACTCAGGTAAAAACCACTGAGAACGATGGATACAATGCAGTACAGGTAGGCTTCGTTGATACCAGAGAAAAACTGGTGAACAAACCTCAGAAAGGACACTTTGACAAAGCTGGCGTTGCTTATAAGAAATTTGTCAGAGAGTTAAGATTAGAGAACGCTGCTGAGTATGCAGTGGCACAGGAGATCAAAGCAGACATCTTCGCTGCCGGCGATAAGATCGATGCAACTGCGGTTTCCAAGGGAAAAGGCTTCCAGGGTGCGATCAAGAGACTTGGACAGCACAGAGGACCGATGGCTCATGGTTCCAAATTCCATCGTCATCAGGGTTCCAACGGTGCATGTTCTGATCCGAGCAAGGTATTCAAGGGAAAAGGAATGCCGGGTCACATGGGCTCCAAGCAGATCACCATCCAGAATCTGGAAGTGGTAAAGGTTGATGCTGAGAACAACTTACTGTTAGTAAAAGGTGCAGTACCAGGACCTAAGAAAGCTTTAGTTACTATCAAAGAGACTGTGAAATCTGGTAAGTAAGGTTTGAAGGGAAAGGAGGAACACACAAATGGCAAACGTATCTGTTTATAATATGGAAGGCAAAGAAGTTGGCACGATGGAATTAAGCGATGCGGTATTCGGTGTAGATGTAAACGAGCATCTGGTACACATGGCAGTCGTAGCACAGCTTGCAAATAAAAGACAGGGAACTCAGAAAGCAAAAACCCGTTCCGAAGTTTCCGGCGGTGGAAGAAAACCGTGGAGACAGAAAGGAACCGGACATGCACGTCAGGGTTCAACAAGAGCTCCTCAGTGGACCGGCGGCGGCGTAGTATTCGCTCCGACACCGAGAGACTACACCATCAAGTTAAACAAGAAGGAAAAGAGACTGGCTCTCAAATCCGCACTGACCAGCAGAGTTAAGGAGAACAAGTTCATCGTTCTTGACGAGCTGAAATTTGATGAGATCAAGACCAAAAAGATGCAGGCAGTTCTGGATGCACTGAAAGTATCCAAGGCATTAGTTGTTCTGAATGAGAATGATGAGAATGTTGTAAAGTCTGCAAGAAACATTGAAAACGTTCAGACAGCTTTAACGAATACCATCAACGTATATGATATTCTGAAATACAACACTGTAATCGTTACGAAAGCTGCTGTTGCAACCATCGAGGAGGTATATGCGTAATGGCTGATATTAAATACTATGATGTAATCCTCAAACCGGTTATCACCGAGAAGAGCATGGCTGCTATGGGCGAAAAGAAATATACTTTCCTGGTTCATACAGAAGCAACCAAAGCTCAGGTGAAGGAAGCAGTTGAGAAAATGTTCGCAGGAACAAAGGTAAAGAGCGTAAACACCATGAATGCAGACGGCAAGAACAAGAGACGCGGAATGGTTGTTGGAAAGACTGCTAAGACCAAGAAAGCAATCGTACAGCTTACTGCTGACAGCAAGGACATCGAGATCTTCGAGGGTCTGTAAATCGGATTGCTTAACACTATATGCTCTCTACGAGCATGATGACAAAACGTAGAATCGAAAGGAGATAAAGTAATGGGAATCAAAACTTACCGCCCATATACACCTTCCAGAAGAAATATGTCCGGATATGATTTCGCAGAGATCACCAAGAGTGCTCCGGAGAAATCCCTGACTACTTCTTTAAAGAAGAACGCCGGACGTAATGCCCAGGGTAAAATCACTGTAAGACACCGCGGAGGCGGATCCAGAAGAAAATATAGAATCATCGACTTCAAGAGAAGAAAAGATGGTATCCCGGCAACGGTTATCGGAATCGAGTACGATCCGAACAGAACCGCTAACATCGCACTGATCTGTTACGCAGACGGTGAGAAAGCATACATCCTTGCACCGCAGGGACTGAAAGATGGTATGACCGTTATGAACGGACCGGAAGCAGAGGTCAGAGTAGGAAACTGCCTGCCGCTGGTGAACATCCCGGTTGGTACAATGGTTCATAACGTAGAGTTATATGCAGGCAAAGGCGGACAGTTAGTTCGTTCTGCAGGCAACAGCGCACAGCTGATGGCTAAGGAAGGCAAATATGCAACCTTGAGAATGCCATCTGGTGAAATGAGAATGGTACCGATCAACTGCCGCGCAACCGTAGGTGTTGTAGGCAACGGCGAGCACAACCTGATCAACATCGGTAAAGCAGGTCGTAAGCGTCACATGGGTATCAGACCTACTGTCCGTGGTTCTGTTATGAACCCGAACGATCATCCGCACGGTGGTGGTGAAGGAAAGACTGGTATCGGTCGTCCGGGTCCATGCACGCCTTGGGGTAAACCAGCACTTGGTCTGAAGACAAGAAAGAAAAACAAGAAGTCCAATAAGCTGATCGTTAGAAGAAGAGACGGTAGAACATTTAAATAATTAAGAGGAGGTTTCACCAATGGCTCGTTCATTAAAAAAAGGACCATTTGCAGATGCTAGCTTACTGAAGAAAGTAGACGCAATGAACGCAAGCGGACAGAAGACGGTTATCAAGACCTGGTCCCGCCGCTCCACCATTTTCCCGCAGATGGTTTCCCATACAATTGCAGTTCATGATGGAAGAAAACATGTGCCGGTATATGTTACCGAGGATATGGTAGGACACAAACTTGGAGAATTCGTACCGACCAGAACCTACAGAGGTCACGGTAAGGACGAGAAGAAATCCAGACGTTAACAGTCAATTTTTGGAAGGAGGTTTCATCTAATGGCAAAAGGATCCAGAAGTCAGATTAAGAGAGAAAGAAATGCTCAGAAGGATACCAGACCATCTGCGAAGTTATCTTACGCACGTGTCTCTGTCCAGAAAGCATGCTTTGTTTTAGATGCCATCAGAGGTAAAGATGTACAGACAGCACTTGGTATTGTTGCTTACAATCCGAGATATGCTTCTACATTAATAGAGAAATTATTAAAATCCGCGATCGCTAATGCGGAGAACAACAACGGAATGAACGCTGAGAATCTTTATGTTGCAGAGTGCTACGCAGATAAAGGACCGACCATGAAGAGAATCAGACCGAGAGCACAGGGCCGCGCTTATCGTATCGAGAAGAAAATGAGCCACATCACAATCGTGCTTGATGAGAAGAAATAAGGAGGGCAATCATGGGACAGAAAGTTAACCCACACGGCCTTAGAGTCGGTGTTATTAAAGACTGGGATTCCAAATGGTACGCTGAAGCTGATTTCGCAGACTGCTTAGTTGAAGATTATCAGATCAGAAAGTTCCTGAAGAAAAAATTATACAGCGCAGGTGTTTCTAAGATTGAGATCGAAAGAACCTCTGATCGCGTAAAGATTATCATCTCTACTGCAAAACCGGGTATGATCATCGGTAAGGGCGGAGCAGAGATCGAGAAGGTAAGAGCTGAATTACAGAAATTTACCGCTAAGAAAGTGGTAGTTGATATCAAAGAAGTAAAGAGACCAGATCGTGAGGCACAGCTTGTTGCAGAGAACATCGCACAGCAGCTGGAGAACCGTATCTCCTTCCGTCGTGCAATGAAGTCCTGCATGGGCAGAGCGATGAAATCCGGCGCAAAGGGTATCAAGGCTTGCTGCTCCGGACGTCTGGGCGGTGCAGATATGGCTCGTACCGAGACCTATTCCGAGGGTACGATTCCGCTGCATACTTTAAGAGCAGATATTGACTATGGTTTCGCTGAAGCAGATACTACCTACGGCAAGATCGGCGTTAAGGTATGGATCTACAAAGGCGAGGTTCTTCCAACAAAGGCAGCAAAGGAAGGGAGCGATAAATAATGTTAATGCCAAAGAGAGTAAAACGTCGTAAACAGTTCCGCGGTTCTATGACTGGTAAGGCGTTAAGAGGTAATAAGATTACGAATGGTGAATACGGTATTGTCGCTGTAGAGCCATGCTGGATCAGATCTAATCAGATCGAGGCAGCCCGTATTGCTATGACCCGTTATATCAAACGTGGTGGTAAAGTTTGGATTAAAATTTTCCCAGATAAACCTGTAACTAGCAAACCAGCTGAAACACGTATGGGTTCCGGTAAAGGAACGCTGGAATACTGGGTAGCAGTTGTTAAACCAGGACGTGTAATGTTCGAGATCTCCGGAGTATCCGAAGAGGTTGCAAGAGAAGCATTACGTCTCGCTACTCATAAGTTACCCTGCAAATGTAAAGTCGTTTCTCGTGCAGACTTAGAAGGCGGTGATAACAGTGAAAATTAATAAGTATGTAGAAGATTTAAAGGCAAAATCAGCTGCAGAATTAAATACAGAATTAGTAGCTGCTAAAAAGGAACTTTTCAACCTGAGATTCCAGAACGCAACCAACCAGTTAGATAACACTGCAAGAATCAAAGAGGTTCGCAAGAACATCGCCCGGATTCAGACTGTTATCGCTGAGAAGAACGCATAAAAATCTTGTGATATCAGTTTGAGAAAGGAGATTAAGATCGTGGAAAGAAATTTAAGAAAAACACGTATTGGTAAAGTCGTTAGCGACAAGATGGATAAGACAATCGTGGTTGCTGTAGAAGACCATGTAAAACATCCACTCTACGGAAAGATCGTTAAGAAAACTTATAAATTAAAAGCTCATGATGAGAATAACGAGTGCGGAATCGGTGATACCGTAAAAGTTATGGAAACCAGACCACTGTCCAAGGATAAGAGATGGAGACTGGTCAGCATCATTGAGAAAGCCAGATAGGAGGATGCCGCAATGGTACAGCAGGAAACAAGACTTAAGGTTGCTGATAACACCGGTGCAAAAGAATTACTCTGCATCCGCGTTATGGGCGGCTCAACCAGAAGATATGCAAACATCGGCGATGTGATCGTTGCCAGCGTTAAAGATGCAACACCAGGCGGTGTTGTGAAGAAAGGTGATGTAGTAAAAGCAGTTGTTGTTCGTACTGTAAAGGGTGCTCGTCGTAAAGACGGTTCCTATATCAGATTCGATGAGAATGCTGCAGTCATCATCAAAGATGATAAAAACCCAAGAGGAACCCGTATCTTTGGACCGGTAGCAAGAGAGCTTCGTGAGAAACAGTTCATGAAGATCGTATCCCTCGCTCCGGAAGTATTATAGGAGGTATCGGAATATGTCTATGATGAAAATTAAAAAAGGCGACACCGTTAAAGTCATTGCCGGTACTGACAAAGGCAGCGAAGGCAAGGTTATCGCAGTAAACCACAAGAACAACACGGTTCTGGTGGAAGGCGTAAACATGATTACGAAGCATACAAAACCGTCACCGGCGAATCAGCAGGGCGGAATTGTTCATCAGGAAGGCCCGATCGACGCTTCCAACGTAATGTATGTAAGTGATGGAAAAGTTTCCAGAATCGGATACAAAATGGATGGAGACAAGAAAGTCCGTGTTGCAAAGGCAACCGGTAAAGTGATCGATTAATTTTGGAGAGAGGAGGTCTTGGAAAGTTGAGTAGACTCAGTGAACAGTACAAAAATGAGATCGTAGAAGCTATGATCAAAAAATTTGGATATAAAAATGTAATGGAAGTACCAAAGCTCGACAAAGTTGTCATCAATATGGGCGTTGGTGAAGCGAAAGAGAATGCGAAAGTATTGGATTCCGCAGTCAAGGATCTGGAGACAATTGCAGGACAGAAAGTAGTTCTTACCAGAGCAAAAAATTCTGTAGCAAACTTCAAAATCCGTGAAGGCATGGCAATCGGATGCAAGGTTACTCTTCGTGGTGAGAAGATGTATGAATTCGTTGACCGTCTGGTAAACCTGGCTTTACCGCGTGTGCGTGACTTCAGAGGCGTAAACCCGAACGCATTTGACGGCAGAGGAAATTATGCACTCGGTATCAAAGAACAGTTGATTTTCCCGGAAATTGAATATGATAAGGTGGACAAGGTAAGAGGTATGGATATCATCTTCGTTACTACCGCTAAGACAGACGAGGAAGCTCGTTATCTGTTAAGCTTATTCAATATGCCATTTGCGAAATAATAGGAGGGAATTTCATGGCTAAGACATCGATGAAAATTAAACAGCAGCGCAAACAGAAATTCTCTACCAGAGAATACAGTCGTTGCAGAATTTGTGGTCGTCCACATGCTTACCTGAGAAAATATGGAATCTGCAGAATTTGCTTCCGTGAGCTGGCTTATGCAGGTCAGATTCCGGGTGTGAAGAAAGCAAGCTGGTAGACTGACAGCAGCTTACAGAAAGGAGTAAAAACATGACAACGAACGATCCAATCGCAGATATGCTTACAAGAATCCGTAATGCAAACACTGCAAAGCATGATACCGTAGATGTTCCTGTATCCAAGATGAAGCTGGCAATCGCTGACATCCTGGTTGACGAAGGATATATCGCAAAGTATGATTTAGTAGATAACGGAAACTTCAAAGATATCCGTATCACTTTAAAATATGGAAAAGACAAGAACGACAAGATCATTGCCGGTCTGAAGAGAATTTCCAAACCAGGCTTACGTGTATACGCAAGCAAAGACAATATGCCGAAGGTTCTTGGCGGACTTGGTATTGCTATTGTTTCCACAAACAAGGGCATCATGACCGACAAGAAGGCAAGAGAGCTGAACGTAGGCGGAGAAGTTCTGGCATTCGTTTGGTAGGCCGAAAGCAGCATACTCATATGTACTGAAAACAGAAGGGACCAGGAGTCCCTTCCGAAAATCTAAGTAAGGAGGATTTAACTATGTCCCGTATCGGAAGATTACCGGTAGCTATCCCGGAAGGTGTAACTGTAGAAGTTGCAGAGGGAAACAAAGTGACCGTAAAAGGTCCTAAGGGAACACTGGAAAGAGTGCTTCCTGCAGAAATGACAATTAAAGTAGAAGATGGTCATGTGGTTGTAACAAGACCAAATGACTTAAAGAAAATGAAATCTTTACACGGTTTGACAAGAACCCTGATCTCCAACATGGTAACCGGTGTACACACTGGTTATGAGAAGGTTCTGGAGGTAAATGGTGTTGGTTATCGTTGTTCCAAATCCGGAAAGAAGCTGACCCTGAACCTTGGATATTCTCATCCGGTTGAGATGGAAGATCCGGAAGGACTGGAAGCAGTTGTAGACGGAAACAAGATCACTGTTAAGGGTATTGACAAAGAGAGAGTCGGACAGTACGCAGCTGAGATTCGTGACAAGAGAAGACCTGAGCCGTATAAGGGCAAGGGAATCAAGTATGAGACCGAAGTTATCAGACGTAAAGTTGGTAAGACTGGTAAGAAATAATTAAGGAGAGTGTAAAGATGGTTAGTAAGAAATCAAGAACTGAAGTTCGTGCTAAAAAACATTACAGATTACGTAATCATATCAGCGGAACCGCTGAGAGACCGCGTCTGGCAGTGTTCAGAAGTAATAATCATATGTATGCTCAGATTATTGACGATACAGTAGGAAATACTCTGGTATCTGCTTCTACCCTTCAGAAGGAAGTAAAGGCAGAGCTGGAGAAAACCAACAACGTTGATGCAGCAGCATATTTAGGAAAAGTAATCGCTGAAAGAGCACTGGAAAAGGGAATCAAAGAGGTTGTATTTGACCGCGGCGGTTTCATTTATCAGGGTAAGATCGCAGCGCTTGCTGATGCAGCCCGCGAAGCTGGACTGGAATTTTAAAAGAGGAGGAGAAAAGACATGAGACATGAGATTATTGATGCAAGTCAGTTTGAATTAACTGAAAAAGTAGTGTCAATTAAGCGTGTTAGCAAGACCGTTAAAGGCGGCCGCAGCATGCGTTTCACAGCTCTGGTAGTCGTAGGTGACGGCAATGGTCACGTAGGCGCTGGTCTTGGAAAAGCCACTGAAATTCCGGAAGCAATCCGCAAAGGCAAAGAAGATGCTGTGAAGAAACTGGTAACAGTTGCTTTAGATAACAACAATAGTATTCCGCACGACAACCTGGGTAAATTCGGAAGCTCTTCTGTATTACTGAAGAAAGCTCCGGAAGGTACCGGTGTTATCGCAGGCGGTCCGGCACGTGCCGTATTAGAGCTTGCAGGTATCAAGAATATCCGTACCAAGTCTCTGGGTTCCAACAATAAGCAGAATGTGGTAATGGCAACAATCGAAGGGCTTTCCACTGTAACTTCTCCTGAGGAAGTTGCTAAGAAGCGTGGTAAATCTGTAGACGAGATCATGGCATAAGGAGGAGAATCAAATGGCAGAGAAATTAAAAATCACATTAGTAAAATCTCCTATCGGAGCTGTTCCAAAGCAGAAAGCTACCGTAGAAGCGCTTGGTCTTAAAAAGCTCAACAAGACCGTTGAGATGCCGGATAATGAGGCAGTTCGTGGTATGATCTGGCACGTAAGACATCTGGTAAAAGTAGAAGAAATCTAATTTTTGTATAGTTAAGGAGGTGTCACAATGGACTTATCGAATTTACAGTACGCTGAAGGCTCCAAGCAGAGCGATAACTTCAGAAGAGGTCGTGGACATGGTTCAGGAAATGGCAAGACTGCAGGTAAGGGCCACAAGGGTCAGAAAGCTCGTTCCGGAGCTCCGAGACCAGGCTTCGAGGGTGGTCAGATGCCATTATATAGAAGAATTCCGAAGAGAGGCTTTACCAATCCGAACAGCAAAGAGATCGTTGGTATTAATTTAAGCGCTCTGGAAAGATTCGAGAATGACAGCGTAGTTTCTGTAGAGACTCTCATTGCAGAAGGAATCGTTAGAAACCCGAAAGATGGCGTTAAGATTCTTGGAAATGGAGAATTAACTAAGAAACTTACAGTTCAGGCAAATGCATTTTCAGCAAGTGCAGCAGCTAAAATTGAAGCTCTTGGTGGAAAAGCCGAGGTGATCTAATGCTTAAAACATTGCGGAACGCATTTAAAATTGAGGACATCAGAAAAAAACTGATCTTCACATTTTTTATGCTGATAGTGATACGTTTTGGTTCCCAGCTGCCGATTCCGGGTGTAAACAGAGATTATTTCGCCCAGTGGTTTGCAGCACAGACCGGTGACGCATTCAATTTCTTTGATGCGTTCACCGGCGGATCCTTTACCAGTATGTCACTTTTTGCGCTTGGTATTAATCCGTACATTACATCTTCTATTATCATGCAGCTTCTGACCATCGCAATTCCAAAGCTGGAAGAGATGCAGAAGGACGGTGAGGATGGAAGAAAGAAGATCCAGACCATTTCCCGTTATCTGACAGTTGTCCTTGCACTGATTGAGGGTACTGCCATGACGATTGGTTTTGGAGGAAGAGGACTTCTTCAGGAAGCGACTGTTCCGAATATGATCGTTGTTGTAGCTGCCATGACCGCAGGAAGCGCATTCCTTATGTGGATTGGTGAGCAGATTACAGCACATGGCGTTGGAAATGGTATTTCCATCGTTCTTCTGGTCAATATCGTATCCAGAATCCCGGATGACTTTGTGACTTTGTATGATCAGTTCATCAAAGGCAAGACGATTCTGAGCGGTGTGCTGGCAGCGGTGATCATTCTTGCGGTAATACTGGTAACGGTTGTCTTTGTAATTGTTCTTCAGGGAGGCGAACGCCGGATTCCGGTTCAGTACGCGAAGAAGATGCAGGGACGGAAAATGGTGGGCGGTCAGTCTACAAATATTCCGTTTAAAGTAAATACGGCAGGTGTTATTCCTGTTATTTTTGCGATGTCTTTGATGAGTTTTCCGGGCGTAATCGCGTCACTGCTTGGCAAGACAGGCGGTACAGGGATCGGCGCCAAGATCCTGACTGGTTTGAACCAGTCAAGCTGGTGCAATCCAAGCCAGCCGATTTATTCAATCGGTCTTCTGGTATATATTGTGTTGGTTGTGTTCTTTGCATACTTCTACACATCCATTACCTTTAACCCGATTGAGATTTCCAACAATATGAAACGTCAGGGTGGATTTATCCCTGGTATCCGGCCGGGCAAGCCAACGACGGAATATCTCAGCAGAATTTTAAATTACATCGTATTTATCGGAGCCGCAGGGCTGATTATCGTATGCGTGATTCCGATTGTGTTCAACGGTATCTTTGGTGCGAATGTATCCTTTGGTGGAACATCCATTATCATTATCGTGGGCGTTGTTTTAGAGACTCTGAAACAGATCGAATCCCAGATGCTGGTACGTTACTATAAAGGTTTCCTGAACGATTAATGCGGTGTGGCTGTACGTATGTATAGCTGCATAAGTCAGTCAAGATCAAGCCTGTACGGAGGTACCTGAAAAGGTAGTTTTGTACAGGCTTTTTATACAGCCATGTATATTTCGGATGCTCTGCATCCTGTATAATTTGGAAAAAATTGGAGAATACTATTATGAAAATCATTATGTTAGGCGCTCCGGGAGCCGGAAAGGGAACTCAGGCAAAAAAGATTGCAGCAAAATATCAGATCCCGCACATTTCCACCGGTGATATTTTCAGAGCAAATATTAAAAACGGAACCGAGCTGGGCAAAAAAGCAAAGACATATATGGATCAGGGACTTCTGGTTCCGGATGAGCTGGTATGCGATCTGGTCGTTGACCGCGTAAAGCAGGATGACTGTAAGGACGGATACATTCTGGATGGATTTCCAAGAACCATTCCGCAGGCAGAGAGCCTGGATGCAGCACTGGCTGCCATCGGTGAGAGCATGGATTACGCCATCAATGTGGAGGTTCCGGATGAGAATATTGTCAGCAGAATGTCCGGACGCCGTGCATGTGTAGGCTGCGGCGCTACGTATCACCTGGTATATGCACCGACTCAGAAGGAAGGCGTTTGTGATACCTGCGGCGGAGAGCTGATCCTCAGAGAGGATGATAAGCCGGAGACCGTTCAGAAGCGTCTGGGTGTATATCATGAGCAGACTCAGCCGCTGATCGATTATTATAATGGAAAAGGAATCCTCAGAGAAGTGGACGGAACCATGGAGATGGAGGATGTTTTCCAGGCTGTCGTTAAGATTTTGGGAGCGTAAGGCATGGCTGTCACGATTAAATCTGCAAAAGAAATTGAAAAGATGCGTGAAGCAGGGAGACTGCTGGAGATCGTACATGACGAGATGGCGAAGATCATCCGTCCGGGAATTTCCACTATGGATATCAATGAACGGGGGGAGAAGGTCATCCGTGAACTGGGATGCGTACCAAATTTTCTGAATTATGGCGGCTTTCCGGCATCCATCTGTGTGTCGGTCAACGAAGAGGTGGTTCATGGAATCCCCAAACGGGACAGGATCCTGAAGGAGGGAGACATCGTCAGCCTGGATGCAGGGCTGATCTATGAGGGCTATCATTCAGATGCAGCGAGAACTCATGCAGTCGGACAGGTCAGTGAGGAAGTACAGAAGCTTCTGGATGTGACGAAGCAGAGTTTCTTTGAAGGGATCAAGTATGCCAAAGCAGGAAATCACCTGTTTGATATCTCGGCAGCTATCGATGATTATGTAAGTCAGTTTGGCTATGGCATCGTACAGGATCTGGTCGGTCATGGAATCGGAACCAGTCTCCATGAAGATCCTCAGGTTCCCAATTTCCGTCAGAAGAGAAGAGGCATGAAGCTTGTGCCTGGTATGACCCTTGCTATTGAACCTATGATCAACATGGGGACCTGGAGGGTAGACTGGCTGGATGATGAGTGGACGGTCATTGCGGCAGACCATTCTGTATCCGCACATTATGAGAATACCGTGCTGATCACAGATGGAGAGCCGGAGCTTCTGACGCTCCACAGATAGAGGTAGAGGCATGGTACAGATGGAGACGGGGATGCTCGCCAGATCCCTGGCAGGGCATGACCGGAGCAGACTTTATATCATAATCTGCGCGGAAGCGGAGTATGTATGGTTAGTGGATGGAAAAATCCGGACACTGGCGAACCCTAAGAAAAAGAAGAAAAAGCATGTGCAGGTGGTTCACCGGATACCGGAACCTGTAAGAGAGATTCAGAGAAGCGGACAGACGCTTCGTGACGAACATATCATGCAAGCAATTCAATCAGAGAGCCGAGACAGGCAGGAGGATAAAAATGTCTAAAGCAGATGTAATTGAAATTGAAGGAACTGTAATTGAGAAATTACCAAACGCCATGTTCCAGGTAGAGCTGGAGAACGGACACAAGGTGCTCGCTCACATCAGCGGTAAGCTCAGAATGAATTTCATCCGTATTTTACCGGGTGATAAGGTGACGATTGAGCTGTCCCCGTATGATCTGTCCAAAGGACGTATTATCTGGAGAGATAAGTAGGAGTGCTATACATCCGAAGCGCATCAGAGATCATTTCGATGGGATGAAGCTGTGCGATATAAGCATTGGCAGGCAGGTCTGGACTGCCTGTCAATATTATTACGAAAATCCTTGAAAAATCAAGAAAAAACGCTTGCATATCCCAAACGGGTCTGTTATAATATGTAAGCATGATTTTGCGGGCTTGTGTCCGCAGAGAGGAAAAGATGAAAGGAGGACTTTACTGTGAAGGTTAGATCATCGGTTAAACCTATTTGTGAAAAGTGCAAAATCATCAAGAGAAAAGGTAGTATCAGAGTAATCTGTGAAAATCCGAAACACAAACAGAGACAGGGCTAATTTTTTTAGAAGTAAGCTTATTTTCTGAGAATGTTAGCACTTGTAGTCCTTTCATATATGCGGCTGCGACTGAAACACACGGATGTGTGGGACGGTTGATTATATATATTAAAGACGAAAGTGTGCGATTATTCAAAGATAGGATTCAGCTGTGAGATATATGCAGATACGGTGAGAGCCGCCATGCATGAGCTCGACACAAAGATGTCCGGTTCAGGGTGTGCGAGAGCCGCCATGCATGAGCTCGACACAAAAGTGTCTCGCTCAGGGCGCAAGCGCCCTATACAGCCTTGCCGATAATCCCTGCTTCAAGCAAGCTTGAGCAGTGATTCCCGTCAACTCTGTGCATGGCTGAATGCAGAGTGATATTGCTTGAAACCGGGAATGATGAGTGCCAAAGGCACGAGTACCGGAAAGAATGGGTCATTACCCATTTGGGCAAAAGGATGAAAGATTCATCCGCTGCCTCATTTAGGAAAATATTGTAGGTAAAAGAAAATGGAGGAATAATCACATGGCTCGTATTGCTGGTGTAGATTTACCAAGAGAAAAACGCGTTGAAATCGGGTTAACTTACATCTATGGAATTGGTAGAGTAAGCGCAAACCGTATCCTGGCAGAGGCTCAGGTAGACCCGAGTACCCGTGTCAGAGATCTGACGGATGACGAGGTTAAGAGAATCAGTGCTGTGATCGATGAGACTCAGACTGTAGAGGGTGATCTGAGAAGACAGATCGCTATGGACATTAAGAGACTTCAGGAGATCGGATGCTACAGAGGCGTTCGTCATCGTAGAAGCCTTCCGGTTCGTGGTCAGAAGACAAAGACCAATGCAAGAACCAGAAAAGGTCCTAAGAAAACTGTTGCAAACAAGAAGAAATAAATAAGTAACTATTAATATAGAAAGTAGAAGAAAGTAGGTTAGTTTAGAAATGGCTAAAGTTACGAAAAAAGTGACAAAAAAGCGTATTAAGAAAAACGTTGAACGCGGACAGGCACATATCCAGTCTTCTTTTAACAATACAATCGTTACCCTTACCGATGCAGAAGGTAACGCATTAAGCTGGGCAAGTGCTGGTGGTCTTGGTTTTAGAGGTTCAAGGAAATCTACTCCGTATGCAGCACAGACTGCAGCAGAGACTGCTACAAAGGCAGCTTTAGTACACGGTTTAAAGACAGTAGATGTATTCGTAAAAGGACCTGGTTCAGGTAGAGAAGCTGCAATCCGTGCACTTCAGGCATGTGGTCTTGAGGTAGTCAGCATTACTGATGTGACTCCAGTGCCGCACAATGGCTGTCGTCCACCAAAACGTAGAAGAGTCTAATCAGGAGGGTATAGAAGATGGCAATTAATAGAACACCTGTCCTTAAAAGATGCAGATCCCTTGGACTGGATCCGATCTATTTAGGAATTGATAAAAAATCCAACAGAAATTCCCAGAGAGGAAATAAAAAGATCTCCGAGTACGGTCTTCAGTTAAGAGAAAAACAGAAAGCAAAGTTCATCTACGGCGTTCTGGAGAAACCTTTCCGTAACTACTACGAGAAGGCTGACCGTATGAAAGGTATGACCGGTGAGAACCTGATGATCATGCTGGAGTCCAGACTGGACAACGTAATTTTCCGTCTCGGTTTCGCAAGAACCCGTCAGGAGGCAAGACAGATCGTTGACCACAAGCATGTACTGGTAAACGGCAAGCAGGTAAATATTCCTTCTTACCGCGTAAAAGCCGGTGATACGGTTGAGATCAAAGAGAAATGCAAAGGTTCTGACCGTTACAAAGCAGTATTAGAGACGACTGCAGGCAGACTGGTTCCGGAGTGGCTGGAGTCTGATCAGGAGAACTTAAAAGGCGTTGTGAAAGAACTCCCAACCAGAGAGATGATCGATGTTCCGGTTGATGAGATGCTTATCGTCGAGCTGTACTCCAAATAAGTATAAAAACGTAGTGTGGTTCCGCCTGCTTGCAGGGGGAATCACAGGCGCTTTTGTGAAAATTTATTTTCATATGGAAAACTGGAAGTTTCGTCACTAGGCACAGAACAGGAGGGGCTTTTTAGTGGTAGTATTTAACAAACCCAAGATTGAAATTGCAGAGATTTCAGAAGATAAAAAATATGGCAAATTCGTAGTGGAACCATTGGAGAGAGGTTATGGTACGACACTTGGCAATTCCCTGAGAAGAATCATGCTTTCTTCTTTGCCGGGCGCTGCAGTCAGCCAGGTAAAGATTGATGGTGTACTTCATGAATTCAGCTCCATCCCGGGTGTAAAAGAAGATGTAACCGAAATCATCATGAATATCAAGAGCCTTGCGATCAAGAACAGCAGCGATTCTGAGGAAGCGAAGATCGCTTATATTGATTTTGAAGGGGAAGGCGTTGTGACTGCAGCAGATATTCAGTGTGATCCGGATATTGAGATTCTGAATCCGGATGTGGTGATCGCACATCTGAATGGCGGTGCTGACAGCAAGTTATACATGGAACTGACCATTACCAAGGGCAGAGGCTATGTAAGTGCTGATAAGAATAAAAATGATGAGCTGCCAATCGGTGTGATTGCAGTGGATTCCATTTATACTCCGGTAGAGAGAGTAAATCTGACCGTAGAGAATACTCGTGTAGGACAGATTACGGATTATGATAAGCTGACACTGGATGTATTTACCAATGGAACCCTGGCTCCGGATGAGGCTGTCAGTCTGGCGGCTAAAGTCCTGAGCGAGCATCTGAGCCTTTTCATCGACCTGTCTGAGAATGCCAAGTCTGCAGAGATCATGGTAGAGACAGAGAGCGACGAGAAGGAAAAAGTTCTCGAGATGAACATTGATGAGCTGGAGCTGTCTGTACGTTCCTACAATTGTCTGAAGAGAGCAGGTATCAATACCGTAGAAGAGCTGTGCAACCGGACATCTGAAGATATGATGAAGGTTCGTAACCTTGGTCGCAAGTCTTTGGAGGAAGTCCTTGCAAAGCTGAAAGAACTCGGTCTGGAGCTGAACCAGAGCGAAGAATAAAGGGAAGCTGCGCAGCAGCTGTCCCAATTAGTTGAAAGCCAGACCCCCTGTCAGTAAGACCGAAGAAGCATGGCTTGGGGCGCAACGAATGGAGGAAATAAAATGGCAAAGTATAGAAAATTAAGCAGAACTGCATCCCAGAGAAAGGCTTTACTGAGAAGCCAGGTAACTGCACTGTTATTAAACGGAAAGATCGTTACTACTGAAGCAAAGGCTAAGGAAGTACGTAAAATCGCTGAGGGTATCATCGCTCTGGGCGTAAAAGAAAAAGACAACTTCGAGATGGTAAAGGTTACTGCAAAGGTTGCCCGCAAAGACAAAGACGGCAAGAGAGTCAAAGAAGTCGTTGACGGCAAGAAAGTAACTGTATACGACGAAGTAGAAAAAGAGATCAAGAAGGATCTGCCTTCCAGACTTCATGCAAGAAGACAGATGCTGCAGGTTCTCTACACTGCAAAAGCTCCGGTTGACGGAAAGAAGAAAGCTCAGGAAGTTGATCTTGTTGCGAAAGTTTTCGATGAGATCGCTCCTAAGTATGTAAACAGAAACGGCGGTTACACCAGAATCGTGAAAATCGGTCAGAGAAAAGGTGACGCTGCTATGGAAGTTGTATTAGAGTTAGTTTAATTCTGTACTTAAAGATCCCTGCGGGAAGGCGAAAGCCTTCTGCGGGGATTTTTGTATTGCAGGAGACTCTGAAATATTCTATACTGATAGAAAAAGAAAAGGCAGGTGCTGATATGAATATTCTGTGGAGTGATAAAAAGAGACTGTTATTTTTCGGGCTTCCGTGGACCTTTACCAGGTATACATGCACACCGGAGAAATTCATTACAGAATCCGGTCTGCTGTCAACAAAGGAGGAAGAGATCCGGCTTTATCGGGTCATGGATCTGACCTTAGAATGTTCTCTGATGCAGAGAATATTTGGGCTGGGTACGATCGTCTGTGATACGGTTGATAAATCCATGCCCAAGCTGTACATCCAGAACATTAAGAATGCTAAGAATGTGAAGGAACTTATCTCAGATGCAGTGGAAGAAGAACGGATGAAAAAGAGAGTGTCCTCCAGAGAATATATGGCAATGGATGATGAGGATGCGCCGGAAGACGAGGAATAATTAAAAATGCTGAATGAAAAAATGTATGAACTGGGCAGTAAAAGTTCTGTGATTCGTGAACTGTTTGCCTATGGATTGGAACGAAAAAAAGTAGTCGGAGCAGATAAGGTCTATGATTTCAGCCTTGGAAACCCAAGTATTCCGGCACCGGAGGCGGTAAAGGAGGCACTTCTGGAGCTTCTGGAGGAGCCTGCGGAGATACTGCACGGATATTCTCCGGCTTCCGGTGATCCGGAGGTCAGGAAGGTATTGGCGGAGTCTGTAAATCGTCGTTTTGGAACCCATTTTACCGGGAACAACTTCTACATGACCGTGGGAGCGGCAGCGTCACTGAATATCAGCATCAGCGCAGTGACCAACGAAGGGGATGAGTTTATCACCTTTGCACCGTTTTTCCCGGAATACCGGGTATGGGTAGAACAGGCAGGAGCCAGTCTTTTGGTATCCCCTCCGGATCCGGAGAGCTTTCAGATTGATTTTGAGGCATTTGAAGGGCTGATTGGTCCGAAGACAAAGGGCATCATCATGAATTCTCCGAATAATCCAAGCGGTGTGGTATATTCTGAGGAGAGCATTCAGAAGCTGGCTGCTCTTCTGGAGCAGAAGCAGAAGGAATACGGAACAACGATCTACCTGATCTCAGATGAGCCTTATCGGGAGATCGTCTATGACGGTCTGACGGTACCGTATGTTCCAAAGTATTATAAGAATACCATTGTATGTTATTCCTACAGTAAATCCCTCTCCCTTCCCGGTGAGCGAATCGGCTATATCATTGTGCCGGATGAAATGGAGGATTTTCACAGGGTGATGGCTGCAGTCGGCGGTGCAGGACGCGCGCTGGGATATGTATGCGCTCCGGTATTGTTCCAGAAGGCAGTTGCCCGGTGTGTGGATTTGACAGGGGATATTTCGGCGTATGAGCGGAACAGGGATCTGCTCTACAACGGGCTGACAAAGCTGGGCTATGAATGTGTCTGCCCGCAGGGAGCATTCTACCTCTTTGTAAAGGCGCTGGAGCCGGATGCCAATGCATTTTCAGAGCGTGCCAAAGCACATGATGTGCTGGTGGTTCCCAGCGACAGTTTTGGCTGCCCGGGCTATGTGCGGATCTCTTATTGCGTTGCGGAGAAGACCATTGTGAATGCACTTCCTGTATTTGAAAAGATTATGGAAGAATACAGATCAGAGCATATTTGATCAGAGGTCTGTGAATACAGGTGTTATTTTTTGGGGTTTGCCAGCTGGTTAACAGCCAGACAGGCAAGCCCTATTCCTAACATACTGATTGCTGCATTAATTTCTATTTCATGGATGAATGTAAGAACTACAACGGCAATTCCCATTGCCAGTGGGACAGCCTTTAATGTAAGCTCAATGATTTCGGATATTTTATTTGCTTTTACATTTTCTTTAGAATCTGATTTTACCTGCATCAGCTCATCAATGGTTACACCTAATATTTCAGAAAGCCTGGAGATTGAATTTATGTCCGGGAAGGACAGATCCCTTTCCCATTTTGATACGGCTTTGTCAGTAACGCCCATTTTTTCAGCAAGCTCCAGCTGAGTCATTCCCTTTTCTTTACGGAGTGCTGCGATCATATTTCCAAAAGTCTGTTTTTCCATGGCATTTATGCCTCCTTAAATTGATAATTCCATGATAGCACATTCTTACAAGTATTCTCAATCAACCATAAGTTTATAAAACTCGCCCGGTAGTTTAGCGGTAAATCTACTAAATTTTAGTTGCATTTTATATTGCAGTATGCTAATATAATAACAACAAGATTCTGAAGTTCCTATGCGTAAGCATTTCTGGCATTTCGCCGTATTTTCAGAGGACAAATTTTACAGGCGGAGTGCGGGGGGGGAAGCACGTGAATCCGCCGGAAGGAGGAGACATGGGCAGAAAAGAAAACCCCCTGATTTGCTATTATGACAAGTCAGAGTATTTTGCCAGTCTGCTGAATGGATGGATATTTTCGGGGAAGGAGATGATTCTTCCGGAACATATTTCTAATGAGGACAGACGTTTTATCGGGGAGACGAAGAAAACAGGCACTATATTTAGAGATTGGTATCGGGATATTTATAAACGAGTTCGTGGTATACAGAGGATGGAGGTATAAATATGTGTCGTGCACTTAGAGAACTGATTGCTGATGGTGAAGTACGTGGAGAAGATCGAGTCAGTAAATTGACGCTGCTTTTGATGGATGAAAAGCGTTATGCGGATCTGGAAAGAGCATCGAAAGAAAAGGAATTTCGCAATCAGTTATTTAAAGATTTTGGAATTTAAAAGTACAGAAGCTTTATCATTGTAATTGACAAATGCGGAAAGCTGTATTATAATAAACTCATTCAATACGTCAGTCTTTCGACTGATGCATTCCCCAAAGAACAATTCTATATATTTATGCCAACTTTCATGGTTGATGATGTTTGCATCAGCAAACATGTCCGTTTAGAAGGGAGGTTTGGAAGGAGGTTTTTTTGTTATTAAAAATTTAATATGGAAAAGGCATTTGGTGTTTGTGGCTGGGGCAGTGATGACCATACAGGTTACAGGCTGTACAAAGGCTGATCGAACGGCTCCGGAGGCAGAGCCGGTGGGCAGTTATACCATTGTGCGCCCAGGAGAATTATCAGCGTCTGCGTATGTGAAGAAAATACAGGACGATTCCGAGACTCACACAGGCTTTCTGGCGTTTGACAGGCTGGGAGATCTGTCGGTCATGACAGAGGAGGAGTTGAAGAATTATGCATTGTCTGAGCAGCGGAAGACCCTGGTTGATGTGGACGGGGACTGTAAGGAGCGCGTCCGGGTGTCACGGGATGGGATCTACAAAGCGCAGATCTGTGTGGCGGATATCGTTGGAAATCAGACAGTTTTTACCCACATCTTCTATGTGGATGGTACAGCTCCGGATATTGATGGCGTGGTGGATCAGACAATCAAGGTCAGCAATGAGGAAGGGACATTTCGGGTGGAAGGAATCACAATTACAGATAATCTGAACGGTGATCTCTATTCCTGGGACACATCTGTTCTGGAGATGATTTCCAATGGTGATGGGACACCGGATCAGGAGACCTTTACGCTGCGGGTCTATGCAGAAGATCTGGCTGGAAATCATGCAGAAAAGGAAGCACAGATTCAGGTATGCAATACTTACCATAGGGACGCTGTGAATGCCCTTCTGGAGGCACAGAAGAAACATGCGGAAGCAGAAAGCGGCTCTTTGGATGTACGCATACAGAATGGGTGGAACCGAACAAAGGCAGAAGAGGCTTTTGCGACGGTGAATGACAGGAGACAGGAGCAGGGGGTCCCCGGGCTTTCCTGGGATGAAGGTCTGTATGAGCTGGCGTGTATAAGGGCTGAGGAGATTGTTCAGTCATTTTCGCATGACAGCCCTTCTGGTTCCAATGACGGATGTGCGGAAAATATTGCAGCAAACTACAGTTCTGTACAGAATCTGGTAAATGCCTGGATGGATTCGGAGGGGCACAGGGCAAATATTCTGGATGCCAGAGGAGTACGGGGAGCAGTAGCATGCTATCTGTATGATGATTCTTTTTATTGGGTACAGTTGTTTGCCATGTGAGAAGGTTCTATCTACTGTAAAAGGAGGTACATATGAAGAAGATGAAAATAAGAAAGCGGATAGGAGCACTGATATTAAGCCTTATGCTGTTGGCTGGTTTTTTGCAGAATTCTGTTTATGCGGTAGAGCCAGAGACTGTTCCGGTAATACAGGAAGAGATTTCGGGACCGGAAGAGGAGCAGCCGCCGGAGAGTGCAGAGGAAGCGGAAGAGGAGCAGCCGCCGGAGAGTGCAGAGGAAGCGGAAGAGGAGCAGCCGTCGGAGAGTGCAGAGGAAGCGGAAGAGGAGCAGCCGCCGGAGAATACAGAAGAAGTGGAAGAAGAGCTGCCGCCGGAGACTGCAGAGGAAGCGGAAGAGGAGCAGCCGCCGGAGACTGCAGAAGAAGTGGAAGAGGAGCAGCCGCCGGAGACTGCAGAGGAAGCGGAAGAGGAGCAGCCACAGGAAAGTACAGAAGAGCCGGAGGACTTTTATCATTACAGTAAGGATGATCCGTCCACGATCCTGACCTGGAAGGAGCTTTATATGCCGAATGGCTTTGAGGATCTGACCGGGTATGATTCAGCCTGGTGGGATCAGCTGTATGATTATGAAAGAGAACTGGCTGAATATGCTTTGAGTATGGTTGTGGAGCTGTCCGAAACGGTTTATGACGGACAGAACCTGGAGGAATGTATTGGAATTATAGAGAGCGGTATAGAAGCAGATGCATTTTTTGACGGAACGGTTTTTCTGGGATTGTCATTGGATGCGCTTCGTGAGCTGCAAAGTATGGGGTATACACTGGAGGATGTTCATGGCTTTCTGACTGCTGCATGCAGAGACGATGGCAGTTCACCGTTATATACTGCATACAGGCAGGCGGTGGAAGCAGAGACAGAAGCGCCTGCCGGACTCTGCAGACTGGCAGAAATAGTAAGTGGGATCATGCCCGTGAATCCGCTTGTATATATTGGCAATGGTGATCTGGCAGCAGATCTGTCAGTCAGCAGTACCGGGTACAGAGGCACATCTCATGGTCCAATCTGGAAGCTGACTCTGGGAGGAGAGCCGGCCCTGTGTTTATCCAAGGGAAAAAGTGCCCGGAATGGATTTATCTACAATGCGGATCCGGGAACCTATGAGGAGCGGGAAGATGGTCTCGGGTATCTGATCGGAAGGTCAGGACTTTCCGGGGATTATTATGTCTGTGTACAGGTGGCGGCATGGCTGTATCAGCAATCGGATTCCTATACGAGAGATGAAGTAAAGGAAAGAGCCTATCTGATGCTGGATGAATCGGATGCGGTGATCCAGCCGCTGGTAGATACGATCTGGAACAACTATTATGGTGCCACACAAAATCCAGGGAGCTACCGGGTATTCCATTCGGATAATGGAAATGCACAGAATGTAGGTCCGAAAGGCTTTCCGTCCACTTATACATACAATGAAGGAGGAGAAGGCGGAGATGGTGATGATGAATATTCCACGGCATCCGTCAGCGGAGAAGCGTCAGACCGTGTTAATGTGGAAGCTGAGGTGACAGTTACAAAGCACGACAGCATCACCGGAGAAGTGCTGGAGGGGGCACAGATCGAGATCAATGGAAAAACTCACACTTCCGATAAGAACGGAGAAGTCAGTCATACAGAAGAAGAGGAGTATGAAGCAGAGGCTTCCGGACCGGAATACACCTATGTGGAGGATTGGGATTCGCTTACACCGGAGCAGCAGGCGGATGCGGACAGCAGGGGATATTATCACAGTCGGGACGAGGCATATGAGGCATCCCTGGGAGAAGCAAACGCACAGGTGCAGAAGGAGTTGGAGGACTGGGCAGAGGACTGGAGCGTGGAATTTGACGCATCAGAGACAGCGCCGCCCTATGGCTATTGTAATCATGGGGAGAATATTTATACGGCTGTCTGTGAGAATGGGGATCACAGGCATCACGACTTCTATAATAAGCCATGGGAAGCATGGCTGAAGGTGACCAAGCATGATTTGATCACCGGGCAGACGGATTTTTCACTGGCAGATGCAGAATTCCGTGTTTATGAGTACCAGCGGGAAACGGATAATTATCGGGAATACAGATATGGGGACCGACAGGTTATGACAGATCAGGGAAATGGGACCTATCAGGTGGGCCCCCTTTACTATAATCCGGATAACGAAGGAAAATTCCTGATTCTGGAGACAGAATCTCCTTTTGGATATACCATTGATCAGAAGCTGAACCGGTTTTATTTTGAGATAACGGGCGAAGGGCAGATTACCTTTACCAATGGAAATCAGTACAATGCAGAAGGGACGTATTCTGCATCTCAGGAAAAGCCACATGATTTTCAGGCATATAATGAGCCCTGGAAGGTTAGAGTAGATACGATAAAAGTGGATGAGAATACAGGGGAACTGTTGTCCGGCGTACAGTTTGACATCCTCCGTTTTAATCGGGACAGCAATGATTATGAGATCCGGACAGGCTATGCACCGGAAAAAATCCCCGTAAAAGAGCAGTCAGACGGAACTTATCTGAGCCAATGGATCTACTGGAACTATCAGAATCAGGGCAGATTCTATCTGGTGGAAAGCGAAGCCAGAACGGGTTATTTTGGAGACTGGAAGAACAGGCTGCTGGAGCTGATCACCGGGCATTCTGCGGGATGGCAGGATGATGATCCGGAAGGGAAGACAGGGTATTATTTCCAGATTACCGGATCCCGGACAGAGGAAGGAATCGTGGATGGGTTGAACAGTCAGATGACTCTGAGAGCTTCCGCCAATAGCCTGGGGACGATCACCAATGAGAGAACCAAAGGGCGTGTAACGGTGGTAAAATATGATACAGAGTCGGAAAGTCAGATCGTACAGGGAGATTCCGTGCTGGACGGAGCGGTCTATGAGCTGCGTGCAGCAGAAGATATTGTCCATGCAGACGGTCGTACGGGAGTGATCTATCAGGAAGGTGATCTGGTCATGACAGGAACCACCGGAAAAACTCCGGTAGTAGATAAGTATGGATATATGCTGAATACAGATGGAAAAAGATACATTACCTTCGGAGGAGATATTCAGTATAAGGATACACCGGGAGAGTTTTCCTTTTATAATATTGAGCTGGGAAGCTACATATTGAAGGAGAAAACTGCCAGTGAGGGATATATGCTGGATGAAACTGCCTATTATCTCACCTTTACTTATGAGGATGAGACCCAAAGAGTCGTATTGCGGGAGGAAAGTGCTGCCGAGGACAAGAATACGCTGACCATAGATGACGGGGATCAAGGACATGAGGTGATCTATACAGGAGACCATGTTCAGAAAAAAGCATTTTCCATTATCAAAACGTCGGATAATCAGTTTCAGACCGAGCTGGTGCCGGTGGAGGGAGCAGGTTTTTCCGTCTATCTGATATCGGAACTGCAGGGGGTAAGAGACGGCAGCCTGAAGCCTTTGGTTGGAAATAAGTGGACCGATCTTGATCTTAAAAGCTTTTATGATTATGATTTTACGAAGGAACAGACAGCAACCGTCTATAAGCGAAAATATGAAACCTGGACCAGAAATGATCTTAAGTGGCTTGCACCGATACCTGATGGTCAGGACAATGAATATCGGGTAAAGGAGATGTTCACGGATAAAAAGGGAGCCTTCACGTCTCCGGAGCTTCCTTACGGAACATATGTGGTGGCAGAGACAACCGTTCCGGAGGACCATGAGACGGCAAGACCATTTCTTGTGGAAGTCCGTGAGGACGGAGGAATCGTCTATACGGATACATCCAGACAGACTGTCCTGGAAAGGCATACGGAAGAAAAGGATATCCGTTTCGGAGACCATGCAAATCGGTCTGTGTATAAGGATCCCCTTGTTCTTAACCGAAACGCAGTAGAGGGACGTGAACCTCTGCCGGTGAGATATGTATCCGATAATCAGACAGAAGCATATCTGCGTCTTGTAAAGGCAGACTCCGCTTTTCTTCCTCCGGACGGAACGGTGTTAAAGCCGGAAGAGCTGGCAGCAGGAACCGTTCTGAAGGAAGGAGCAGAATACCGGATACGGATTGTGGACATGACAGAGCGGGAATTTGAGACCTTTACAAAAGCCGGCTGGAAGAAGGACGCAGAGGATTATATCTGGTATTATGAAACCTCATCCCGAAAGGAATATGGTACAAAGGAGTGCCCGTTCAGCCCAGCACTTTTAAGAAGCGAAGGGGGCAAGATCATCGACTGTTATCTGACGCTTCCGGCAAAGCTTCCCACAGGAACTTATGAGATCATGGAGCTGAAGGCTCCTTCCGGATATGTGAGAAATGGGGAGGAGAAGCAGTTGACGGATACCAGTACGGAAGGTCTGAACACCTATGAGGTGACAGATACACCGGCTGATCCGGTTCGATTTGTGCTGGATAACCATGAGGTCTATCCGGATGGACAGATGGGTCAGAACAAATATACACTCATGGATTCCTATGGCAATATTGTGTGTACGGTATTCCAGGACAATCAGGAGCAAAAGGGCATACTGGAACTGATCAAGCATGGAGAAAAGCTGTATGATGCTTCGGACAGCAGTGGAACGATGCTGAAAGACAAGCTTGATAATTCTTATTTCCGCCGTATCTGGCAGGATCCCGTTTATGATAAAAAAGATTATATTTTTGAATATCAGGATGCCCCTATTGAAGGAGCGGTGTTTGAAGTTTATGCAGCAGAGGACATTTATACACAGGAGCTGGATAAGTCCAGACTGGAGGCGTATGGTGTGGAGCTGGATGAATATCTGGTATGGGAAAAGGGTCAAAAGGTCGCAGCGATTACCACAGACCGGACCGGATATGCGTATCTGGCGGATCTGTATCTGGGCAGATACTATATCAGAGAAAGCTTTGCGGGAAATGGATTTGTTCTGAATCCGACCCGGTATGAGTTTGAGATCACTGCGCAGGACGACCATGTGAATTTTGACTGGGAAAGCTGTCTGTATGGGAATCAGTGCCAGAAGGTCAGGATTCAGGTGGAAAAGCGGGATGTGGAGAACCATGAGCCGTTGGCGGGAGCTGTTTACGGACTTTATAATAAAGAGGATATTCAAAGCTTCATCGAGAAAGACCTTCATCAGGAAGTGCCGGAGTATCGTCACATACAGACTGTTTTGGATTACAAAAATGCGGATGGAGGAAGAGTTTTGATCCCGGCAGGAACCTTGATCGCCACAGCTGTGACGGATAAAGAAGGGAAAGCAGAGTTTGATGAAGACCTCCCTCTGGGTGAATATGAGGTCCGGGAGCTGGCAGCCCCGGCCGGCTATACATCTACAGATCAAAGGGAAACCCTGGATGCATCCTGGCAGGGGCAGGAGACAAAGGTGCAGGAGCACACAGGAATTCTTTTCGAGAATCAGAGGACGAAGCATGTATTTACCAAGTCAGATATAGTTTCTGGAGTTTCGATTGAAGGCGCATATCTGGAGCTCTGGGAAGTCCAGCCGGATGAAAATGGAAAGCCAGGGCAAAATCCGGATGGAAGCTATCGCCTGGGAAAAGAGCCGACAGATGCCTGGGTATCGCAGACGGCGGGAGAAGAAGTACATTATTTTTATGAAGAAAATGGATTTTATATGGAATTGTCTTCGCCGGATGAGCTTCCAGAAGGGAAAGACCTGATCCGAAAGGAAGGGCATCTGGTGGAAGGTCTGGAAGCCGGAAGAACCTATATTCTGAGAGAAACTCTTGCTCCGGAGAACTATGTGGGGTATGAGGCGTCCTCCGAGGAAACGAGAGAGGCAAACCGGGAGGAAAATAAAGTGACGGAGGAAGTCATGTTTACTGTGGAGGATGACAATATTGTCTGTGAGCATGATCTGAAAGATCAAAGGACGGTGGGTACATTCTCCGTGACAAAGGAAGGAGAATTCTTTGCAGGGACAGAAAAAGAACTTCATTTTCTGGATAAGGTGAAAAATCTGTTTGTGACAGTTTTTCAGTATGTACTTGGAAGAGTGGAGCAGGTAAGCTTTGCGGTTTATGTGAAAGAGGACGTTTTCACTCCGGATCAGACCGGAAGTTATGCGGAATGGGTCAATCAGAAGGGGGAGACGCTGCAGTTAAAAGGAGGGACCCATATCGAGACGGTTACCACAGATCGATTCGGACTTGCGACCGTTGCCAATCTTCCGTTGGGAACTTATTATGTAAAAGAAACTGCTGTGGAAAATGGAATGTTTTTGATCAACCGGGAGGAAAAAGAGGTTACTCTTTCTTATGTGGATCAGAACACGCCGATTGTCTTTTCTGACAGTACCTCCTATATCAATGAACGGCAGAAAATATCTGTTAAGATCCGGAAAAAGGAAAAAGGGACAGACCTTCCTTTACAGGGAGCGGTCTTTGGACTGTATGCGGGAGAGAACTTATATGGATTTACAGTCAGTGAAGAGAGGGTCGTAAATGCGTATCCGGAGCCTTTTATAAAGGCAGATACTTTGCTGGAGACAGTTGAGACGGATGTACAGGGAGAGGCTGTTTTCCGGGCAGATGTACCCAATGGGAAATATTATGTGAAGGAGCTTCAGGCTCCGGACGGATACCTGCTTTCCGGGGAACGCTGGGAGTTTGACGCCTCCTGTCAGGGACCGGATGGAGATCCTGTGCTGTATTTTACCAGAGAGATCTATAATGAGCGATCTGATGTGACCGTGTCCAAAACAGATATTACGAATGGAAAAGAAATTGCAGGGGCAAATCTGGAGGTTCTGGAGGAAGCCACCGGTCAGGTTGTGGATCAGTGGATATCGGAAGCGTACTCACACGCCATTGGAGGCATCCAGGTTTCCCGGGAATATGAGCATGTATATATTCTGAGAGAGACTCTTCCGGCGCCCGGATATGTGACAGCAGAAAAAATTCGGTTTGTAGTACGCGGCGGTGAAGAAGAAAGACAGCTGTGGATCGATCAGGAGGGCTGGAGACTTCAGGAGGATCGGCATATTGTGATGAAGGATGATATTACAAAGGTGGAGATTCAGAAAACAGAATCAGATGGGAGGACTCCGCTTGCGGGAGCGGTACTGGAGCTTCTGGATGAACAGGGAGAAGTGGCTGCCACATGGACGAGTGCAGAGGTGCCGTGGACAGTGGAACGTCTTCCGATCGGAATCTATACACTGCATGAGGCAGAGGCTCCGGCAGGATATCGTCTGGCGGAGGATATGGTTCTGGAAGTTCTGGATACTGCAAAGGTACAGAAGTATGTGCTGGGAAACGAACGGATTCCAAAGAAAGAGCGTTCAGATTCCGGGGAGCCGGATACCCCGGCAGGCAGTGTGCCGGAACTGGTTTCGGCGGCGCTGACCGGTGATACAGGAATCTGGGGCGTGTGGATCTTCACAGCCCTGACGGCTTTGATCGGAACCTGCTGGTTTGGCAGACGGAAAAAGTAAGGCGGCAAAGTGCCTGATAAAAAAGCGTTTCACCCAGTGCAGAGTGAAACGCTTTTTTCAGAAGTTATTATTTTTTCTCCGGTTCCGGATAGTCAGTTCCGAAGGTCTCAGCAGTTACCTTTTTCATGACCTGAGGTACGATTGGACGGTCGCGGAAATCGGTGTCTGTCTCAGCAATCTTATTTACCACATCCATACCCTCAGTTACCTTGCCAAAAGCGGCATAAGCGCCATCCAGATGAGGAGAGTTCTTGTGCATAATGAAGAACTGGCTTCCTGCGCTGTCCGGATGCATAGCTCTTGCCATGGAAAGGACACCCTCGGTATGCTTTAAGTCATTCTTAAAACGATTCTGATGAAACTCACCCTTGATGGAGTATCCGGGACCGCCTGTTCCGACTCCGTCCGGGCAGCCGCCCTGAATCATGAAGCCCTCAATGACTCTGTGAAAGATCAGACCGTCATAGAAGCCTTTATTTACCAGGCTTAAAAAATTGTTGACTGTATTCGGGGCGATCTCCGGATAAAGCTCCGCTTTTATGATATCGCCATTTTCCATTTCAAATGTTACGATTGGATTCTGTGCCATCTGTGTTTCTCCTTTTCAGTAGGTTTTGTCTCTATTTTAACGGATAAAATGCTCTTCGTAAAGGGAATCTTTTGTTGACGGAAAAGAAGTGCCGCGGTAAGATGAATGGGAAAGTCTGAGGAATGTGTATGTGGGAAGAAATAGAGATGGATCCTGCTTTTCTTGAGCGGGATGCCTGCAGGAAGGCAGGACAGCCGGTGGAAATTGCAAAGACAGAACGTCTGTTGATCCGGGAGACAGTGCTTTCGGATGTGCCGGATCTGTATCGGATATGGAAAGCACCCGGAATGGGGGATTATGTGAAGCCGCTCCAGTCGGCGCTTGCAAAAGAGCTGGAGTATATGCAGGCCTATATTCGTCATGCTTATTCTTTTTATGATTATGGATTATGGACGGTGCTGGAGAGGACGGCAGGACAGGTGATCGGCAGAGCAGGATTGTTTCCGTCAGAGATTCTGGATGAAGCAGTGGAGATGGGCTATCTGATCGCACGGGAATATCAGCGGCAGGGGCTTGCGCGAGAATGCGGAGAAGCGATCCTGAAATATGCCTTTGAGGTGCTTGAGCTGTCGGAGCTCCATCTGCTGTCAGATGAAAGGAATACCGCATCTATACGGACTGCGGAGGCACTGGGATTTAAGGAAAGGGAAAGCATCTGCAGAGAAGGCAAAGTGCTGATCCATTATGTGAGGTATGCGTATGAATAAAATGAATCAAATGTGGGTGGTGGCGCTGTTGGCGAATCTTTGCTGCGCTCTGTGGGGAAGTGCATTTCCCTGTGTGAAAACGGGTTATGAATGGCTGGAGATCAGCCGCACCTGTGATCAGATCCTGTTTGCGGGGCTTCGGTTTACTCTGGCAGGAATCCAGCTCTGGGTCGTATATCTGCTTTTGAACCGGAAGATCTGTCGTCTGGAAAAGGCGCTGCTTCCAGGAGTCTTTCGGCTGGGAATGGTGCAGACCTTTGTACAGTATTTTTTCTTTTACATTGGTGTGTCGAATACCACAGGCGTCAAGGGCTCCATAATCAATTCTGCAAATTCTTTTTTTGTTATTCTGCTGGCGCATTTTTTCTCTGAGGGAGAGCGGCTGAATATGAGAAAAACGGTGGGCTGTCTTTTGGGGGTAGCAGGTGTGATCGCAGTAAATATGGGAGGAGATTTCAGCGGAGGGATGACGCTGACAGGGGAAGGCTTTATATTGGTGGCGAGCCTTGCGTACGGCATGGCATCGATCATGGCGAAGAAGCTGACTCATGAACGGGATCCACTGACGATCACCTGTTACAATTTTCTGCTGGGAGGAAGCGGTCTTCTGCTGACTGGATTCTTGCTGGGAGGAAGAATGCCGGTATTTACAGGGAAGAGCTTTTTGCTGTTGTTCTATATGGGAGTGATTTCCGCAGGGGCATTTACGATCTGGACACTTCTGCTGAAATATAATCCGGTGGGACGTGTGGCTGTTTTTGGATTCATGATTCCTGTGTATGGCTGCCTGTTCTCCGGGCTGTTTCTGGGAGAACGTGTCCTGAAGCCGGGAAATCTGGCGGCTCTGGTGCTGGTTTGCTGCGGAATTGTGGTTGTGAACTTTCGCGGGAAGACATCTGGGCAAAAGTTAACCTGAAATAAAAAAAAGGAAACAATTTCCGGAGGAACATCAGAAATACCTTGAAAAATCGAGCGGTCATGGTATAATGTCGACAGACAATGAGAGCCGGAGGAGCTGCAGGCTCCTCCGGCTTGGTACTTTTAACAGGATGAAGCAGGAGAAAAGTATGATTCGGGCAGAGAAGCTCACATTTGATTATGAGAGACTGGATGAAGAGGGAAATGTAGAATCCAGAAAGCGTGCGGTCGACAATGTCAGTCTGGATATCAGACCGGGAAAGTTTATTGCGATTCTGGGGCACAATGGTTCCGGCAAATCCACGTTTGCGAAGCATATCAATGCCATTTTGACACCTACAGAGGGGACGCTCTGGGTGAATGGCATGGATACAAAGGATGAGAAAAAGTTATGGGAGATTCGTCAGAGTGCCGGTATGGTATTCCAGAATCCGGATAATCAGATCATAGGAACCGTAGTAGAAGAAGATGTAGGATTTGGTCCTGAGAATCTGGGAATTCCTACGGAAGAGATCTGGGAGCGGGTGGAAGAGAGTCTGAACGCAGTCGGCATGCTGAAATATCGACATCATTCTCCTAATAAGCTGTCAGGAGGGCAGAAGCAGCGCGTAGCAATTGCAGGAGTCATGGCAATGCATCCGCGGTGTATTGTATTGGACGAGCCAACCGCAATGCTTGACCCGCACGGAAGAAGGAGTGTGATCCGTACGGCGCAGAAACTCAACCGGGAAGAGAATATTACAGTAATCCTGATCACACATTATATGGAAGAAGTAATTGAGGCAAACCATGTTTTTGTCATGGATGACGGAAAAGTGGTGATGCAGGGGGCTCCAAGGGAGATCTTTTCGCAGGTGGAAAAGTTAAAGGAGCTGCGTCTGGATGTGCCTCAGGCAACGCTGCTTGCACATGAACTGCAGAAGAAAGGAATTCCGCTTCCGGATGGAATCCTGAGCAACGAAGAGCTGGTGAAAGAATTATGGCGATTAAAATCAAAGATGTAAATTATACGTATGCAGAAGGAACTGCCTACGAGATGCATGCGTTAAAGGATATAAATCTGGAGATTCCGGACGGACAGTTTGTGGGGCTGATTGGTCATACAGGCTCTGGAAAGTCCACGCTGGTACAGCACCTGAATGGTCTGGTCAGGGCAACCAGCGGAAGAATCTATTATAATGGAAGAGATATCTATGGAGAAAATTTTTCCATGAAGGAGCTGCGGAGCAGGGTGGGACTGGTGTTCCAGTATCCGGAGCATCAGCTCTTTGAGATCGATGTGCTGACGGATGTATGCTTTGGACCAAAGAACCTTGGTTTTTCAAAGGAAGAAGCGGAACTGAAGGCAAAGGAAGCGCTTCGGATGGTCGGCATGGGGGAGGAGTGCTACAGCCGTTCCCCTTTTGAACTGTCCGGCGGACAGAAGCGCCGTGTGGCGATTGCAGGTGTACTGGCAATGGAGCCGCAGGTATTGATCCTGGATGAGCCGACCGCGGGGCTGGATCCAAGGGGACGGGATGAGATTCTGGATCAGATCAGCAGTCTGAAAAAGGAACGGGGAATTACGGTGATACTGGTCTCACACAGTATGGAGGATGTGGCGCGGTATGTGGACCGTATCGTTGTCATGAATCAGGGACAGGTAAAATTTGACGGCGAACCGCAGGAGGTTTTCCGGCATTATCAAGAGCTGGAGGAGATTGGACTGGCAGCTCCGCAGGTGACTTACCTGATGCAGGAACTGAAGAAAAAAGGCGCAGATGTGGATACAGATGCGACAACGATAGAGAAAGCAGCTGATTCCATTGCGGCATGGCTGAAGAAACAGGGGTGATTCCATGATTCGAGATATTACGCTGGGACAGTATTACCCGGCAAAATCCATCCTTCATCAGCTGGATCCCAGAGTGAAGCTGGTGGCAACGATGATCTTCGTAGTTTCCCTTTTTGTTGCGAAGGGAGCACTGGGATATGTGGTCGCGACATTATTTCTTGCGATGGTCATCCGCATGTCCAAGGTTCCGTTTGGTTTTATGACCAAAGGTCTGAAAGCCATTATTATGCTGCTGCTGATCACAGTGGTATTTAATCTGTTCCTGATTGACGGGAACGTTGTGCTGTGGCAGTTCGGATTTCTCAGAATAACGGATAATGGATTGAGAACAGCCATATTTATGGCAATCCGCCTTGTTTATCTGATCATTGGTTCCTCTGTCATGACACTGACTACGACGCCCAATGATCTGACGGATGGACTGGAGAAGCTCATGGGACCTTTGAAAAGGCTTCGTGTTCCGGTTCATGAGATTTCCATGATGATGTCTATTGCGCTTCGCTTTATTCCGATCCTTCTGGAGGAAACGGATAAGATCATGAAGGCTCAGATCGCAAGAGGTGCGGATTTTGAATCGGGAAATCTGATTCAGAAAGCAAAAGCAATGATTCCGCTTCTTGTCCCGCTGTTCATCTCTGCATTCCGCCGGGCAAATGATCTGGCCATGGCCATGGAAGCCCGCTGCTACCATGGCGGTACCGGCAGGACAAAGATGAAGCCGCTGCGTTATCAGAGCTGTGACCGGATGGCGTATGCTGTTATCTGGGGGTATCTTGCTCTGATGTTTGTAGTTGGACGTTTTCTTGCATAATGATAAGGAAGGAACGCTTATGAAGCGTGTAAAACTGATAGTTGCTTATGATGGCACAAATTATCGCGGATGGCAGATCCAGAAGAATGGAGAAACCATAGAATCTGTACTGAATCGGGCAATTGGAGAAGTGACAGGGGAAGAGATCCAGGTGATGGGCGCCAGCCGGACGGATTCCGGCGTACATTCCATGGGAAATGTGGCAGTTTTTGATACGGAAGCCCGGATGCCGGGGGACAAATTTGTCTATGCGCTGAACCAGCGTCTTCCGGAGGATATTCGCGTACAGCATTCCTGTGAGGTGCCGCCGGATTTTCATCCAAGGTATCAGGAAACCGTGAAGACCTATGAGTACCGGATCTTGAATCGGGAGTTCCCGCTTCCGGCATATCGGCTGAATACGCATTTTGTGTATCGGCATCTGGATGAAACCCGGATGCAGAAGGCAGCAGAATATCTGCTGGGAGAGCATGACTTTCAGAGCTTCTGTGCGGCAGGAGCCCAGGTGAAGACAACGGTACGTACGATCTATGCCCTGGAAGTGATCAGAGAAGGCGAGCTTCTGACGATCCGGATCACCGGAAACGGATTTTTGTATAATATGGTGAGGATCATTGCCGGTACATTGATGAAGGTTGGAAGCGGAGAATGGGAGCCGTCCCGTCTGCGGGAAATACTGGATGCAAGAGACCGGTCAGCAGCAGGACCTACCGCACCGGCAAAGGGGCTGACTCTGATGGAGATTTTGTACCCGTCTGCGGCGCTGTAAAAGCATGTGCCCATAACAGAAAAGTGCAGAAAACAGGCAGAATTTGAAAAAAGATATTGACACACACGGGTGGGTATCATATAATATTTAACTGTGACAGCGTGAGAAAATATCTGATCCAATGCCCCGGTAGGATGTTTTTACGTATAAATGATATAAAATGAACTCAATTTTAACAGGAGGTACACCAATGAACAGTTTCATGGCTAATCCAGCAAAAGTGGAAAGAAAATGGTACGTAGTTGACGCTACCGGATATACATTAGGCCGTCTGGCTTCTGAAGTAGCAAAAGTGTTAAGAGGAAAGAACAAACCGATCTTTACTCCTCATATCGATACCGGTGATTATGTGATCATCGTAAATGCAGAGAAGATTAAAGTAACTGGTAAGAAATTAGACCAGAAGATTTACTATCATCATTCAGACTACGTAGGTGGTATGAAAGAGACTACTTTAAAAGAAATGTTAGCAAAGAAACCGGAGAAGGTAGTTGAACTGGCGGTAAAAGGCATGCTTCCGAAGGGACCTTTAGGAAGAGAGATGTACACCAAGCTTCATGTTTACGCTGGTGCAGAGCATCCGCATGCAGCTCAGCAGCCGGAAGTATTAACATTTTAATTTGGTAGGATAAGGAGGTAAATATAATGGCTAATACAAAATTCTACGGAACTGGAAGAAGAAAAAAATCCATCGCTAGAGTATATTTAGTACCAGGAACTGGTAACATCACTGTTAATAAGAGAAGCATCGACGAGTATTTCGGACTGGAGACTTTGAAAGTAATCGTTCGTCAGCCGCTCGTTGCTACTGAGAATGTAGATAAATTTGATGTACTTGTAAACGTAAAGGGTGGCGGCTACACCGGACAGGCTGGTGCAGTAAGACACGGTATCGCACGTGCACTGGTACAGGCTGATCCGGAGTTCAGACCGATCCTCAAAAAAGCAGGATTCCTGACTCGTGACCCGAGAATGAAAGAGCGTAAGAAATACGGTCTCAAAGCAGCTCGTCGCGCTCCGCAGTTCAGCAAGCGATAATTCAAGCGAATATCGAAAAAGAGCAATAGACCCCGAAAACATCGTGTTTTCGGGGTTTTCTTTATGTTCTAATAATCTGTGAGATAACTTAAAAACACACAAAATTTCGTCGATAACTTACAAGTAAATAGCAGGTAACTAACAAATAAATATGTAACATAAGAAGTCTATGAGAACGAATAAATTGAGCAATAAATTTTTGTATGATTTTATTTCTTTGCTTTATGTTTATAATGAATTTGTTAGTGTAAACGTTGTGAAAGAAAAGAGGTTTGAGCAGATACAGAAATTTATGGATGAGCGTATGATAAAACACAAAGAATATTTTGCTAAAAATGAATGTATAAAAACAGCATATTCGTTTGTGAAAAAAGTGGCTGACTATATGAATGAATCGTGTTAGTATGAGTGTACGATTAAAAAATTGAGTTTTTGTAGGGAATGGGTTTGTACTCGTTCCCGATTTTTTTGTTATGAAACAGATTGAAGCGTTTGAAGCTATTTTGGATAACAAACACGTAAGTGACAAAATGTTTAGAAATGGTTTAAAATCAGAAAAAGGAGAAAATGTGCGTAAAGGGTATCTTCAGGAACGCTTTGTTGTGTATTTGACTGCAATGATAATAAAGATTCGGAGTTTCAGGTGGCAGTTTTGTATGCAGAGAAGAAAGGGTATAAAATCGTATATTCTATCCGGTCTTTGATTATGGGGCTGTAAAATAGAAATACGGATCTGCCAATGAAGGCGGATCCGTTTTTCTCATCGTTAGAATTTAAATGCAATTTTCAAATCACCATATTTTCCTGTGGCATATTCGAATGCTTCTTCCCAGTCACTCAACTGGAAATATCGTTCGATAATACCGTCTGTTTTGAGCGTACCGTTTGCAATATTTTCAATTACATAGGGATAACAGTAAGGGCTGAGGTGAGAACCGAGGACATTCAGTTCTTTATTGTCGCCCACTAAGGTCCAGTCAACGGTAGTTGCTTCTGCAAATACGCCGAATTCAACAAAGGTTCCAAGCTTGCGTATAGCCTGCAGCCCCTGTACTACGCTGGAAGGATGACCGGTGGCTTCAATATAGATATCACAGCCATAGCCCTCTGTCAAATCAGCAATAATTTTCAGGGCATCCTCTTTTCCGGGATTGATAGCGAGATCGGCACCAAATTCTTTGGCTTTCTTCAAGCGTTCGTCTTTCATATCCAGAACAATGAGTTTTGCCGGATTCATCTGCCGGATGTAGGTGATCATACCAAGCCCAAGAGTACCGGCACCGGAAACGACAACAACGTCCTCGATGGTAATCTGTGCCCGGTCAACAGCATGCTTTGCACAGCCGTAAGGCTCGATCAACAGGGCCTTTTCCAGAGGCATATCCTGCGGAACCTTATGAATGACTGCGGTTTTGGGATAGCGAACGTATTCAGCCATGCCGCCGTTGTTTTCCTTTTGGAAGCCGAAGGTTGCATGAGGCTGGCACATCCAGTAGCGGCCGGATTTACAGAATTTACATTTTCCACAGGGTACAATCTGATCGGCAATGATCCTGTCACCGATTTCGTATTCCGTTACATTCTTTCCCTTTTTTACAATATGCCCCAGAAATTCATGTCCGGGAATAAAGGGGGGACGAACCCATTGCTCATGTGTTTCATCTCCCCAGGTGGAATTTCCATGGTAACATTTCAGATCGCCGGCGCAGATACCGCAGCCCTCGGTCTTGATAAGAATATCCTCATCTCCACATTCGGGAACGGGATAAGCAGGCTCAAAACGATAATCTCCCTTATCATAAGCCACAAGTGCTTTCATAGTTTCTGGTAAATCAATTGACACGTTGAAAAACCCCCTTCATTAATTAAATTCGATTTATAAAAGCAATTATATCATCAATATGAGAAAATAGCAATAGAAAGCAAAAAAAATCAGCAGTACTGTAATATCAATACTGCTGAAGGGAAGGTTAAACGGATTTGACGAAGGCTTCAATGAAATTCATGGCGGCGCCTGCTGCGATGGATTCCTTTTTATAGAGACAGGTTTTCAGATAATCGGCGTCACTGGAAAAAGTGTTGAGTCTGGCTGTCCGTTCCCGCAGATCCTCCATATAGGGATCCAGGTATTCTCCCACGTAGCCGCCCAGGATGATGTTGCAGTCCAGAAGCACATGAACAATATTGACGGTGGAGGCAAGATGGTTGAGATAGGTATCCCAGGTTTTAGCAAGCTCTTTATCACCGTTTTTCAATTTTTCAAAGAAGGCCTGTAGATTTCCGTCTGTGAGATTGGACAGGTTTGTAGCTGCCAGATAGGAATCGACACAGCCCAGCTGTCCGCAGTAACAGCGGTTTCCGCCGGGAACCAGGGTAATATGACCAACTTCGCCGCTCTGCTGCCTGTCACCGCTGTAAACAGTCCCATTGATAACCATGGAGCCTCCGATGTTGTTGCTGAGCATCAGATAAAAAGCGTTTCGCATACTCCGATTCATCCAGATCTCTGTAAAAGCAGCAGCATTCGCATCGTTGAAAAGTTGAATATTGTAAGGAATATACCTGGCAAAATCGCCCAGAGTTGTACCACTGAGGTTGATGATTTTACTGAAGAAAACGCTCTTTCGGTCCGCGTCTACCAGAGCGGGTAGTCCGATGCCGACCCCGAGAATCTGATCATCGTTTAAACCTATGCTTTTAATAAGAGAAGCCAATGTATTACCTACGTACTGATAGTAGGAATCCTCTGCCTTGAATTTCATCCGATGTCTTGAGAATGAGATGATGGTACCGGTTAAATCCACGGCAACAACTGTCACATGATTGAGAGTTACATCAATTCCCAGAGCCACCTTTGCGTCCTTGACGATGGAGTAGGTTACAGCCCTTCTTCCGCCGGTGTGTCCCTGAGAACCAGATTTTTCGATCAGGCCTTCTGCCACTAAATCATCAATATTTTTGGTGACCGTAGGAAGGCAAAGCTGTAAATCAGAGACCAGGTTTTGTTTGGTCAGTTCATTGTGGCTTAAAAAGTGGTGGTAAATATTAGAACGGTTGATTCTTTTGATTTCAATGTTCATATTTGTTTTTTTACTCATAATAAGAATTATCTGCCTTTCGTTTTAAAAAAGGGATTTAATAATATATGTCAAACTTATCACAATACTTGATATTCTGCAACAGAATTTTACATTTTATCAATAATTACAGGACATACAGGAGGGAATTTTAAAATATGGTATAAAAATAGTGGGGGATAAAAGAAAAAAGTATAAATAATACCTAAAAATCTATTGACAAAAATTATTAATTCGTTTATTCTTTTGTTAAAGCTGTTATATAAATCCAATTTAAAAAACTGGAGCAAAAAACAGACAAAAAATCATTTAGGAGGGATATAAAATGGTAACTGGTATTATTATTGTTTTGATTTTCATTGCGATTGCCGCACTGATGATCGCGAAGAAGCTGCCGACTGTTCTTGCATTGCCGCTGATGGCGATCCTTATTGCATTTGCAGCAGGACTTCCGCTCAAGGGTGATGAAGGAATTCTTACCTTTGTAGTGTCACAGGGAGCACTTAAGCTGTCTGGTACATATGTAGCGATTCTCTTCAGCTGCTGGCTGTCCAGAATTCTTTACAGAACTGGCGTGTCGGCTACAATCATTAAGAAGGCGGCAGAGTTTGGAGGCGATAAGCCGTTTATTGTTTCCCTTTTGCTCTGTGCAGCAAGTGTATTCCTTTTCACCGTACTTTACGGAACAGGAGCAGTAGCAATGGTTGGTGCGATTGTACTTCCCATCATGCTTTCTGTTGGAGTTCAGCCATTAATCGCCTGCAATGCATTTCTGGCAGCTATGACAGCAGGTTATATGTTGAATCCAGCAAATATTGCAGCAATTACAAACATTACCGGAGTGGCTCAGAGTGATATGTACATGGCAGCCGGTATCTTAACTGCAATTAGCTGTGTATTCTGTGTTGGCATTCTTGTATGGGGATTCAAAAAAGGCGGCACGAAGTATGCGTTTGCAGCGCCGGCTATGGAAGATGATGAGGAGATAGAGACTGTTAAGGGTGTCAGAGGATTTCTGGCTTGTATGACTCCGTTCGTAGTTGTTCTGGTTATGTTGATTTTCAAACTGGATGCGATTACAGTATTCTTGATTGGCATTGTTTGGATTATAATTATGACCGTGAAGGGAAACTGGTCAAAATATACCAGCATGATTGTACAGAGCTGCTACGAAGGTTTTAAAGAAGGCGCTCCTACAGCAGCCCTGATGTTTGGAATTGGTATGTTGATTAATGCCATGATGGCGCCGACCACTCAGGCATCAATTGCTCCGTTTATGCAGGCGATTACACCGACAACAACAGTAGGACTTATTATATTCGTGTGTATTCTTTCACCGGGCAGTCTTTACCGTGGACCGTTCAACATTCTTGGACTTGGTGCTGGTCTTGCAGTAAGTATGATGGCAGTACAGTCCGTTCCGGTTTTGGCTTTGTCTGCAGCTTTCTATGCGGCCATGCGTTGGCCGACGCAGGCCTGCCCGACCTCTACTCAGGTGGTATGGTGTGCGAATTTTGTGGGAAGCGAACCTACTACAGCGGCTATGAAGGTCTTCTGGCCGAACTGGGCAGTGACAGCATTGTCAGTTGTAATTTTAGTTATGATGTATATATAATAACAGGTTGAAAAAATTGCATTTTCAGGTAAGGCGGGCTTTGCATGTCCGCTTTACCTTTTTGAAACAGTGAGAGAAACAGTGAGGAGTAGTTGTATATGAAAGTAAGAATCGGAATTGATGTAGGCGGTACTTTTACAGATGCAGTTGTCATTGACAATGATACCTTTGAATTAATCGGCAGCACAAAAACACCTACTACCCATGAAGCAGAGGAGGGAGTCGCAGCCGGCATTATCGAAGTACTGCATAAAGCGATGGAAGAGTGTCATGTAAAACCGGAAGACGTTACCTTTATTGCACATGGTACGACCCAGGCGACCAACGCTCTGCTTGAAGGTGATGTCGCAAGGGTCGGTATTTTGACTCTGGGAAGCGGAATCCAGGGTGTAAAATCAAAATCAGATACCAATATCGGAAATATTGAGTTGGCGCCGGGTAAATATCTTTATACGGAAAATGAGTTTGTAAATACGGCCAATCCGGATACATGGGAAAAAGACGCAGAAGGTGCACTGGAGAAATTAGAAGAAAAAGGCGCGAAATCAATGGTTGTGACGGAGGCGTTCAGCGTTGACGATCCGACCAATGAAAATAGAATTATGGATATCTGCAACAAGAAGGGCATTCCGGCTTCTGCAGGGAATGATGTGTCCAAGCTTTACGGGTTAAAGGTCAGAACCAGAACAGCTGTTATTAATGGCAGTATTCTTCCGAGAATGTTGGAAGTAGCAAACATGACGGAGTCTTCCATTAAAAACGCAGATATTAAAGCACCGTTGATGGTGATGCGCTGTGACGGCGGAGTCATGACGGTGGATGAAGTGAGAAACAGACCGATTCTTACGATTTTGTCCGGTCCGGCGGCAGGTGTGGCAGGCGCACTGATGTATGAGAAGCTGACCGACGGTTTGTTCATGGAAGTGGGCGGAACCAGTACGGACATTTCCTGTATTAAAGATGGTAATGTAGTGGTGAAGTACGCGGAAGTAGGCGGACATAAAACGTATGTAAACTCACTGGATGTGCGTACAGTGGGAATTGGCGGCGGCAGCATGGTAGAGATCAAAAATGGAAAGATGGTGGACGTTGGACCCAGAAGTTCTCATATTGCCAATTTGAAATATGAAGTTTATACAGATACGAAAGATATCGTAGATCCGGTATTGAAAGAAATTCGTCCGAAAGAAGGAGATCCTACCTATGCGTACATAGAGTGCAGCAATGGAAAGAAATTTGCGCTGACGCTTTCCGGAGCAGCAAATATTGCAGGATACGTGGCGGAAGACAACTATGCTCACGGAAATGTTGAGGCGGCAAAAAAAGCTTGGGAACCTCTGGCGAAAAACATGGGACTCTCGGTGGAGGAGACGGCAAAACAGGCTCTTCATTTATCCGCGATTAAAAATGGAAAAGTTGTGGAGGGCTTTATCAAGGACTATGGACTGGACAGAAGGACACTTACTTTTGTGGGAGGCGGCGGAGGAGCTGCCAGTGTAGTTCCGCATCTTGCGGAGGAATTCGGGGTTCAATCCAAGATTGCCAGAAATGCATCTGTCATATCGCCTATCGGAGTTGCACTTGCCATGGTGAGGGATATGGTAGAGAGAACGATACAGAATCCTACAGAAAAGGATATTCTGGATTTGCGCTATGAAGTAATTCAGAAGGCAGTGAAGGCGGGTGCAAATCCAGACTCTGTAGAGGTGAAGATAGAGGTTGATCCCCAGCAGAATAAGGTACGGGCAATTGCGATTGGCACCACAGAGCTGCGTACAAAGAAATTGTCTGCAGCAAAAAAGACAGATGAGGAGCTGGCAGAGATTGCAGCACAGTCTATCGGAGTATCGGTTTCTGAGGTAGAGAAAACGGCAGACAATGGCATGATGGCTGTTTTCCTGCATCATACATCAGTAAAGAAATTTATGTTCTTCAAGGAAAAGGTTGACACTCTGCGTTTGCTGGATAAGGATGGAGTTATCCGTCTTCAGAGAAGGAATGCAGCAGCAGTACAGTGTAATGCAGAGCAATGGAAGCGAAATGTGAAGCATTTGCTGAGTGAGCATACGGTTCATTCCGATGGAGGCGCAGAGATACCGAATATTTATATTGTTTTGGGCAAGAGAATCATTGATTTGGCCGGGATGCAGAGTGCAGAACAGATTATGTCTCTCTGTGAAGTGGAGTTAGCCAATGTGCCGAATGATGAGAAACTGATTGTAATCTGTACGAAAACAACGGAGAATGCGAGGGGTTAGATGGATAAATTTCCATTTCCTGATAAGGCAGAGTCCCGAAAAGAATTAACGTCGGATGTGATGTACCGTAGAATACCGGAACAGGATCGGGATAGGATTTGTGAAATGGCCTGGGATCGTGGTGTAGCTACTGCAGAGGTGATTTTAAAGAAATATCCGGCAAAACGGATGAGAGAGATTGTGGAAGCAGAAGGGCTGAAAATTGTGATTTTGAAGAAGGATGAAGTTAATCAGGCATTTCGAACATTTGGAGAATACGACACGGCTTCCGAAAAGATGACTTTATACATGGGATCTATCGCAAAATGGGCGGCAGCAAACGGGCTTTCGAGGGAAGCAGCAAAAGAAGTGGTTATGGCCCATGAGTTCTTCCATTTTTTGGAATGTACACAGATAGGAAAGACTTCCGGAATATATCAGGTTTCTGTTTTAAAAATCGGAAAGCTGGTTCTTACAAAGTCGGGAATCCGAGCGTTGTCGGAGATTGGAGCCCATGGTTTTGCCAGAACATATTTTGAAACAAGAGGTTTTACAGATGCAGGGTAGAAAGGAGCGGCAGAATATGGAACACATGAAAAAAGAAATTGTAGTAGTTGGCGGTGGTCCAGGAGGGCTGGCAGCGGCTGTGACGGCGGCAAGACAGGGAGCAAAGGTGCTTCTGGTGGAACGAAATGGATACCTGGGAGGTCAGCTGGGAAGCGGTTTGCCGTTTCTGGCCTTCCTTGACCGAAAACAGAGACAGGTAATCGGCGGCTTTGCCCAGGAATTTGTGGATAGGTTACAGGAGGTGGATGGAAGCTATGGGCATGCATATTGTCCGTTTCATCTTTCTTCCACGTTGATTCATCCCTTTTATTCCAGAATTATTGCTTTCCAGATGGTCAAGGAGGCAGAAGTGGACTTACTGCTTCACTGTGAGCTGACAGAAGCAAAAGTAAAGGATGGGAGAATTGCATCTATTGTTGTGACTGGCAAGGGCATGCAGATTGAGATTGAGGCAGATACCTTTATTGATGCTACTGGAGACGGGGATCTGGGTTACATGGCAGGTGCAGAGTGTGCTAAGGGACAGGATGATACCCATGTAATGCAGCCACCCACACTGATGTTCAATCTGGCTGGAATTGATTTTGACAGATTCTGTGATTTTATTGCTGAGCATCCAGAGGAACTGCCCTACGGACTTAAAATGCAGAATTTAAGAGAGGGATACAATGCAGAATTTTTCCGCAACAACCCCAGCTTTATTTTCTTCGGTATGCAGCATTTGATTAAGAGGCTCAGGGAAGAAGGTAAATGCCCGATTGCAAGAGATACGATTATTTTTATCCGCCAGCCGATTCCGGGAGAGGTTGCGGTAAATACCATTCGGCTTCTGAATTTTGATGGTTCCAACGTTCATGATCTGAGTAACGGTGAGATGGAGGCTCATCTTCAGATTCCGGTTTTACTTAAGCTGTTTCGGGAGCACGTTCCGGGATTTGAAAACTGCTAT
>JAHABX010000031.1 GCA_018376135.1 Clostridiales bacterium | reverse complement strand
TCATTCGGCGTACGTCCAGTACGCCTCGTTCAAGTGCCTTGCAGGAGTCCAAATTCATCCTCGCTCAACTCTACGACCCTGCTCGTAGATATTCGCCCGATTTTCAAGGCGGACAATTGAGGCGTACTGGACGTACGCCGATTGCGGACAACACAGAAAATCGGGCGAATATCACGATTCAGGGCGTGTGTCCCCTTGTACACTGAGGGTAATAGTTATAAAGAAATACGAAAGGGCTGTCGGCTAATCGATGTCAATAAGTCAAACTTTTGAACATTGATTTTGCAACAGCCCTTTTTTTATCCTAAAATTGCCTTATCACTGGCAAACTCTTCTCCGCTGACTTCCTCAAACTTATGAAGCAGATCCTCCACGGTCAGATTTTTCTTCTCCTCTCCGCGGATATCAAGGATGATCTTTCCTTCCATCATCATGATCAGACGATTTCCATGGACGATCGCATCCTTCATATTATGGGTGATCATAACTGTTGTAAGTTTGTCACGATTGACGATCATATCTGTGGTCTCCAGCACCTTCGCTGCGGTCTTCGGATCCAGTGCAGCTGTATGCTCGTCCAGAAGCAGAAGCTTTGGTTTCTTCAGTGTTGCCATCAGAAGAGTCAGCGCCTGTCTCTGACCGCCGGAAAGAAGCCCGACCTTGGAGGTCAGACGATCCTCCAGACCAAGTCCCAGCTTTGCCAGAAGTTCCTTATATGCTTCCCGCTCATGAGCCTTGATACCGGCTCTCAGCGTCCGTCTGGTGCCGCGTCTGAGCGCCAGCGCCAGATTCTCCTCAATTCCCATGGTAGCTGCTGTTCCGTTCATGGGATCCTGGAACACACGTCCAAGAAATGCCGCTCTCTTATGCTCAGACAGCTTCGTCACATCCTGCCCGTCGATGAGGATCTGTCCCTCGTCTACCGGCCACACGCCTGCAATTGCATTCAGCATCGTAGATTTTCCGGCTCCATTACCGCCGATTACTGTAACAAAATCCCCATCCTCCAGTGTCAGGCTGACATTTCTCAGCGCTCTCTTTTCATTCACCGTACCCGGATTAAAGGTCTTGGATATATTCTTAATCTCTAACATCAGTCGTTACCTCTCTTTTTCACCGGTTTTGAAAAATATCTGCTCTTCCAGGTAGGGATCGCAAGGAATACAGCCACTACTGCCGCAGACAGAAGCTTTAACAGGTCCGTATCAATACCAAGCCAGATGACTGTCTGAAGCACCAGATAATATACAATCGAACCAAATGCCACTCCCAGAAGCCGGAAGCCGAAATTACGGAAGATTTTTCCGAATATCGCCTCACCGATAATAACTGCCGCCAGACCGATCACGATCGCTCCGCGTCCCATATTGATATCTGCAAAGCCCTGATACTGAGACAGCAAAGCACCGGACAGGGCAACCAGACCATTGGATATCATCAGGGCAAGCACCCGGGTGAAATCCGTATTGATTCCCTGTGCTCTTGCCATCTTATCATTGCATCCGGTCGCACGCAGAGAGCACCCAAGCTCCGTACCGAAAAACCAGTACAGGATCACGATCAGCACTACGATCATAATGGAAACGAGTACAATTGTATTTTCAAAGAAAGGCACACCCTTGATGAAACGCAGAGAAACCAGCAGATCATATTTGTCTACATTGATCGCCTGATTTGCCTTTCCCATTATTTTCAAATTAATGGAGTACAGCCCAAGCTGCGTAAGAATACCGGACAGGATCGCCGGAATTCCCATAAATGTATGTAATAATCCGGTCGCCATACCGGCTGCCATACCAGCCAGAACCGCTCCCAGCATAGCCACCCAGATATTCTGTCCGCTCAGCATCAGCATAATACAGACAGCACCGCCTGTACAAAGTGTACCATCCACTGTCAGGTCCGCAAAATCCAGAATCCGAAAGGTAATATAGACGCCAATCGCCATAATTCCCCAGATAAGCCCCTGCGCGACCGAACCGGGCAGCGCATTTAATAAACTTACAATACTCATTTTCCTATCACCTCAGTATTTATCCCAATAAATCTTTTTGAACGACAAAAGCGAGAGAGGATCGCTCCAGTCCCGCTGTCGTTTTCATTCATTTGTAAAACAGTTCAGAACCACATGGATTCTGAATATAAGAAGCCTTAATTACTCTGCTTCGATCGCCACATAATCCTCCGGAATCGTTACTCCAAGAGCCTCGCAGATCGTCGGATTATATTTCTTCGTAAACTGCGGAGCATATTCGATCGGCATCTCTGCAACATCTGCTTCTCCTGTCAGAATCTTCACTGCCATCTTACCGGTCGCAACACCCAGATCATAGTAGCTGATGGACAGGGTTGCAACACCACAGCCTGAGCAGATACCTTCTTCACCTGCGATTACCGGAACCTTCTCCGGCTGGCAGATATTGTTGAGGATCTCTGCATTGGAAGCTACCGCATTATCTGTCGGCACATAGATCACATCACTCTCGGATGCTGCTGTCGTCGCTACGGAAGACAGGTCGTTGGAATCTGAGAATGCATACTGCTTACAGGTATATCCAAGCGCCTCCAGAGCTGCCTGTACCGTATCCACCTGATACTGGGAATTTGCCTCTGCGGAGCAGTAGACAAGTCCTACGTTCTTCGCATCCGGGAAAAGCTCCTGTAACATGGCTGCCTGCTGATCAAGCGGTGCCAGATCGGAAGTACCGGAGATATTGCCTCCTACCGTTCCTGAAAAATCACTGATCTCAAGAGCTACACCATACTCGGTAACAGAGGTTCCGAGGATCGGGATCTCGTTGGTTCCTGCTGCTGCTGCCTGCAGTGCGGGAGTTGCGTTCGCAAGGATCAGGTCAACGTCATTGGATACAAAGCTGTTCACGATGGTAGAACAGGTATTGGAATCTCCCTGTGCGTTCTGCTCATCAAAAGTAACTGCATCGCCAAGCGCTTCCGTGATTGCATCCTTGAATCCCTGGGTAGCCGCATCCAGTGCATCGTGCTGTACTAACTGGCAGATACCCACTGTATATGTCTCTGCACCTGCAGAGGGTGTCTCTGTCTCTTCGGTTGTTTCTGCAGTCTCTGCTTCCGTGGTCTCAGAAGCTTCTGTCCCGGTGGTTGTCTCAGCCGCTTCTTCGCTGCTGCCGCATGCAACCAGACCAAGACTCATGGTCATTACCATCATAAGGGCTAAAATCTTTTTCATGTCTGTTCCTCCATTTTCCCTTTACAAATGCGCTACTCCTGTAGCTGTTTAAGATTATAGCGCTTTAACGCAAAAAAGTCAACAATAAAAATACAGCTTTCAAACAGAACCTTTTTCATCACCGCATGGGTAAATCTTACTTTCCTGAAGTTACATCCGTAAAAAGTACATCCCGTCACATCCAGCCGTTTCCGATCAGATCCTCTCCCCTGCTGATAACCATATTTGCCATATTGGTCTGAAAAAACGAGCAGTACCGCACGACTGCCCGCTGAAATTCCCGGTTCCGAAAGTCCCCGTTCTGCATCACTGCATCCTTATACACAAAATCAGCCGCCCCTCCTGCGGGATTTCTTCCTGCAATATGAAAAGCGCCCATAAAATCATGAACGCTCCTCTTCCGTTTCTTCACTTTTAGGGTAGGGCTCTTTCTCATCTGTCAGGTCCAGAAGATAGTCCACACTGGTCTCGTAGAGTCTGGAAAGCTCCACCAGCACATCCGGCGGAATCCTGACCTCTCCGCGTTCATAGTTGCTGTACAGTCTCTGACTGCAGCCAAGCCTTGCGGCAATCTCCCTCTGTGAAAGATCCTTGTCCTCACGCATATCTCTAAGTCTCTTATACATCATCCACACCTCAGATAAAAGATATCTCAAAGCGGAATGACGTATGACGTTTCAGCGATAATTTCACTATCGCTTATTATTTGTCAGATTCCAGGCAGAAAAAACGAATTCCGGGCAGAAAAAAATCCCCTCTGTACAGAGGGGATCCCAAATTCAATATTAAAGCACCTTGCTTAAAAAATCAATAGTACGGGGCTCTCTCGGATTCAGAAGTACCTCATCCGGAGTTCCCTCCTCCACAATATAGCCGCCCTCCATGAAGATCACACGGTCTGCCACCTCACGGGCAAATCCGATCTCATGGGTAACCACGACCATGGTCATTCCTTCCCGTGCCAGCTCCTTCATAACTGCCAGAACCTCACCGACCATCTCCGGATCCAGCGCGCTGGTAGGCTCGTCAAACAGCATGATATCCGGCTTCATCTCCAGTGCCCGGGCGATCGCCACACGCTGCTTCTGTCCGCCGGACAGCTGACTTGGGTAAGCATCTGCCTTATCGGACAGCCCTACACGGTTCAGAAGACGCACTGCTTCCTGCCGTGCCTCCTCCTTTGTCATCAGCTTCAGGTGCGTCGGAGCAAGCGTCATATTGTTCATGACGGTCAAATGGTTAAAAAGGTTAAAATGCTGGAATACCATACCGATATTCTCACGCACCTTATTAATATCCGTATGCTTGTCAGTCACCTCATGTCCATCGATGATGATCTGACCGCTGGTAGCTGTCTCCAGCTGATTCAGACAGCGCAGCAGCGTGGATTTGCCGCTTCCCGAAGGTCCCAGCAGCACGACTACCTCGCCCTCCCGGACATCCATACTGATATCCTTGAGCACCTCCAGACGTCCGAAGTTCTTTTTCAGGTTCGTCACATGGATCTTGATCTCTCTATCTTCCACGGTTCACCCTCCTCTCAACCCGCTTTGCAACCTTGCTCAGAATGGTGATCACAATCAGGTACATAATACCGACGATGGTCCACGCCTGCAGATTTTTAAACGTATTACCCATAATGGTTTTACCCACATTGGTCAGTTCCGGGAATCCGATAACAGACAGGATGGAGGTATCCTTCAGGGTGATGATAAACTGATTGATGATGGAAGGGATCATGGTGCGGACCGCCTGAGGCACGACGACCAGCGCCATGGAGGTTCCATAGGAAAGTCCAAGGCTTCTTGCCGCTTCCATCTGCCCCCGGTCCACGCTCTCGATACCGGCTCTGATGATCTCAGCCATATAGGCACCGCAGTTCATGGACAATGCGATCGTACCTGCCTGCAGAGCATCCAGCCGGAAATTCGTCATTCCCAGAGATTTGATTCCTGCCGGAATACCAAAATAAATAAAATACGCCAGTACGATCAGCGGCACGCCTCTGACTGCATCCACATAAACCGTTCCGATCAGGTTCAGTATCCGGTTGTGTCCCACATTCATAAGTCCGAATATCATACCGATGATCAGAGCGAATATGAGGGCGAGCAGCGTCATCAGAAGCGTTCTTCCCATTGCCTCCAGCAGCATCGCGCTATATGTCTGAAGAATCATTATCATTGCCAGTTCTCCTTACTATCTTACTTCTGTAAAATATCTCTGCGAATCTTATTCACTCAGATATTTTGCAATAATCTCATCATAGGTTCCGTCCTCTTTGATCGCTGCAAGTCCTGCATTGAACAGATCAAGAAGCTCCTTGTCATCCTCGCTCATGATCGCGAATCCATAGTCAGCGCCATCATTGTGCATATTCTCCGGAATCTGAAGTGCCAGACCACCGGTCTTGATAGAGTCAGCCATGATCGGGGTATCCTCTACGCAGGCAGCGCTGTTTCCAAGGATAACATCCTGATACATGGTCGGTGAATCTTCGAATACGGTTACGGTAAATCCGTACTCATCCTTTAAGCTGTTCGCATAATCTGCTCCTGCAGTTCCGTTCTTCACTGCAACGTTCTTGCCTGCCAGATCCTCAAATGCTGCAATATCGCTGCCTTCCGGCACTACAAAGGTCTGAGTTGCGGTAAAATAGCCGTCGGAGAACATCCAGCCGGAAGCCTTCCGCTCATCCGTAATACTTGCACCTGCGATCAGACCGTCTGCCTGACCTGCCTGTACTGCTGCAACTGCTGCATCCCATCCAAGGCTCTGGATCTCAATATTGAAGCCCTGATTCTCTGCAATTGCATTTATGATATCTACATCGATGCCGACAAATTCGCCATTCTCATTGGTGTATTCAAATGGTCTGAATACCGTATCCATAGCGATGACCCATGTCTTATCTCCTGCAGCAGCCTCTTCGGCCGGTGCTTCCTCTGTCTCTTCTGCAGGCGCTTCGGTCTCAGCTGCCGGTGCTTCCGCTGCCGGCTCTTCCTTGGAACCACATGCAGCCATGGATAATGCCATGCATGCTGCCAGTGACAATACAACTAACTTTTTCATAATATGTATTCTCCTTTTCTCCCGGTATCATACCGGTATATTCAGGCAAAAGGCGGCTTCCGCCAAATACCTTACGCCCTAGTATAATTTTTTCCGCCCCTCTTGTCAAGAAAAAAACGTATTATTGTATACACGTATAGGAATCCCGGGTGTACAAAGGCATATGCCTCTTTGTTCGCAGAAGGTACTGTTTTCCTTCCTAAATTCCTTCCGCCGCCTCCAGTACCAGCCGGACTGCCCGGTCGATTCCCAGCTTCTCGGTATTGATCGTCAAGTCAAAATTCCGGGAATCCCCGTATACCTTTCCCGTATAATATTCGCAGTATCTCTTTCTCGCCTTATCCGCATCCTTCGCATCCGCCATCACCTGCTCCAGCGGCACATTCGGCATCAGCTTCGACATCCTCTGCACTCGCCATGCGTAGCCTGCATGGACAAACACATTCAGGCAATGATCAAACTCTCTCAGAATATAGTCGCTGTTCCTGCCCACGATCACACAGCTCTCCCGGTTTGCCATCTCCCGCAGAGCGTCCTTCTGTGCCTGCCAGAGAGCCTCGTCCAGCGGTCTGTTGTAAAAATCGAACAGACTCTGAGCAAATCCAAAGCTGCTGGGCACTCTTTCATCCCACTTGCGGACCTGCTCCGGATCCAGCTTATGACTGGCTATGGCTGTATGAAGGATAATGTCCTTATCGTAATAAGGGATTCCCAGCTCCCCAGACACCCTTCTTCCGATCTCGCCGCCTCCGGCGCCGAATTCCCTTCCAATGGTAATGATCTTTCTCATAACTTTTCCTCCTCGCTATTTATTCAGCAGCTTTTGTCCCATGAGCACACCCATGGCAGATGCCATCATCAGTCCTCTTGTCCATCCTGAGGAATCCCCAAGACAGTACAGTCCCCGGATATTGGTATTCAGATTTTCGTCCATCTTCACCTTATTGGAGTAGAACTTCAGCTCCGGACTGTAGAGCAGTGTCTCGTCACTGGCAAATCCAGGCACCACCTGATCCAGCATCCGGATAAATTCGATGATGTTGGTCATGGCACGATACGGCATTGCCGCCGTGATATCTCCCGCCACCGCATCCTTCAGGGTCGGCTTCACATTGGAACGTGCCAGCTCCTTCTGCCAGGTACGCTTTCCGTCCAGAATATCCCCATAACGCTGTACCATAATATGTCCTGCTCCCAGCATATTCGTAAGCTCTCCCACCTTCTGCGCATAGGCAATGGGCTGATTGAAGGGCTCCGTAAAATTATGACTGACCAGAATGGACAGGTTTGTATTTTCACTCTTCAAATCCTTGTAGCTGTGTCCGTTGACCACTGCAAGATTATTATCGTAATTCTCCTGCGCCACAAATCCGCCCGGATTCTGACAGAAGGTACGCACCTTGTTCTTCCAGGGTCTCGGATACCCGATCAGTTTGCCCTCATAGAGCACCTTATTGACCATCTCCATGACCTCGTTGCGGCACTCTACCCGCACACCGATGTCTACGGTTCCCGGCTTATGGGCGATCCCGTTCTCCTCACACACCTTTTCCAGCCAGTCCGCTCCCCGGCGTCCGGTAGCAATGACGATCTCCTCTGCATAAAGCTCCCGGGTCTCTTCCCCGGTCCGGATACGGACACCCTTACAGGTATCCCCTTCCAGAATGATATTCTCACACTCTGTATCGAACCACATCTCCACACCCTGATCTGCCAGATAATTCTGGATATTCAGGTAGAGCTGCTGAGCTTTCTCCGTTCCCAGATGACGGATCGGACAGTTCACAAGCCGAAGTCCCGCACGGATCGCACGCTTGCGGATCTCGTTGATTTCTTCTCCCTCGTAGATGCCTTCCACATGTTCATCTGCGCCAAATTCCAGATAGATCTTATCTGTGTAGTCGATCAGCTTCTGTGCCGCATCCTCTCCGATCAGATCCGGAAGCTCCCCTCCCACCTCACAGGAAAGACTGAGCTTTCCGTCGGAAAAGGCGCCTGCCCCGGAAAATCCGGTGGTGATCATGCAATTGGGCTTACAGTTCATACATCTCCCTGTCTCAGCCTTGGGACAGTGACGTTTATCCACCGGTCTGCCCTTTTCCACCATCAATATCTTCTTATCCGCCTTGCTGCGGACCAGCTCCAGTGCAGTAAAGATTCCTGCAGGACCCGCTCCGATAATAATCACATCATACCTCAATTTACCTTACCCCATGTTCTTTCTATATAATAGGTTTCTGCCCTGTCTTAGTATACCACACTCCCTCTTACATGAAAACTCCCCTTCGGAATCTCTTCCAAAGGGGAGCCCATGAATCTAATCCATGAAGGCAAATGTCCGCATTGCCTCTTTTACATTCTCTTTCATTGCTTTTTCTGCCGCTGCCGCTGCGTCCGCATAGAACGCAGGCGCTCCCTTTTCCAGAGATGCCGCCCACTGTGCCACCGCAGCTCCGCCTGCCTTATCCATATAGGTAAAATAGTTGATCTTCCTTACCCCTGCACGGATCGCCGCATGAAAGCCTTCCTGGCTGACGCCGGATCCGCCGTGCATGACCACCGGAACGCCTCCGGTCTCCCGGCGTACCCGCTCCACAACAGAGAAATCCAGCTTCGGTCTGGTCAGATAGATACCGTGGGTCGTTCCAAAGGAACATGCCAGGGCATCCACTTTGGTCTCTTTTACGAAGGCTCCTGCCAGCACCGGATCCGTATAGATCTTCGTATCATCCTCCTCGCCGCTTCTGTCCCCGGCTCCGGATTCCCGTCTGCCCATGCTGCCCAGCTCTGCCTCCACGCTGGCGCCGGTCTTCGCCGCCATGGCTGCTGTCCTTTTGGTGTTCTCCATATTTTCTTCATAGGGCAGTACCGAACCGTCATACATCACAGACGTAAAGCCCATTTCCAGCGCTCTATCCAGATAATCAAGCGTCTCACCGTGATCCAGATGCACACACACCGGGACAGAGGCACGTTTTGCAAGCGCCACCATGACCGGTCCCATCACTTCCAGCGGCTCATAGATCTCATGACACTGGGCAAACTGGACAATGACCGGAAGCTTCAGTTCCTCTGCCGCTTCCATGACTGCCCGCAGGCTCTCCAGATTAGGCGTATTAAAGGAACCCACTGCAAACTGCTTCTCCTCCGCTATTTTTAAAATCTCTTTTAATGTCACGATCATGATCTTACTCTCCTTTTATCCCTGCCCACTGTGCCTCTCCCGCGATCATGGACACCTGTACCTCATAGCGCACCTCTTCTCCCGGCTGAAGGATGGTCATCTTTCCCTGCTCGCGCATCTTTGCGCGTCCGTCCGGGTGACAGTTGCCCGGCTCCAGACCAAGCACATAGTCCCTTTCTCCCATCATCTTCCATTCCGTGAAGAAAGGCAGATTTTCTGCATCAAAACGGATCACAAGTCCCTGGTCGATACCGGGATTATAGACCGCCGCCAGACCATTCTTCTCAAAGCGGTGGAAATAGCACTGCTCCTCGAACTGTGCCTCCGGCTTCTGCATCTTATTCCATACATCCAGTCCTTCAGCTGCCCTTTCATTTCTCGGGATTACCTCTTTAGAAGGTACATAAAGCTCTGTATGCTCCGAAAGAAGCGGATAGCCCATATTCATATGGTAGAGAAGCATCACCGGATATTCCGTATCCCCTTCATTCACGATCCGGTCACGGATGGAGAAGGAATTTTCCTCCAGAGAACAGTGGATCACCCGGTGCAGCACCAGCTTGTGGGAGAAGATTCTCTCATCTGCCACCTCTGCATGGATCCGGATCTCCCTTTCGTCCTTCTCCCAATAGAGATGTTCCGCCGGAGTATTGGCAATGGTTCCGTGAAGCGGAAGCTGTTCTCCTCCATCCTCACAGGGCACGCCCACCTCATTCAGTCCGCAGGTGGTCAAAAATCCCGCTGTAAAGGATTTTAAGAAACCATCCCCAACACAGTCATAATAAGCCGGAGCCACATAACCGCAGGGAGAAAAATAGCTCATATTTACTCCCCGGAAGCAAAGCCTGGAAATATCCGCACAGCGGTCCGCAGACACGGTAAATTCCATTCCCTTTCCATTTTTCACCTGAAGCAGACGCATCCCGTCGCCCTTTCCGCCTGTCAGCCGGTACTCCTCCACGCCATATAACTGACTCTCATGACCAAGATATGGATTTTTCATATTTTATTTCTTCCTTCCTGATAATTATGTCTATACCAACGGTCGTACCGCATCGTACAGGCGGCGGTACCGTTCATAATGCTTCTGGTAAGCCTCATGCATTTCCGGTCGCGGCAGATAGGTATGCTTCTCCGTGATCAATGCCTCTGCCGCCTCCCGAAGATCCCGGAACAGACCTGACGCAACCCCTGCCATCATGGCGCATCCGGCTGCTCCCGCCTCCGCATTTCCCAGGGAAACAATGGGCAGATTCAGCATATCCGCCTTCATCTGCATCCATACCCCGGAAGACGCGCCTCCTCCGGTTGCCCGAAGCTTTTTCGGACAGATTCCCGCCGCCTTCAGATGCTCCATATTCAGCATCATCTCGTATACGACTCCTTCCATCATGGCACGGTACAGATCCGAGGTACTGTGCTCAATAGTCAGTCCCACTACCGCTCCCCTGGCTCCTTCATCCATATAGGGGGTGGCTGCCCCTGCAAAATGCGGCAGTACAAGAATCCCGGTGGGTTCGTCCTTCATTCCCTCCTCCAGCACCTCATAAACCGTACGCCCCTGTTCCTTTGCCAGCCCCTTCTCCGCCTTTGCCAGATGCCGGATAAACCAGGAGACCAGCGCTCCTCCCGTGAAGGAAAATGCATAGGTCACATAGCTTCCCGGAATCACATAAGGCACAATGGCATAGCCGCCGTCATAGATCCGCCGGTCATCGGGAATACCTTCAAAGACCGGCGTAATGCATTCCACTGTCCCGGCTCCGTCCACTGCCCGGTCTGCCCGGAATACGCCGGAACCAATGGCCGCCGCTACCTGGTCATGCCCTGTCGGTACAAGGAGCAGTTCCGGGGAAAGCCCCAGAAGCTTCGCCATCTCCGGTTTTATCTGTCCGGCACAGGTTCCCCCCGGCACCGGTCTGGAAAACAGGCTGCTGTCCACTTCCGCCGCCTGAAAGATCTCCTGGCTCCACTCCAGACTCTGAATATCGAATCCCATGCTTCTTGCTGCCAGAGAATAGTCGATAACCGCATTTCCCGTCAGCATATAGATAACGAAATCCTCCATCATCAGGACCCGTCGGGTTTTTTCATATTCCTCCGGGCAGTGTTTCTTCACCCACATCACCTTTGGAAGGCTGTACATACTGTGAGGCGCCACTCCTGCGATCTGTTCGATCCGCTCTCTGCCAAGCTTTTCCGTCAGCTCCCGGCAGGCACCGCTGCCCCGGGGATCAGTATACAGCATGATGGGACGTATAGGACGGTCCTGTTCATCCAGAAGCACGCAGCTCTCTCCAAAGCTGGTCACCCCGAGAGCTGTCAGCTCCGGTGCATGGACCGCTGCATCCTGCAGCACCTCACAGACGCCCTGCCAGATGGCTTCCGCCTGCACCTCATGCTCTCCGGTACTGCGCAGGATTGGGTAATCCCGGTAGGCGCGGTACACATATTTTCCGGTATCATCATAGACCGTCACCTTACATCCGGTACTGCCTATATCAAGTCCGCCTATGGCCATACTGCACCTCCTTACTCCCTAGTCCTCGATGGAGACCAGATCATACCCCAGATAATATCGGAATGCTTCCTCCAGAATATGCTTCACATGTCCGTTTGCCACTGTGGTATGGTGCTTGAAGCCTCCTCTTGCCAGACGGATCAGCTTCTTCTGCAGATCCGGGATCCTTGCCACGCCGCCGCATCCAAAATATTCTGCCTCGATCTCGTCCTCCGTAAATTCACCCTCGCTGACATAGATCGTGATCTTTCCGTTTTCTGTCTTACAATTGGTAAATGTCATGGGGAAGGAACCGATTCTTCCCTCATTGACGCCCCAGCCGCTGCCCGGGTCTCCCTTATCGAACATCTTATGGGAACCCACCTTGCCTTTTGCCTTCATCAGCTTCTGCGCTGTAGAACCGCAATGGAACAGAATCACCTTGTCAGGATCTTCCCCGTAATTGTTGTTCCAGTCCAGACAGGCTGCCGGACCTTCCGTCGCAAGCTGAAGCGCCCTCATGGTAATGGCAGAACACATATCGATCTCACAGGAAGCCACGATTCCTCTGTCATTCAGCTCACTGAGCAGCACACAGGGACAGACTCTCAGATATGTCTCCATCTCATTCCAGCAGCGAAGAGCAATGGCATCCAGATGATAAGCCTCTATGTATTCATCAATCACGACACTGATCTTCGCCAGCATCTGTTTTTTCTCCTCCGGCACCTTGGTAAAATCCGTATAATTCTCCAGCACTTCCTTTTTCGCCAGCACCTTTTCATCATCATCCGCTTTTCCCCGCACCAGCTCGAACAGCTCCGACAGGTCAAAGGACTCCACATTGATGCCATGCCGCTGCATGGTCACCTCATCAAAACGAACGGTCTTGAATGCCGTCGTTCTGGCTCCGATGCATCCGATGGTAAAGCGCTTCATACCGTTTACCACCCGGCAGATTCCTGCAAAATCATGAAGGTTCTGCGCAAATGCTTCCGATCGTGGATGCACCACATGAGGCGTCATGACCGTATAAGGCACCTGATACTGCTCAAATACATCCGTCACCGAAAACTTTCCGCAGAATGCATCCCTGCGGTGCTTAAAATCCATCTTCCCGATCTCATCCGGGTATGCCTGCATCAGAATCGGCACACCTGCATCCTGAAGCGCTGTGATCGCACCATTTTCATCGATAAAGATGGGCTGACACAAAATCACGCCGTCATATTCTCCCTCATGGGATTTCAGCCATCTGGCATAAAGACGTCCTTCATCTCTCGTCTCCACCGCCCCATAGCGGGTAGCCTCCTTATCCATGATCAAATACTCATATCCTGCCTCCGTTACCGCCTTCACCATATCCTCTCTGGCTCCCTCGATCAGTTCCGCGGGCATAAATCCCCTGTTTCCAAAATACAGTGCAAATCTCATACCGGATCCCCCTTTCTCTCTCCTTTCATCATACCTGTTTTCCCGGTTTCCTGATAGTAAATTCCATCCAAAAAACTGTAAATTTGTCTTTTTTTCAAAATGTATTTACCATATCGGACCATTCTGATATAGTAAAAGAAAAACCCTGCCAGGAAAGGAGAACCCGCCTTGATCGCGCATCTGAATACAGAAGAACTGGAAGCACTTTTGAAGGATTTTTATCTGCTGACCGGAATCAAGATCGTCGTCTTTGATACAGACTACAGAGAAGTTATTGCCTACCCGGACTCTCACTGTGCCTTCTGCCGGAAGATGCAGGATACTCCCCACTGTCGAAAAAAATGTATGGACAGTAATCAGCGTTCCTTTGACCACTGCAGGAAGACTTCCGAGCTGATCGTCTATCACTGCCACGCCGGACTGATCGAAGCAGCCGCACCGCTGATCGAGAACGGTATGGTCATCGGATATATCATGTTCGGTCAGATCACGGATACGGAAAATGACAGAGAATTGTCGGCGCTGATCCAAAATGCCTTTGCCAAAAACGGCATACTGCCAAAGGAACCTGTACAGGAATTTCTTCAGATCGAACGTAAGAGCCAGGAGCAGATTCACGCCGCGGCAAAGATTCTGGAAGCCTGCACCTTCTATGTACTGCTCAAGCATCTCATGTCCGCCAGACGGCAGAATTTCTCTAAAAATCTGGAACACTATCTGAACAGCCATCTTTCAGAGGAACTGTCAGTGGAACAGATTGCTGCCGATTTCCAGATCAGCCGGAGCAAGCTCTATGCCTCCTGCGAAAAATATCTGGGCTGCGGCATCGCCCAGTACATCCGCCGGCTCCGCATGGAAAAGGCAAAGGAGCTTTTGAAGGGAACCGACCTGACAGTAAGCGAGATATCTGCCCGGGTGGGCTTTTCCGATTACAATTATTTCTGCCGCATCTTCAAAAAGGAGACCGGAATTTCTGCAAAAAAATATCGGACGCTCTATTCCTGGCGTCCGATCGTCTTACCGTCCAGCACACACTCCACCAGGCGGTCAGATTCATAAGTAAGCTTCAGGGAGAAAAAGGGTGCGTCCCTGGTCAGAAGCTCCAGAAACACCCGATCTCCTTCCCACAGACTGAGGCTGCATACCTCTTCCCTGGGAACCCATTTCAGGACTCCTTCCCGGCAGTCCTCCACCAGTGTTCCTTCAAACGCATCTGCTGTATACAGGCACATATACTCTGTGGGGCAGTTATCTGCCGTAAATGTGACGATCCCCCGGAAATGCCAGGAGGTCAGACGAAGTCCTGTCTCCTCCCGGGCTTCCCTTAAAAGACATTCCTCCGGACTCTCTCCCGGTTCAAAATGTCCTCCGATACCGATCCATTTTCCTTCGTTGATATCATGCTCCTTCTTGATCCGGTGCATCATCAGATATTTTCCATCCTGTTCAATATAACACAGGGTCGTCATGGGACTTCTCATTTGTATGATTCCTTTCCGTTATTCCGCCGCACTCATCATCGTCTCGGCAAAGATTCCATATCCCTGTGTGGGATCATTGACAAAAACATGGGTCACCGCACCGATCAGCTTTCCGTTCTGGAGGATCGGGGATCCGGACATTCCCTGGATCACCCCTCCGGTCAGCTCTAAAAGCTCCGGATCCGTGACCTGAAAGACCATTCCTTTATTCACATCATTTTCATTTAACCGGATCTCCTGGATCTGGATCTCATATTCCTTCCACTCACCTGACAGGAAGCTGCGGATACAGGCAGTTCCCGGAACGATTTCCTGCTTGAACGCCACCTCCACCGGTTCCGACCTGATCTCCTCCATAAGATTATGGTCAGTGACCCCGAAAATTCCTGCAGAAGTATTCCGGGTAATCTCTCCCCTTACATGACGGTCTGAATAAGTGATCATACCGCTGATTTCCCCCGGCGTTCCCTTCTCGCCCCGGACAATATCCAGAATGCTCGTATCATACAGAGATCCTCTGGAGGTCTCCAGAAGATCTCCCGTATCCGTATCGGTAATTCCGTGTCCCAGCGCGCCGAACTGCAGATCCTCCGTAATATAAGTAAGTGTTCCGATCCCCTGAATATCATCCTTTACCCAGATTCCCAGCTTATAATCCTCATCCTCTGACTGAACGGCATTCAGACGCACCTGTATCACTTCCGAATTCCGCATAAGCTTGAGAATCAATGTATCTGTCTCGTTCGCCTGTACACAGGCGATCAGTTCATCTGTATCATGGACTCTTTTTCCATTGACTGCCAGAATATAGTCACCGGACTGTACCGCCTGATATGCCGGTTCATAATTCAGTCCGTCCGCACATGCAACCTCTCCGGTTCCCACCACATAGACTCCCTCTGTCTCCAGATAAATACCGATGGGAATCCCTCCGGGAATTACTTTCTTCTTCTCCACCACCTGTACAGATACTTCCTTGATTCCAAGATTCAGCGTATGCTCTTCTCCTGCGCCCACGCGGATCACATCCGGGATCTGCGTATTCAGATACCATCTGGTATAGAAGAAAAACAGCGCGATCGAGGCGATCAGGCTCACGATCAGACAGGCACGATAAATTTTTAGACGGTTCATGCAGCCACACCTTTCACACTTTTTGATTAGTGTCTGCATGAAACCGCCCAAATTTACTGTCAGTTTTTCCCTGTTATTTTTTTATTTCACTTTTGTATTGAAGCGCCAGCTGTCTCATCTCTTTCGCATTGTCCAGCACAGCCTCTGTGATCTCGGCTCCTCCCAGAATACGCGCCAGCTCACCGGTCACTTCCTCTCCGCAGAGCCTGCGGATTCCGGTTACCGTACTTCCGTCCACTGCCCGTTTCTCAATACAGTAATGGCTATCCGCCATAGCCGCAAGCTGGGCAAGGTGAGTGATACAGATGACCTGACGGCTCTGACCGATGACTGCCAGCTTCTCTGATACTCTCTGTGCCGTCCTTCCGCTGATTCCCGCATCGATCTCATCAAAAATAACGGTACCGATGGCGTCCTGATCTGCCATGACCGTCTTGATGGCAAGCATCACTCTGGACAGCTCTCCGCCGGAAGCGATCCTTCCAAGGGGCTTTAAAGGTTCTCCCGGATTGGTGGATATAAGGAATTCCACATCATCCCAGCCTAAGGCAGACAGATGCTCTGTCTCTTCCACTGCCGTCTCAAACTGCACATCCAGAAAATTCAGCTCCGCAAGCTGCATCCGCATCTGCTCCGAAAGCTTTTCCGCTGCATCCTTCCGGATCTCATGCGCTTTGGCGCAGAGTTCCTTCATATGCTCCATCATCCGGTCATGATCCTGACGGAGCTTCTCTGTATACTGCTCAAAATTCACCAGAATATCCAGCCGCTTCTGCTTCTCCTCCTGATATGCTCTGACGGCGCCTATGGTGGAACCATATTTTGCCTTCAGATGATTGACCAGATTCAGCCGCTCTTCCGTCTCCCGATACTCCTGCTCGGAGAACTCCAAAGCTTCCATATAATCTGAAAGCTCTCTTCCAAAGTCTCCCAGCATACTGTCGATCTCCTGCAGCTGGCTTCCAAGCCCTTCCAGCGCCTCATCATATCTGGTCACCGCAAGCAGTTCTCTGCATGCCCTTCCCACCTGCTCTGAGGCTGAGGAATCCTCTCCTGCACAGAGCTGCTGCACCAGAACCAGTGCCTCCAGGATCTGCTTTCCGTTGACCATCTTCCGATAGCACTGCTCCAGGCGTTCATCCTCTCCGTCCTTTAACTCTGCCTCTCCGATCTCCTGGATCTCGAATTCCAGCAGAGACTGCTCCCTCATTCTGGCATTCTCATCCAGAGAGACCTGTTCCAGCTCTCTTTGGAGCCTCTGGCATTCCTTCCAGACCTCTGAAAGCTTTTCTTTTACAGATGCCAGTTCCTCATGGGCATAGGCATCCAGGATCTCCAGATGCTTTTTCTTATGCAGCAGAGACTGATGCTCATGCTGTCCGTGGATATCGATCAGACAGGAGGATACCTCCTTCAGAACAGATGTGCTGACGGTCTCTCCGTTCAGCCGGCAGATGCTCCGGCTGCCGGAAATCTTTCTGGACAGGATCAACTGTCCGTCCTCCACCGGGATCCCCAGCTCCTCAAGCTTCATCAGAAGCTCCGGAGAGTCCGCCAAGAAGACCAGCTCCACCAGTGCGTAATCCGCATCCGGACGCAGCATCTCCCTGGATACCTTTCCGCCCAGCGCCATGGTCATGGAACCGATGATAATGGATTTTCCCGCACCGGTCTCTCCCGTCAGTATGTTCAGCCCCCCGGTAAAATCAATCTCTGTCTCCCGGATCAGGGCAAGATTTTTCACATGTAAATGAAGCAGCATCCCTTTACCTCTATCTTCTTACGATATTCTCCAGTTCTGTCATAACGGCTCCCGTATCCTCTGCCGTGCGGACAACGCACATTACCGTGTCGTCCCCGGCGATACATCCTACGATCTCTTTCCATCCGATCTGATCCAGTGCCGCCGCAACTGCCATTGCCATACCGGACACGGTCTTGATCACAAGTATATTCTGAGCACAGTCCATGGATACAAATGCCTGGCGCAGGATCCCCACGTATTTTTCTGCCATCTGATGATCCTGATGATTCAAAAGCGCATATTTCTGACGCCCCTCCCGTCCGGGCACCTTGGACAGCTTCAGCTCCCGGATATCCCGGGAGACCGTTGCCTGAGTCACCTGAAAGCCTTCCTGAAACAGATGGTCTGCAAGCTCATCCTGGGTCTCTATGTCATATTTCTCAACTAGTTCGATAATCTTCTCAAGTCTTTTCCGTTTCATACAGCTCTTTCCTCTCCTCAGTTCCGGGTCAGCTTATCCCTGAGCACTTCCAGAAAGCTGACCTGATTAATTTTCAGGATGCGGGTCACCTCCGTGGATCTTTCGATCTCCACATAGTCCCCTACCTTCATCTGAAAACAGGTATCTCCGTCAAAAGTAACGCATGCTTCATCCATGCCTCCGCGGCGGCTCTCTCCAATCTGAATGCGGATCCGCTCCTCCCCGGAAAAGACAATGCTTCTTGAATTCAGGGTATGGGGACAGATCGGCGTCAGAACCAGCATGGACGCCGTCGGCGATACGATCGGACCTCCTGCGGACAGACTGTACCCGGTGGAGCCGGTGGGCGTGGACACGATCACCCCGTCTGCCGTGAAGGAATTCAGATACTGATCATTCACGTAAATGTCATAATTCACCACTCTGAGATTCCCGCACCGGTTCATGACAATATCATTTAACGCAATGTCCTGTCCCGCCAGGCTTCCGTCCGCATAGATGCTTCCGGACAGCATCATACGGTCCTCCACCGTATATTCATCCGCGATCAGCCGGTCCAGAGCCGGTCGGATATTCTGCTGCTCGATCTCCGCAAGATACCCCAGATGCCCCAGATTGATCCCGAGAAATGGTATCTTCCTTCCTGCCAGCTCTCTCGCCGCCCGAAGAAGCGTCCCGTCTCCGCCCAGCACCAGGATACCGTCCACCTCATCCCTGCCAAGCTGGCAGTGCGGTCCATCGTGTTCCTGCTCCTCCCTGCGGATCACACAGCGCATCCCCCTGGAGGTCAGATAATCAGCGATCCTGCCGGAAAGCTTCAGATTCTCGTCCTTGTCGCTGTTTGCAATAATATAAAATGTTCTCATAGGTATCTTTATAAAGCCTGATGCGCCTGTTCCACGATATTCTTGGGTTCTACCGGCATATTGTCCCAGGTCGTTCCTTCCTCATGGTTCTGAAGATGAACCAGATATTCGATATTTCCCTCAGGTCCCTTGATCGGTGAAAACTCCAGGTTCAGAACTTCAAACCCGATGCTGACCGCATAGGCGATGACCCTCTGTATCACATCCAGATGAACATTCTTGTCCCGGACCACACCCTTTTTGCCAACCTGCTCACGCCCGGCCTCAAACTGCGGCTTGATCAGCGCAACCACCTGCGCGTCCTCTGTCAGCAGATGCTTCACCGGCTCCAGCACCTTGGTCAGGGAAATAAACGCCACATCGATAGAAGCAAATTCCACCGGCTCCTGGATATGCTCTCTTGTCACATACCGGATATTGGTCTTTTCCATACAGACCACCCGTTCATCCTGGCGGAGCTTCCATGCAAGCTGCCCGTTTCCCACATCTACCGCATAGACCTTAACGGCTCCGTTCTGCAGCATACAGTCTGTAAAGCCTCCTGTGGAGGCTCCCACATCCATGCAGACCTTCCCCTCCAGAGATACCTCAAAATGACTCATTGCCTTCTCCAGCTTCAGTCCTCCGCGGCTCACATACTTCAGCGGAGAGCCCTTCACCTCGATCACGGCTTTCTCCGGAAAGGTGGTCCCTGCCTTGTCCTCTCTCTGTCCGTCCACAAAAACATTGCCGGACATGATGACTGCCTTCGCCTTTTCTCTCGATTCTGCCAGTCCCCGTTCTACCATAAGGACATCTAATCTAGTTTTCATATCTTTATTTCCTCTATCCTGTCACAAAGTCCGCGCATGTCACATACTTTTCAATGATCCGTTTCGTCACAGATTCCGGGTCGATGCCCACTTCCTCATAGAGAAGCGCCACATTGCCATGCTCCACATACTCATCCGGGATTGCAATATTCAGCACCTTCACCGGAAGCTCCTGCTCCTGCACATGATCCCGGACCTTTTCACCATAACCGCCGCTTCTTACATTCTCCTCCATGGTCACCAGAAGCCTGTGATCCCTGACCAGCTCATCCAGTACATCCGTGTCAATGGGCTTCACAAAACGACTGTTGACCAGCGTACAGTGATATCCGATCTCCTTTAAGTTCTTACGTACCTGCTCCGCCGTCTTCACCATGCTTCCCACTGCCAGGATCGCAATATCCTCTTCCTCGTAGATGATCTCGCTCTTCCCGTACTGGATCGGTCTGCGGAATTCTCTCAGCCCGTCATAAGCCTCTCCTCTCGGATAACGCAGAGCGATGGGACCGTCAAACTGTACGGCGAATTTCAGCATATCAGACAGCTCCCATTTATTCTTGGGCGCCATGATATTCATATTCGGGATGCTGGACAGGTAGGACAGATCAAAGATCCCCTGATGGGTCTCCCCGTCACTGCCGACCAGTCCTGCCCGGTCAATGGCAAATACCACCGGCAGATTCTGGATACAGACATCATGCAGGATCTGATCATATGCCCTCTGCAAAAAGGAGGAATAGACTGCAAAGATCGGACGCACTCCGCCTGCTGCCAGTCCCGCCGCAAAGGTCACTGCATGCGCCTCGGCAATTCCCACATCAAAGAACCTGTCCGGATAAATATTCTTGAAGCGCTTCAGTCCGGTGCCGTCCGGCATCGCCGCAGTGATCGCCACCACATTCTCGCAGCGCTGTCCCAGCTTCACCATGCAGGTAGAAAACACATCCTGATAATTGGCTTTCTTTCTCTTGCTCCTGGGGATACCGGTCTCAATATCAAAGGGCTCCGCTCCGTGAAATCTTGCCGGATGCCTCTCTGCCGGGGCATAGCCCTTGCCCTTCTTCGTCAGTACATGGACCAGAACCGCACCCTTCACACGCTTCGCCTTCTTAAATACATCCGTCAGCCTGGAGATATCATGTCCGTCCACCGGTCCCAGATAGGTGATCCCCATATCCTCGAACAGCATCCCCGGAATAAAGAGCTGCTTGATGCCGCTCTTCGTCTTCTTCAGCTGATTCGCCAGATGAACGCCTCCCGGAATCCGGTTCAGCGACTGTTCCACTCCGGTTTTAAAATTCGTATATACCTCATTGGTACGAAGCCCGTTCAGATACTCCGACATACCGCCCACATTTTCCGCAATGGACATATGGTTGTCATTGAGTACGATGATAAAATTCTTTTTAAGCTGGGATGCATTATTCAATGCTTCATATGCCATCCCTCCGGTCAGTGCTCCGTCACCGATGACAGAGATCACATGCTCATTTCCGCCTAAAAGGTCTCTTGCCGCCACCAGTCCGATCCCAGCGGATATGGAGGTGGAGCTGTGCCCGGTGTCAAAGCAGTCACAGTCGCTTTCCTTTCTCTTGGGAAATCCGCTCATGCCGCCATATTTACGCAGCTCGTCAAAGCCCGCCTTCCGTCCGGTCAGCACCTTATGAGTATAGGACTGATGTCCCACATCCCATACCACCTTATCTCTGGGAAAGTCAAAACACAGATGCAGTGCCATCGTCAGCTCCACTACCCCCAGATTGGATGCCAGATGCCCGCCGCTCTCGCTGATCTTTGCAATCAGGAATTCCCTTATCTCCTCTGCCAGAGTCTCATAATCCTCCGGCGGGATCTTCTTGATATCATTGACCTGATCAATCTTCTCCAGTACCATGGTCCAACCTCTACTTTTCTCTGTATATCAGGGATTTTATCAGTTCTGTTAAAAATTCGTTCTCATATGGAAGCGCCTTAAGATTCTGAAGCGCCCGTTCAGACACCTCCTCCACGTCTCTGGAGGCCTGCTCGAGTCCCTTCAGGGTAACATAGGTGGTCTTCTCATTCCTGTCATCGCTGTGCACCGGTTTCCCCAGCTCCTCCAGGGTACTGGTCACATCCAGAATATCGTCACGGATCTGGAATGCAAGTCCCACATCAGAAGCGATCTGCTCCACTACCTTTACTTCCTCTTCGGATGCCCCGGCAAGGATCGCTCCCACCATCATGGAGCCCTCCAGAAGCGCTCCCGTTTTCAGACTGTAAATAAAATCCAGGCGTTCCTGTGAGATTCGGGAGCCGGTAGACTGCACATCTACCACCTGACCGCCTACCATTCCATAGACACCTGACTTTTTCGCCAGTACCTGCAGCGCCTTTGCCACTTTCTTCGCATCCTCGCCACAGTCAAATGCCGAAGCTGCAGTCTCGTATGCATAATTCAAAAGCCCGTCACCAGCCAGAACTCCCATGGCATGTCCGTACTTTGCATGGGTTGTCAGCTTGCCCCGGCGGTACTCATCGTTGTCCATGGCAGGAAGATCATCATGCACCAGAGAATAGGTATGAATCATCTCCATCGCCGCCATAAACGGACGGATCACCTCGCCTGTTCCTCCGAACATCCGGTAGGTCTCATACATCATCAGGGGGCGCAGACGCTTGCCGCCAGCCATTACGCTGTAATTCATCGCCTCCATAATGTCCTTCTGATAGCCCGTCTCCTCCGGAAGAAACTCCCTGATCACTTCTTCCGTCCACTGAGTCCTGCTCCTTTGTTCCTCACGAAAATTCATGGATCTGTCCCTCCTCATCAATCAGAAGCATCTGCTTCTCCACACGGTCGATCTTCTCATTACAGATCTTCAAAAGCTTCATGCCCTCCTGATACAGCGCAAAGGAATCCTCCAGAGAGGTATCCTTATCTCCCAGCTTTTCCAGAAGAGCTTCTATCCTACGGAATCCGTCCTCCAGACGGAATTCTTCCTTCTCTTTGTCTGCCATTATCCCAGACTCCTTTCCAACGGCTCCGTTTTCTCCGTCCGTGCCACGATCCTTCCATCGGTAACATGAATCGTGACCGGTTCTCCCACAGCGGTCTGGCTGATGCTGCGAAGTGCTTTTCCGCCGGAATCCTCTGTATAGGAATACCCCTGCAAAAGCTTCTTCAGCGGAGACAGCCCGTCCAGCCTCTCTGCCTGGATCTGCATCCTGTGCCTGCTGTCCTCCAGCTTCCATTTCATCCGCTGCTCCAGCCGGTCTGCAAGCTCCGCTGCGTACATCCTCTTCTCATTCAGCCGGTACTGAGGACTTTTATGCTGCAGCAGAAGCTTCCTGTTCTCCAGCCTCTGACGAAGCCAGTTGATCCGCTGCTCCAGCCGGTCCGCAAGCTGGTTGCGGTACAGCTCCAGCTGTCCCAGAAGCTGCTGCACATCTGTCACCGCCAGCTCTGCTGCCGCAGACGGGGTCGGTGCCCTCAGATCCGCCACATAATCCGCAATGGTCGTATCCGTCTCATGACCGACTGCCGAGATCACCGGCGTTCTGCATTCAAAGATTGCACGGGCAACCGTCTCTTCGTTGAAAGCCCACAGATCCTCGATGGACCCTCCGCCCCGACCTACGATCATCACATCCACACCATAGTCATCCAGTGTCCGGATCCCCTTCACGATACTGGGCGCCGCCTGCTCTCCCTGCACCAGTGCCGGATACAGGATCAGCTGCACGTAGGGATTCCGCCTGCGTGAAATATTCATAATATCACGGATCGCCGCACCTGTGGGTGCCGTCACGATCCCAATTCTCTGGCTGTATGCCGGAATCGGCTGCTTGAACTGGGGGGCAAACATGCCCATCTCCTCCAGCTCCCGCTTCAGCTGCTCATACCGCTGATACAGTGCTCCCGCTCCGTCCGGCACCACTTCCTTTGCATAGAGCTGATACTTTCCGTCCCTCTCATAGACGCTGACACTGCCAAGCACAATAACCTTCTGCCCCTCCTGCATCCGGAAGGCAAGCCCTTTGCGGTCTCCTGCGAACATAACGCAGGCAATGGCCCCCGACTCATCCTTCAGGGAAAAGTAAATATGCCCTGAGGTGTGGTATTTGCAGTTGGAGATCTCACCCTTCACATAGATCCGGTTCAGCATAAAATCCTGAACGAACATATTCTTGATATAGGCATTGACCTGCTTTACAGAATATACATTCTTCGTCATTGCTTACTTATCAGCCAGCTTCGCCAGCACTCCGTTGATAAAGGCAGGAGAATCGTCTCCACCGAACTTTTTGGAAAGCTCCACCGCCTCGTTGATCGCCACCTTTTCCGGGATATCCGCGTCATATTTCATCTCATAGACAGCCAGTCGCAGAATCGTCAGCTCCACCTTTCCCATACGGGAGGTCTTCCAGCCTTTGGACACACCGTCCAGCATGGCGTCGATTTCAGGAAGCTTCTCCATGATCTTTGCATATTTGCCGGAGATATATGCCTCATCCTCCGCCCGCACTTCTGTCTCTTCCTTTATATTGTCCACAAACATGCCGATCTGCCCCTGCATCTCTTCCTGTCCGTTAAATTCCACACGAAACAGAAGCTGAAAAACACATTCTCTTAATTCTCTTCTCTTCATTCTATCCTCCGCATCCTGTTCCTTCCGGGAATCCGCTGTCAAAACCTGTCATCCCTTTAAAGGAACAAAAGGGATGTCCTCAAAGACATCCCTCCTTCACTTTTGTCCTGATTTTTTACTCCAATACCACTCCGGCAACACGCACATTTACTTCGGACACCTGCATGCCTGTCATACTTTCAATGGCTGATTTTACTTTTTCCTGTACAATTCCGGACACCTCCAGAATATTCGCCTCAAATGCCAGATTGAGCGCCAGGTCTACCTTTACATCGGTATCGGTAACTTCCACCTTCACGCCCTTGGACAGTGTCTTCATCCCCATCTTGGCAACCAGCTCATTCTTGATGTTGCCCGCCATAGAAGCAACCCCCTTGATCTCTGTCGCTGCCATACCGGCGATGATCGCAACTACCTCATCAGCAATCTGCACTTCCCCTCTGTCTCCGTCGATCTGAAGCGCATGTGTCGCTCTGTCTAATTTTTCCATCCCAATACCTCCCAAGTTCACAATCACATTGGTTTTCATTATCTTATAGTATAACAAACCTTAACAGCTTTGAAAAGGGTTTTTTGCATGAGACACGTCCCCTGTGCCCGGTCCCCTTTCCATTCCTATGAGCGTCCAAATTCGCTCAGTTCCAATCCCGGGTTACGATCCAGCGTCATACCGATACTCCAGCTGTTCACCCAGATCAGAAGCGGTCTGCCCTTCAGATCACGGATCTTCTTCATATCTGAGGTTCCGCTGATCTTATCCAGATCAATCTCCTCGTTCTCGATCCAGCGGATATGCTCATACGGCAGGTTTTCCAGACGGATCTCCACATTATATTCGTTATTCAGACGATATTTCAGCACATCGAACTGAAGGACACCGACCACTCCCACGATGATCTCCTCCATACCCGTGTTGTACTCCTGGAAGATCTGGATCGCACCTTCCTGTGCGATCTGCTCGATCCCCTTAACGAACTGCTTTCTCTTCATGGTATCCACCTGACGCACTCTGGCAAAATGCTCCGGTGCAAAGGTGGGGATTCCCTCATACTGGATCCTCCGGGACGGCATACAGACCGTATCTCCGATGGAGAAGATGCCCGGATCAAACAATCCGATGATATCGCCGGCATAAGCCTCCTCCACGATCTTGCGGTCCTGAGCCATCATCTGCTGCGGCTGGGACAGCCGGATCTTCTTATTCTCCTGCACATGGGTCACCTCCATGCCTGCCTCGAACTTACCGGAGCAGATACGCATGAATGCAATACGGTCTCTGTGTGCCTTGTTCATATTTGCCTGGATCTTAAATATAAATCCTGAGAAGCCTTCTTCAATTGGATCAATAATACCCACATCCGCTTTTCTCGGAAGGGGTGAGGTGGTCATCTGAAGGAAATGCTTCAGGAATATCTCCACGCCAAAGTTGGTCAGCGCAGAACCGAAAAACACCGGAGACAGCTCTCCTTTGTCCACCAGCTCCTGATCGAACTCTGCACTTGCGCCGTCCAGAAGGTCAATCTCGTCCATGAGCTTTTCCTTCTGTCCTTCTAAAAGCACTCCGTCTGCTTCCTCCAGCGTAAGCACCAGATCCTCGCCTTCTTTGGTTCCCTTCTCCGTATCAGAGAACACATGGATCTTCTGGCTTTCCCGGTCAAAGACTCCCTTGAATTCCTTACCGGAACCAATGGGCCAGTTGATGGGGCAGGTTGCAATGCCCAGCTCCTTCTCAATATCATCCAGAAGCTCATAGGTATCCATGGCGTCACGGTCCATCTTATTGATAAAGGTGAAGATCGGAATATGACGCATGACACATACCTTGAACAGCTTTCTGGTCTGCGCCTCCACACCCTTGGATCCATCGATGACCATGACCGCCGAGTCCGCTGCCATGAGGGTACGGTACGTATCCTCCGAGAAATCCTGATGTCCCGGTGTATCCAGAATATTAATACAGTAATTGTCATAGTTGAACTGAAGAACCGAGGAGGTTACGGAAATACCTCTCTCCTTCTCGATCTCCATCCAGTCCGACACCGCATGTCTGGCTGTTGCCTTTCCCTTGACAGAGCCTGCCAGATTGATGGCTCCTCCATATAATAAGAACTTTTCCGTCAGAGTTGTCTTACCCGCATCCGGATGGGATATGATCGCAAAAGTCCGTCTTTTCTCTATCTCTTTCCTTATATCTGCCACGATATTTCCTCCTGTCGTGCTGCTCTCTACACATAATCCATCTCAGTATATGGCAAAGAAAAGACCCTGTCAAGGAGCGCGTATGCATTTTCTTCCGTCACAGCCGGATCGTAAAACAGCTTCCCCTTCCCGGCGTACTCTCCACCTCTATGGTTCCTCCGTGCTCCTCCACGATCCATTTCACCATGGACAGTCCCAACCCGGAATTCCCGGCAGAGCTTCTGGATTTTTCCACCCGATAGAACCGGTCCCAAATCCGTTCCAGATGCTCTTCTCCAATCCCGATTCCATTGTCCTCCACCCGGCAGACCACTGTGCCTTCCTCTTTCCCGACCGACAGACGGACAAAACCGCCCTCACGCCCGTACTGCACTGCATTTTCCAGCAGATTGCGGAACACTCTCATCAGACTGTCTCTGTCACCGTCGATCAGAATCCCCGGCTGTATCTTTGGCTGCAGCTCGATTCTGCGTTCTGCCGCCTTTCTGCGGATATCCTCCAGCGCTTCCAACGCTGCCATACCTATATCCAGAGGCTTTTTCTCCAAACGCTCTCTGCCATGATCCATCCTTGCCAGAAACAGAAGCTCTGAGATCAGTGAGGACATTCCCTTCGCCTGCTTTAAGATCACCTCCAGTCCCTCTCTTTGCTCCTCCTGGGCAGTTCCCGGCAGAAGAGCGTATTCTGACTGGGACAAGATCACCGATACCGGTGTGCGCAGCTCATGGGATGCATCCGAAGTAAACTGCCGTTCCTTTTCAAAGGACATTTCCAGCCGGGTAAACATCCGATTGAACGTATCTGCCAGCTGCCGCACCTCTCCTGCCGCACGCTCTGTGGGGATCCTGCGGCGAAGATCACTGCCGCTTTCGATCTCCTCCGCCGTCCGGCGGATCTCCTCTATCGGGAGCAGTGCCCTTCTGGTAATGGAATACCCTACCGCCAGAGCAAGCAGGACAAGCAGCGGGCAGGCAAACATAAGCATCCGGAAAAACATCCGCTCCACCTGGGTCAGGGTATCCGCCTCATAGACCCCGCGCACCCACAGCACCCTGCCGTTTCCGCAGGGAACCGCCGCATCATAGACAGTCCACTTCCCGGTGGAAGCAGATATCTTCTGAGCCGCATACGCCTTCAGCATGGTATCCGCCGGAAATGCCTCCGGCACGCTTCCGGCAAGCAGCCGTCCCTCCTCATCATAGAGACTGAACACGACACCATTTTCATAGAAGCGGAGATCCTCATCCAGCCGATAGCTTCCGTCTTCCGCATCGATCTCCTCCAGAAAATCCCACACCGCATCCTCCAGCCGGGAAGCTGATTCCGAGCGGAGCAGCTGATCGGACATGACTGCGATAAATCCGAACAGCAGCGCTGCCAGCAGTACGAACATCCCTGCATACCACAGGGTCACCTTCCATTTGATCGACATCCGGCTCATGGCTGTTCCCTCATCACATATCCGGCTCCCCGAACGGTATGGATCAGCTTTCTGTCATACCCTTCATCGATCTTCCGTCGCAGATACCGGATATATACATCTACCATATTGGAAGCACCCTCATAATCAAAATTCCACACATGCTGTTCGATCTGTTCCCTTGATAAGACTCTTCCCTGATTGCGCATCAGATATTCCAGTACGGCAAATTCTTTTCCTGATAATTCCAGTTTTTCTCCATTCCTGAATACGGTATGACTGCGCACATCCACCTTCAGATTCGCCAGAACAAGCTCATCCGCAGGTATCTCTGACCTTCTGCGCAGCATGACCCGGATCCTTGCCAGCAGCTCCTCAAAGGCAAAGGGCTTCACCAGATAATCATCCGCTCCCCAGTCCAGCCCTGCCACCCGGTCTCCGACGCCGTCCCTCGCCGTCAGAAACAGCACCGGCACATGATTTCCTTCCGCGCGGATCCTTTTCAGGACCTCGATCCCCGACATTCCCGGCAGCATGATATCCAGTATCACCGCATCATACGGCGACACTGCAAGATAATCAAGTGCCTCTCTGCCATCACCGCAGGCATCCACACTGTAATTCTCCCGAACCAGCCTCTTCTTAATAATTCCCTGCAGATCCTGCTCATCCTCTACAACCAGAAGCCTCATATGCGCTCACCCCTTTATATTTTTTTCTTTAATCTGTCTTTAATTTTTATATTTTAACATATAACTATCAACACAGGAAAGAGAGGAAAACATTATGAAGAAAAGAAATCTATTTGCAATCGGTATTGTAACCGTATTTTTACTGACCGGATGCCAGCAGAATAACTCCGGTAATGCAGAGACCGAAGAGCTGAAGCAGCAGATCGCACAACTGGAACAGCAGGTCGCTTCCCTGGAGCAGGAAAGCACTGCATCCGTACAGAATCCGGATGCAGCCGCTCAGACAGAAGTCCCTCCATCTGATGATACTTCTGCTGACACGGACACAGGAACCGAAACTTCCACATCCTATTCCATGGAAGAGCTGACCGAGATGGTATCCGCCTTTGAAGCAAAGGCAGAGGGTGCTGCACCCTCCGGAACCGAAGCCGATGATATCGAGACCTTTTTCACGCTGAAAAAAGAAGAAAATCAGATCGACAATGCTCTGGACCGACACGAGGACGAGCTGGAACGCCAGTACCGGGACGGCATTTTGACCAGAGACGAATACAAGGCTGCCGAGCGGGAGCTGGAAGATCTGGAAGACCGGCTGGATAAAACCGAAGACGGGCTGGAAAGAACCTTTGGGATCGACGACTAAGGAGGGGCTATGCCCCTCCTTCTTTCTTCATAATCATTTCCCTGTCCCGCACATCTTTTTTAAGAAGCTGGTAGATGATCGTGGTTGCAGGCACTCCTAACAGCATTCCCCAGATTCCAAATATACTGCCCCACACCGCAATGCTCATCAAAACCCACATTCCCGGCAGACCGATCTTTCTCCCCACTACGCGGGGATAGATCACATTTCCCTCCACCTGCTGCAAAATAAGCAAAAAGGCCAAAAACAACAATGCTTTCCCCGGAGATACCAAAAGAAGCAGCATAACCGCAACCGCTCCTCCGATATATGCCCCCAGAATCGGCACCAACGCTGTCACTGCAATAATCACACTGATCAGACCTGCATAATCGATTCTGAGAACCATCATACCGGCAAAACAGAGCGAACCTAATATAATCGCTTCCTTGCACTGCCCGGAGACATAATCTTCAAAAACCTGAAGAACAATATGGTAAAGCTCTCTGACACCACGGTAAAAACGCCCCGGCAGATATACTTTAAGCATCCTTCTCACCTGCATGATCAGACGCTCCTTGCCCATTAAAATATATACGGACAGGGTAATAGAAATAAGCGTCGTTGCAATACCGGATAAAACACTGGAGGTCGCCTTCATGATCCTGGGCAGGACTTCATTCATTGTATTGGAAAAGGTACTCAGATACTGATCCACTGCCTCGATCAGATAGGTCAGATCGATTGGCCGAAGTCCCAGATTCTCGGTTGTCCGGTTCAGCATCGTCTGTGTATTCAATATATACTGATCCACACTTTCTGCAAAAGTCTTCAGATTTCGACCAAGCTCCGGAATTACCATACAGCAGATAAGAACAATCCCTCCGATCGCAATTACATATACCGAGATCACAGAAATAATACGGGCTTTCTTTTCGGCCATGCTCCATTTTCTCTGATACCATTCACAAAACATTTCATAAGGGCGGTTCAGGACAAAAGCCAGCAGAGTTCCTATCAGGAGCGGTGTCAAAAGCTTCATAAAAAAACCGATTCCATAAAGGATATCCCTGAAATGTACTACCACCAGCACCAGACCGATTGAAAAGGTAATTAACAGCATATAAGCTTTTAATTTACTTTTTTCCATGACGTCTCCTTCCCGGATCAAAGTCCCTGCATATTTTACACAATTATCTGTCTTTGTCCCAAACCGCCTGTGTCTTCATTGAATTTTCTGACATTTATTGTTATACTATACAAAATTTTAGTTTCCTGCAAAAAGATGATATAAACATAAGAAGAGGTGGTTAAAATGGCAGATTCCAATATAACCAAGCGTGCTCTGGCTGCCGCATTAAAGGAACTGATGGAGCACATGTCCTTTTCCCAGATCACGATCAGTGATATCTGCGGAAAATGTGATATGAGCCGGAAAAGCTTCTACTATCACTTTAAGGATAAATACGATCTGATCAACTGGATCTTTGATACGGAATTCCTCTCCACTGCCAATATGAATCCCTGCCGCCGCAAAGTAGACCTGCTGCTGGATCTTTGTGAATATTTTTATATAAACCACAAATTCTACCGCAATGCACTGCAGGTCCGAGGACAGAACTCCTTTCTGGAGCATTTCCACGAACTGATATATACAACAGCAACCGAACGTCTGGGAACGGTATTTGAAAAAACGAAAATGCCTGAATTGTCTGCCAATTTTCTGGCTGACAGCTTCACCTGCGCATTTGTCCGGTGGATGATGGAACGTGATCCCACGCCTCCCGAGGAATTTATCGACTCTCTGATGTTCTTCTCTATGGAGGTTTCCACTTATATATACCAGCTGATAAAAATGCGGCAGGAGGAACATACCCCTATACTGCTGAAGGATCGATAATTATCTGTGAGAAGCGGCATAGTCAGTTCTGACTATACCGTTTCTGATTTTCCCTTTACTTCTTTCGGAAAGGACCTTCTGAAAATATCCGAAAGTCTGTTTTCAAGGAAACTGTCTCCCGGCTCTGTCACTTTACAGAACTCCCTCATCAGCTTCCCGCTGCTGTCAAAAACCGCCGTACAGGCATCGTCTGAGATCACACTGTCGATGGCGTGATTGTCATAGACCAGATCTATGGGAATCGTCCTGTATTTCTGAGATTTTCTTGCTTCACATACATAGTTGTATACCACCTGCTGTATATATTCCGGGCAGGAAGTATCCGGAAGGAAAAACGCAAATACAGGCCTTAAAGCTTCCATACAGCAAAGCATGCCTCCGCTGGTGATCATGCCCGCATCTTCCTTTTCATAAGGAGCATAGACCGCATATGGATATTTTCTTTCTCTCAGCTTTTCGCATACATGCTCTGCAGCCTTCTCGTACCGGACAGCAAACAGCAGATTATGAAGAGAATCTGCCTGATCCATCAACGCATCTGTAAATTCGTCCCCGCGACAGAAAAGAACAAATGCACAGTCCGGGTTGTCCTTCACTGCCGGCAAAAGCTCCTGCGGCTGATTTTCTGCGAACAGAAGCCATGTATAGATACCCAGCTCCTTTCCCTGCCTGATCACCGACGGAAAGGCACGGACTACCTCCGGATTCCTCTCCGGGTCCGCGAACAGCGTGACCGACCAGGGAATATTAAAATGCTGCTGCCGCTCTGTCTCCCTTATCCTTTTCGCGCCGACTGTACAGCTTGTATATCCCACATTCATACCGAATGTCAGGATCCGGTCCGGGTCTGCCGTAAGTGATATGTCCCGGATCAGCTTGTAGTACGCGCTTTGCTCATTGCCCAAAATCTCCTGTGCGGCGGCGAAAAAATTTTTCTGAAATCTTCCCCTGGAAAAATTCAATGCCATATCCACCAGGTTGCGCGCACTTCTCTCCGGAGACTCCAGACTGTCCTTCAGCGCTCTCTTTACAATTGTCTTTGTCAGAATCCTCATTGTAGTATCATCTGCTCGATCCAAAATACAGTCACCTTCTTTCTCTTCCTTTTTATCTCGAGTTTACCTTTCTATCCGTTAAAAACCAAGTGACAAATTCGGTCCGATGTCCTAAAAGGTTACATTACAAATGAATGTCTCAAAATGGCACACTCCTGTCTGCCTGTCCCATGACAAAGCCACTCCTCCTTTTTTATAATTTCACTAACAGCCGGACGGCACTGACATGATCCTCTAATGCCCCCGACATCAGCACACGATAAGAAAGGAATCAAAAATCATGGGAGAAAAAACAGTAAAAGAAATCATGCAGGGATTCGCGATCAACAAGGCTCTGGATTACCTGGAAAAAAATCCGGAAGAGAATATCCCCAAATTAATGGAACTGGCAGATAAGCTCTGTCCGGACGGCTGGTATCAGAGCCAGCGTGATTCTATCAGAAAGGGCATTGAAGAAAAAGGCAACTGGTATCAGCTGATACTGAGAATCTACGAACTGGATCCGGGCGTCCGTAAGGCATTTTTCCAGAACTTCATCTTTAACGCCGCATTAAAGGGTTCTGCACTTCAGGCAGAGACCAGAGAACGGGAACAGTGCAATGTGCCATGGGCGATCCTGCTGGATCCAACCTCTGCCTGCAACCTGCACTGTACCGGCTGCTGGGCGGCAGAATACGGACACAAACAAAGCCTGAGTCTTGAAACCATTGACAGTATTATCCGGCAGGGCAAGGCTCTGGGAACCTATATGTACATCTATACAGGCGGCGAGCCAATGGTCCGCAAGGCAGATCTTATCACCCTCTGCGAGCGTCATCCGGACTGCGAATTTTTATCCTTCACCAACGGAACCCTGATCGATGAAGCCTTTTGTCAGGAGATGCTCCGGGTGAAGAATTTTGTTCCCGCCATCAGCCTGGAGGGCTTTGAAGAAGCCAACGACAGCCGACGGGGAAATGGAATCTACAGGAAAGTAAAGCATGCCATGCAGCTTCTGAAAGAGCATCATCTTCCCTTCGGAATCTCCACCTGCTATACCAGTGTCAACTGCACAGATATCAGCAGTGAAGAATTTTTTGACATGATGATTGAAGACGGTGCACTCTTTACATGGTTCTTCCATTACATGCCTGTAGGAAACGAAGCCGTTCCGGAGCTGATGCCGACCCCTGAACAGCGCAAAATGATCTATGACCGTATCCGCGGATATCGAAGCACCAAGCCGCTCTTTACTATGGATTTCCAGAACGATGCGGAATATGTGGGCGGATGTATTGCAGGCGGACGTAACTATCTGCACATTAATCCTGCCGGCGATGTGGAGCCCTGTGTATTTATACACTATTCCAATGTAAATATCCACGACTGTACTCTGCTCGACGCACTCAAGAGTCCCATTTTCATGGAATACCGAAAAGGCCAGCCATTCAATAAAAATATGCTCAGACCATGTCCCATGCTTGAAAATCCCGAATGTCTCCGCGCCATGGTAAAACGGTCCGGTGCCCACTCTACCGACATGCAGTCACCGGAGAGTGTGGATCATCTGTGTGATAAATGTGTCAGCAATGCAGCTGCCTGGGCAGTGACCGCAGACGAACTCTGGAAACCGCATCACCCCGAACGCTAACCTCTTTTCAGCCTGCCTCCGGAATATATCTGATGAAAATACATATGCCTGCATCCAAACTTCATATCGGCAAACTGTTTCGCTGTATTTTTCTGGTTGGAATTCTGCTGCTGTTCTACTGTGCCTATCAGGACTCTCTCATAGATGGTATTCAGGAAATCAGCCATATTTCAGCAGGAACCATATGTGCTCTTCTGGGAGCATCTACTGGATATATGCTCCTGGAAGGTCTTATTGTATGGTTGACAGCCGGAGCAGACAGCCCTACAATAAATATCATAGACGGTATCTGCTGTGCCTTCCACTGCAGCTTTGTCCGCCTGCTTACCTTCGGGAGCGGCGGCGGAGTTGGGGAGGTATGGTTTCTGGGCAAAAAAGGGATTGATCCGGCAAAAGCCACCGGAATGAGTATGCTTCAGTACCTGATTCAGAAAGCAGCCGTTGCGCTGCTTGGTATTGCCGCATATATTCTGTATTTCCTCAGACAGGATAATTCGAACAGTTACTACACCCCCTATATTCTTTTTGCTGCTTTTATCACTGTGGGAATCGGAACAGCTTTGGCACTGATCCTGTTTTCACAGACCTTCAGAACAGTGCTTCTGCGGCTCCTGCATATGATCTGCAGTCAGTTTCCATGCTTACAGAAAAAAGAGCAGCTATTTCACCGGCAAGTGGAAAATCTTCAGCTGGGAAGCAGACTGCTTGCCCGGAAGCATTGGAGAATTGTAGGGATTCTGATCCTGAATTTCGGGAAATATTTCTGCTGGTTTTCTACTCCTTATATCCTCTACGGATCAGGGGAAGAAATCAGCCCTGGAATATCCATTTCCCTCATGGCACTGGCCACCATGCTGGCAGGAGCGATACCGGCTCCCGGAGGATACGGCTCCATAGAATTTATGCTTCTTCTGCTGTTTTCTCCTATTCTCAGTAAAGGACAGGTATTGTCCCTGTCGATTCTTTATCGATTTGTAACTTCATTTTTCCCGTTCTTTACGGGGGCAGTTCTGGCTGCCATCAGAAACAGAATTTTGATACTACAGGAGAGAAGTAAGAATGACACATAAAAAAAGAATGCAAAGATGGCGGATACTGAAGCGCGCGGTCCATATGGAATTAAGAGAGCACAGAAGCTCGTTTCTCACCTACGTGATCCTGCGCCTGCTGGTGTTCTGTGTCATGATCCTGCAGATCATCAATAAAAACTATGAAAGCGTCTTTTTATGCCTTCTGACTCTTCTGCTCATGATCGTTCCCAGCCTTTTGCAGGTCACACTCCGCATCGAGCTTCCTACCCGGCTGGAGATCCTGATCCTGGTCTTTATCTTTGCAGCTGAGATTCTGGGGGAAATACAAAAGTTCTATCTGGTATTTCCCTTCTGGGATACCATGCTGCACACCATCAATGGGTTTTTGGCAGCCGCCATCGGGCTGTCTTTGGTAGAGCTGCTTAACAAAAGTAAAAATCTTACCTTTCGCCTTTCTCCGTTCTTCACGGTAGTGGTAGGCTTCTGCTTTTCCATGACAGTGGGGGTACTGTGGGAATTCTTTGAGTTTGGTATGGATATGCTGTTCAGTCTGGACATGCAGAAGGATACGATCATACACAGCATATCTTCCGTTATGCTGAATCCCTCCGGCGAAAATATCCCCTCAAAGATCAGTTCTATTTCTGAGGTCAGTATTCACGGAAAGGAACTGGGGCTTGGCGGCTATCTGGATATCGGACTTCTGGATACCATGAAAGACCTGATCGTAAACTTTATCGGAGCGGCAGTATTTTCTTTCTTTGGATATTTCGCAATCAAAAGACAGAATCCCCAATCTGCACTGGGCGATTTTATACCAAGAGGGAAATCCGATGAGAGAGATTTCCTGAAGCTGGCCGAAACGGAACAGAAGAAGCGGTCTGACAAACAGGAGCGTGCTGCAAAATCATCTGATTAGATGACGGAGCGATACCCTCTCTATATATGAAAACATCCGGATGGAATACTTTTGTTTCAGGAATCCTTCCGGATGTTTGCCTTTAGAGAAATTGCACAAAAATTGTAAACAAATTGTAAAGCCGGATGTTTTTTCTTTGAAACCATAGTATAATCATCTTACAGCTGATCGCTGTATCCGGAGATCTCCAGTTTTCCACTTTTACAATTTATAGAACGCGCAAAAATGTATGCGAAATGTTTTTAAGGCTTTTACTTTCTGTCATGGTATGTTACAATGAACGTACAGAAAAGCCCTTATTTCCTATACGCATTTTGCTGCGG
>JAHABX010000030.1 GCA_018376135.1 Clostridiales bacterium | reverse complement strand
GCGCGCGTCTCGGTCACGGGCATTCGCCCCATAGGAGCCAGTCATCCCTGATGCTTGCAGGCAAGCCTGCGCATCCGCTCTGACTGTCTCCTGCACTGCTCATTGCTGTCGTGGACATTATACCACATTTGTGTTACAATTCCAAAGGGCATACAGAGAAGAAAGAGTAAATTTTATGAGTAAATCTTTATACATTGCGGAAAAGCCCAGTGTGGCGCAGGAATTCGCAAAGGCATTGAAACTGAATATGAGAAAGCAGGACGGCTACCTGGAATCGGAGGAGGCGATCGTGACCTGGTGCGTCGGGCATCTGGTCACTATGAGCTATCCGGAGGTGTATGACGAGAAATACAAGCGGTGGTCTCTGGAAACGCTTCCTTTTCTGCCTCAGGAGTGGAAGTATGAGGTGATCGGAAGTGTGAAGAAGCAGTTCGGCATCGTGAGCGGTCTTCTGAACCGGAAGGATGTATCCTGTATCTATGTGTGTACGGACTCCGGGCGGGAGGGAGAATATATTTACCGTCTGGTGGAGCAGATGTCCGGAGTGAAGGGGAAGGAGCGCCGCCGGGTCTGGATCGATTCTCAGACCGAGGAGGAGATCCTCCGGGGGATCCGTGAGGCGAAGGATCTCTCGGAATATGACCATCTGTCCGATTCGGCATACCTTCGGGCAAAAGAGGACTATCTGATGGGCATCAATTTTTCCCGGCTCTTGACCCTTCAGTACGGACGCGCGGTCTCCAGCTTCCAGAATACGAAGTTTACGGTGATATCCGTGGGCAGGGTCATGACCTGTGTGCTGGGGATGGTGGTGCGCCGGGAACGGGAGATCCGTACATTTGTCAAGACTCCGTTTTACCGGGTACTGCTGAGTCAGGAGCTGGCAGGCAGAACCTTCGACGGAGAATGGCGGGCAGTGGAGGGAAGTCAGTGGTATCAGTCGCCTCTTCTCTACAAGGAAAACGGATTTAAAAGGGAAGAGGATGCAAAAGTGCTGGTGGATCAGCTGAAGGCTGTGGAACCTCAGGAGGCACAGGTGGTGTCCGTGGAACGGAAAAAGGAGACCCGTTATGCACCTCTTCTTTTCAATCTGGCGGAGCTCCAGAACGAATGCTCCAGACGCTTCAAGATCAGTCCGGATGAGACGCTTCGGATCACCCAGGAGCTGTATGAGAAGAAGCTGGTCACTTATCCGAGAACGGATGCCAGAGTGCTTTCCACAGCGGTGGCAAAGGAGATCTGCCGGAATATCAGCGGGCTTAAAAATTTTGCCCCGGCAGCAGAATATGTGCAGGAGATCCTGGAAAAGGGCAGTTATAAGGGGATCGGGAAAAGCCGATATACCAATGACAAGCAGATCACGGATCATTATGCCATCATTCCCACCGGGCAGGGCTTCGGAGCACTGAAGAGTGTGTCGGGAACCGGTCAGCAGGTATATGAGGCGATCGTGAAGCGGTTTTTGAGTATTTTCTATCCTCCGGCAGTCTATCAGAAGGCAGCGCTTGTGACCCGTATGGGAACAGAGCAGTTTTTCTCCAATTTCCGTGTGCTTCAGGAGGAAGGATATCTGAAGGTTACACCGAATACATATGACAGTAAGAAGAAAAAGGGTGAGGACGAGGGAGAAGAGGCTTCCGGGTGCGATGCAGTCATGCTGGAGCAGCTGATGAAGCTGAAGAAGGGCATGACGCTTCCGGTAAAGGGCGCAAGGATCAAAGAAGGAGAGACCTCTCCGCCCAAACGGTACAATTCCGGTTCCATGATCCTTGCCATGGAAAATGCAGGTCAGCTGATCGAGGATGAGGAGCTGCGTGCCCAGATCAAGGGCAGCGGCATCGGAACCAGTGCTACGAGAGCGGAGATCCTGAAGAAGCTGGTCAACAACAAGTATATTGCATTGAATAAGAAGACACAGATCATCACCCCGACCCTTCTGGGGGAAAATATTTTCGATGTGGTGAATGTGTCCATCCGTTCCTTATTGAACCCGGAGCTGACGGCGAGCTGGGAGAAGGGACTTACCTATGTGGCGAACGGAGAGATCACGCCGGAGGAGTATATGGGAAAGCTGGAGCATTTTGTCCGCAGCAGAACAGAGCAGGTATTGAACAGCAGGCAGCATTTTGCAATGAAGCAGTATTTTGATGCGGCAGCTGTATTTTATAAGAAATAAAAGGAGAATGATTATGAGCAGAATAACAATTCAGGATTTGTATGACTTAAATGAGACCATCGCGGCAGACCTTTTTGAGGGTCTGACCTATCCGTGGGAAGCGCTTCCGAAGATCGGAGAGTTTATCAAGGCGCTGGGAGCGACGTTGAATGAAGAGGAATATGACAGGGTTGGAGAAAATGTATGGATCGCCAGATCTGCAAAGGTGGCGCCTACTGCATATATCAACGGTCCGGCGATCATCGGAAAGGAAGCGGAGGTGCGTCACTGTGCATTTATCCGCGGCAATGCGCTGGTTGGAGAGGGTGCAGTGGTAGGCAATTCCACAGAGCTGAAAAATGTGGTCCTGTTCAATAAGGTACAGGTTCCTCATTACAATTATGTGGGAGATTCGATTCTTGGATATAAGGCTCATATGGGTGCAGGCTCCATTACCTCCAATGTAAAATCTGACAAGAAGCTGGTAAAGGTCCATACACCAAAAGGAGATATGGAGACCGGGATCAAGAAGTTCGGCGCCATGGTGGGCGACCATGTGGAAGTGGGCTGCGGTTCTATTCTGAATCCAGGAACGGTCATCGGCAGAGAAAGTAATATTTATCCGTTGTCCTCCGTCCGCGGTGTGGTACCGGAGCGTTCCATCTATAAGAGACAGGGAGAAGTTGTGGATAAGTATGAAGACTAGGGGCGTCAGCGGAAGTGTACTAAAGTGGATCGCCATCATTGCCATGGCGATCGACCACTTTGGAGCAGGGATACTGGAAAATTTTGTGCTCAATGCATGGGGCGGTTCTCCTCTGGGAGATCATTATCTGCCTTGGTGGGATCAGATCCTGTCTGTGGATATGATTTTCCGCAGCATCGGAAGACCTGCCTTTCCTGTTTTCTGCTTTCTGCTGACAGAGGGCTTTGTCCATACCCGCAATGTGAAGAAATATGCCGTTCGCATGGGGATTTTTGCCCTGGTCAGTGAGATTCCGTTTGATCTGGCACTGTGGGGCAGGCTGTTCGACCTGGAACATCAGAATGTATATTTTACACTGCTGATCGGGCTTCTGGCGGTCTGGTTCATCCGGGAATACGGCAGAACAGTTCCGGTGGTGGCACTGGGGCTGCTGGGAGGCTCGTTTTTGGCGGAGCTGGTGCGTACAGATTATGGTGCATTTGGGGTGATCCTGATCGTGGTGCTGTACCTTCTGCGGGACAGACGGGGCGTACAATGTGCGGCAGGAGCTCTGTGCTGTGCATGGGAGATGCCGGCGCCACTGGGTTTTCTGCCTGTTTTCTTTTATAATGGAGAGAGAGGACGGCAGCCCAAATGGTTTTTCTACTGGTTTTATCCGGCGCATCTGCTTCTGTACTATATCATAGGAGCCTGGGTGCTTCCGGCAGTTATACTGTAAAAAGGAGAAAATAAGATGAATGCAAATGTAACAAGAGAGCAGGCATTGGAGCTTTTGAAAAAATATAATCAGGAACCGTTTCACCTCCAGCATGCCTATACGGTGGAAGCAGTAATGCGCTGGTTTGCAGAGGAGCTGGGACATGGAGAGGAAGACTTCTGGGCGATGTGCGGTCTTCTGCATGATGTGGATTTTGAAAAATATCCGGAGGAGCACTGTAAAAAGGCGCCGGAGCTTCTGGCGGAGATCCATGCATCTGACGAGCTGGTGCATGCGGTATGCAGCCATGGCTATGGCATCTGCAGTGAAGTAGAGCCGGTTCATGAGATGGAAAAGGTACTGTTCGCAGCGGATGAGCTGACCGGACTTGTGGGGGCGGCAGCCCGGATGCGCCCCTCAGGGAGCTGCACGGACATGGAGCTGTCCAGTCTGAAGAAAAAGTTTAAGGATAAACGGTTTGCAGCAGGCTGTTCCCGCGATATTATCCGTACCGGAGCAGATCAGCTGGGCTGGGAGCTGGAGAAGCTGATGAAACTGACGCTGGAGGCGATGAAAGCCACAGAGCCACAGATCCGGGAAGAGATGGGTGAATAGATGAAGACATTGATCATAACCGGATCTCCCCGGAAAAAGGGACATACCCGGGAGCTGGCGGAATATCTGGCGGAGCGGCTTGAGGGAGAGACGGAGTTTCTCTCTCTGGATAACCGCAGAGATATCATGCCCTGCAGAGACTGCCGCTACTGCTTTACCCATGCAGAATGTGCCATTAAGGATTCCATGCAGGAGGTCTATCAGAAGCTGGACGGAGCGGACCGCATTGTATTTACGGCGCCGGTATATTTCTATAATATCCCCGGCTCCATGAAAGCGGTGCTGGACCGGCTGCAGGTCTACTGGGCGGCGATTGTCCGGGGAGACAGACGTCCGGCAGATAAAAAAGGTGGTATCATTCTTGTGGGAGGCGCACCGGAATCTCCCCGTCAGTTTGACGGGGCAGTGCAGACCTTCCGGTACATGCTGGAGGATCTGGGAGCGCCCTGTCAGGAGATCGTGACTATGGGAGGCTCTGATAAGAAGGGGCTTTCGGAACGTCCGGATGTGAAGGAGAAGCTTGAGCTTCTGGCGGAAAAACTGAACAGGAAGTAAAAATGAAACGCTGTCTCAGATACAGAATCTGCAGACGGCGTTTTTGCGCGAACTGTACAAATATGTATAAATTGTAACGAAATGTTCCGAAAAGTACAAATGAAATAAGAAATCATACCAATAAGTAGAAGCTGAAATATGAGATTGAAGGTATTATGAATAAAAAGATAAAGATAAATAAAAATAAAGTTATACAAAATAGACAAAAAATGTATGGACGATTTGTGAAAAATGTAAGGCATGGATTTGAGAAAATAGTTCCTGATTGTAGAATGACAGAGAGGCAGGAAATATGAGTAATATAGAACGAAGAATTGCGGAGGTTTTGTTAAATGGCTCTTTTGAGATAAAAGTCCGCAATTCAGGGGTTTTTCGGTTTTCTCCATCCTACCGTTTTGAGACACATAACCATAAAGAGATAGAAATCAATTATGTGAGGTCAGGGCATTGTGTCATCGGAGTGGAGGGGCAGTTTGTTCCATTAAGGGAGGGAGACTGTATCATTCTGTATAAAGGGGTTCCTCACTGGTTTCTGGTAGATACCAATGCGAATTGTTGTCTGACCCAGCTGGAGTTTTACGTGAATATGCCGGAATCAATAAAGGAGAAATTGATTTTCCTGAGAGCGGGTGCGAAATATCATAAGCTCTCTGAGTGCGGGAATATAGAGCTTTTGATGGAGAATCTGTGCAGGGTATTCCGATCAATAAAAACTGAAGATGAGAAGAAGGCACAGCTTGATCTGGGCTTTTTCCAATTGTTTATAGAGCTTTCTTCTAAGATCGAGAAGAAGCTGGAGCTGGAGCAGAGGGGAAAAACAGGAAAGATGGATGGTATCATCCAATATATTAATGAGAATTATGATGGGGAGATCAATGTGGAGGATCTGGCAGCACGATTTGGATTGAGTTCCAGATATGTCAGAAAATGTTTTGTGGAAGAGATAGGGATAAGCTGTCAGCAGTATATTACAACGCTTCGTATAGGCAAGGCGAAGGAACTGCTCTGGTTCTCGTCCCGTTCAGTGACAGAGATTGCCATGTGCAGCGGATTTAACTCTTCCCAGTATTTCTGTCGGGTATTTCAGAAATATACAGAGATGACACCGGTGGAATACAGGAATCTTTGGAGAGGCAGCAAAGCACAGGAGTATTGTGTTGTAGATAAATAAAGGAGGGAAAATTATGGGAAGTGTGCTGGAATTTTCACACATATCGAAGTACTTTCCGGGAGTGAAAGCGCTGGATGATATTTGTTTCAAAGCATACGGAGGAGAGGTTCTGGCGTTCTTAGGGGAGAACGGGGCAGGGAAGTCCACACTGTTAAAGGTATTGAATGGGGATTATCAGCCTAATACCGGAAAATATCTTCTGAATGGCGAAGAGAAACATTTTAAATCTCCACATGAGGCTATTGAAGAGGGAATCAGCATAATCTATCAGGAAAGGCAGATTCTTCTGGAGCTTACAGTAGCAGAGAATATCTATCTGGGGAGGATGCCGGTAAATAAGTTCGGTATCATCAATGTGAAAAAGGCAAATGAGATGGCACAGAAGATCATCGATGAATTCGGGCTTCCGATTCAGGCGTCCGAGAAGGTGAAAGATCTGAGTATTGCCTATCAGCAGATGGTGGAGATCATGAAGGCATACAGCAAGGAGAATCTGAAGGTTATCTGCTTTGATGAGCCAACAGCGAGCCTCAGTGATTCAGAGATCGAGAGTCTGTTTGCAATCATTGAGAAACTGAAAAAAGAAGGAAAGATCATCATCTATGTATCCCATCGTATGAACGAGATTCAGAGGATCACGGATAAGGTGGCAATTTTTAAGGATGGACGCTATATCGATACGGTAAAGACCGGAGAGGTTCCGGAAAAGGAAATGATCCGGATGATGGTAGGTAGGGATCTGGGTGATATTTATGCACAGCTGGATCGCAGGAAAGAGATTGGAGAGATCCTTCTGGAAGTGAAGGATGTGTATTCCGATTATGTGAAGCCGGTCTCCTTTACATTGCGCGCCGGAGAGATTCTGGGATTTTCCGGTCTGGTAGGAGCCGGTCGTACGGAAGTGATGCGGGCAATCATCGGTGCGGACAGGTTGAAGGGCGGAGAGGTATATCTGGAAGGCAAGAAGATTCAGAACCGTTCGCCGAAGGAAGCGATGAAAAATGGCATCGTTCTGGTTCCGGAGGACAGAAAGCTGCAGGGGATCCTGTCAAATCTGAGTGTGTCCGGGAATATCAATATATCTCTGTTGGACAAGAACGCAGGTGCAGCCGGAGTGATCGACAAGAAGAAGGAACAAAAGGCAGCAGCCGAGGGAATCAGGGATTTTCGTATTAAGACACCGTCTCCGGACAAGAAGATCGTGGAGTTGTCGGGAGGAAATCAGCAAAAATGTATTGTGGCACGTTGGATTGCCACTCAGCCGAAGGTACTGATCCTGGATGAACCCACAAAGGGAATTGATGTGGGGGCAAAGGCAGAGTTTTATCAGATGATCTGTGAATTCGCAAAACAGGGTCTTGGAGTCATCCTGATCTCATCAGAGCTTCCGGAGGTTATGGGACTTTCTGACCGCATTATTGTTATGAAGGGACTTCAGGTGGCAGGTGAAGTGATGAGAGAAGAGGCAACAGAGGACAAGCTGTTAAGTCTTGGCATGATAGGGGAGGAGATTGCATAATGGGCGCAGAACAGGGTACAAAGAAACCGGGAATCATCAAGCGGATAGTCAGCTTTATCGGGGGAGATAAGCTGGTTCTGTTAGGAGCAATCTTGGTCGTATTTGCAATATTTACCGGAATTAACCGTAACTTTTTAACACCGCAGAATATGATCAACCTGTTGGTTGCATCTTCACTGGTGGGAATCGTGGCAATAGGGCATACATATCTGATCATTGCAGGTCAGAACGATTTGTCTCCTGGCTCTCTGGCAGCCTTTGCGGGAGTTCTGGCGGCACTTTTGGTGGGGAAGGGAATTCCGTTGTTTCCAACGATCCTGATCACCATTGCCGCATCCATGGTATTTGGCTTCTTCAATGCATGGATGGTCAACAGTATCCAACTGGAGGCATTTATTGCGACCTTGGTTACCCAGTCCATCGTCCGTGGAGTTGCATTTATTATCTGCGGCGGCAAACCGATCGGAATCGGAGACAAATCATTCCTTATGATCAATAAGATCCGTTTCCTTGAAATTCCGCTCTGTGTATGGATCACAGTCATCTGTATTATTGTATTTGGATTTATTCTGGCAAAGACCAAGTTCGGAAGAAGTATTTATGCAATTGGAGGAAGCAAAGAGGCGGCAAGACTGGCAGGCCTGAATCCGAAGCGGATTGTTACCATCTGCTTTGTAATGATGAGTATCCTCTGCGCGATTGGAGGAATTGTATTTGCAGCCCGCATGAATGCAGGACAGCCCTCTGCAAACATAAACCTGGAATTTGATGCAATTACGGCAGTTATTCTGGGCGGTGTGTCCTTTGCAGGAGGTGTTGGAAGCATGGGCGGAACGGTTCTGGGTGTACTTCTGATTCAGGCATTCAACACAGGACTTATCATGGTCAATGTACCTACCTTCTGGCAGTATGTGGCACGTGGTGCACTTCTTCTGTTTGCACTGGCATTTGACTACATCCGTAAGGAGAAGCGGAACAAAGAGTTACTGGAAGCAAGCATGAGAAATGCAGGTTAAATCAGATACCATGCACGCAGGGGAGCGTGCTTTGGATATATTCAATTCAAGGAGGATTTAGTATGAAAGCGAAAAAAATGATGGCATTGGTGATGACGGCTGTACTTGGTATGTCCGTACTGACTGGCTGCAGCACGGAGGAGCCGGCAAAGGAAGAACCGGCAAAAGAGGCAGCGGCTCCGGCAGAGGAGGCATCTGCGGCTGAAGCAGCGGCTCCGGCAGAGGGTGATGACAAGCTTCTTGTCTATGGTATCTATAAAGCAGGAGATCAGACTTGGTTTATAGATGAGGGAGAGGCTGCAAAGGAGGCAGTAGAAGCAGCAGGCGGAGAGTTCGTATATGTGGATGCGAAGATGAATCCAGAAGAATATCTGAAGGCAATCGATAATGCCATTGCGAATCAGGCAGACGGTATCGTTACCTGTATCCCGGATCAGACCATGTCCCAGGCAGTCATTGATAAATGTACAGAAGCGAATATCCCGGTTGTTGCAGCGGATGACGCACTGCAGGATGCAAACGGCGAGAAGTTGGCTCCATGGGTTGGTATCAATGCATATGTGATCGGTGAAGCAAATGGTGAGTGGCTTGCAAATTATGTAAATGAGAATAATCTGGCATCTGACCCGGAGGTTGGACTTCTGCTCATGACCATGGATACCGTATCCAGCTGTGTACCTCGCGCAGAGGGTGAATATGACAAATTTACAGAGTTAGTACCTGATTTTGATACCAGCAAGATCTATCGTGCAGATTATGATGGAACGACTGACAAGGGTAATACTGCAGCGGCAGCAGTGATCACCGCTCATCCGGAGATTAAGAAATGGCTTGTGACCGGTGCCAACGAGGAAGGCGTTATTGGTGCGGCAAGAGCCTTGGAGAGTGCAGGTCTGGATCAGGATGCATGTGCAGTAGGTCTTGGTGCATATATGGCAAAAGACGAGTTTAAAAAAGAAGGTGGTTCCTGTGTGAAGGCTTCTGCATATTTCTCTGCTGACGCAGTAGGTAAAGGTTCCATTGAGGTTCTTCTTGGATTGATCAATGGAGAAGAAGTCGCTCAGGAAACAGCCGTAGACGCTGAAGTAGTTACTGCAGAGACCTACCAGGAGATCATGGGAGACGCAGCAAACTAAAGGGCAGTGAAGGAACGAGGCGGGATATGACAAACAGAGAGAATTTTCTGTCGCTGTTGAGACGACAGGGATATGAACGGGTTCCGGTAGAATTTGTATTATGCCCGCATTTGCAGGAAGTGTGCAAAGAACAGCTTCGTGCTGACGACTATGAAGAATATTTCCAGTTCCCGTGGCGCAGGGTGGAAGACCTGCGCCTGCGGGATCACGATGTGGAGAAATATCGGAAATATTATCAGAAGCCGCTGGCAGAGGGTGCAGATATTGACATTTGGGGTGTCGGACATGAAAAATCTCCGAACAGTATGCATATGACCTATATGCGTCATCCTTTGGAGGACATGGATACATTAGAAGAGATCCAGAATTATCCGTATCCTGACTATGCAAATGCAGATGGTTCTCATCAGGCAGAACAGGTTAGAAAGATAAAAGAACAGGATTTGATCGCACTTGGCGATATGCAGATGACCATCTGGGAGTGTGCATGGTATATGCGCAGTATGGAAGAAATGTTCTGCGATATGATGGAAGAAAATGAGATTGCAGAATTTTTATTTGACAAAGTGACAGAGTTGTCCACGATCCGCGCTCTGGCTTATGCGAGAGCGGGTGTGGATGTGCTGTTCTTGGGGGATGACATTGGTATGCAGCATACGATCATGATGAGTGAGGAGCTGTACTGCAGATGGATCAAGCCCCGGCTAAAGAGCCTGATTCAGGAGGTTAAAAAGGTAAATCCGGATATTGTTATTTTTTATCATTCCTGCGGCTTTGTGGAACCTTTGATCCCGCATCTGATTGAGGCAGGAGTGGAGGTACTCAATCCCATACAGAGTGAATGTATGGACTTTGAGGAGATTTACAGAAAGTACGGTGATCAGATATCCTTCCACGGGACCATTGGAACACAGACGGTCATGCCGAAGGGAACACCGGAAGAGGTAAGAGAAGCAGTCTGGAGAAATCTGGACATTGCCGGAGAAAAGGGCGGTCTCTTTGTGGCCCCCACTCATATGCTGGAGCCGGAGGTTCCGTTGGAAAATATTCTGGCATATGTGGATGCTTGCCGAACCTATCCGAAAAAATAAGAGCAGGAAACCAGGCGGCGGAGGGTGGAAATCCTCCGCTGTCATTTTATAGAGTGAATCAAAAGGGAAAAGGGAAAAGACATGACATCAAGAGAAAGGGTGATTGCAGCGATCAATCACAGAGAACCTGATTATGTGCCGCTGGATCTGGGAGGATGCGGACAGACAGGAATGAATGCCAGCTCTCTGTATGCCCTTCGTAAGGCATATGGGCTTCCGGAGCATCCGCTGGCGATTGCAGAACCGTTTCAGCTTCTGGGAGAGATTGAAAAGGATCTGATTGAGAAAATCGGAATCGATGTGGTACCGCTTTATAACAGGGGAGACTTGATGGGCACCACAGGTCCCCGTACGCAGCCCTGGAATATGCCGGATGGGACACCAGTTCTGATGCCGTCAGATTTTGCATGGGACCAGGATGAAAAAGGGAATATATATGCCTATCCGTGCGGGGACAGGAGTGCGCCTTACAGTGTGCATCTTCCGGCAGGTGGTTCGTTTTTTGACAATATTGACCGGGCAGGGGAATATGATGAAGACAATCTGACCCCGCTGGAAGATTTCAGAGATTCCTTTACTGTGAAAACAGAAGAGGACTGTGAACACTGGGAGCGAGAATCCAGAAAACTCTATGAGGAGACGGATTGTGCTGTTATGGGAGTTCTAGGAGGAATGGGACTTGGGGACGCAGCAGAGGTTCCGGGACCGTTTTTGAAGTATCCGAAAGGAATCCGGAGGATGGAGGACTGGCTGATGGCGCATCTGCTTTATCCGGAGTATATCGAAGAGGTATTTGAATATCAGACTGAGATGATGCTGAAGAACCTGGAGTTGTACAGACAGGCGGTAGGAGACAGGATACAGACTATCTGGGTCAGCGGTACAGATTTTGGGACACAGAATAGCCTGATGCAGTCCAGAAATACCTTCCTTGAGCTGTACAAACCTTATTATAAGCGGGTCAATGACTGGATACATAAAAATACTTCCTGGAAGACATTTTACCATAGCTGCGGAGCTGTATCCGAGCTGATCCCGGATTTTATTGACTGTGGTGTGGATATTCTGAATCCGGTTCAGTGTTCGGCAAGGGGAATGGATGCAGCGTGGCTGAAGGAAACCTATGGAAAAGATATCGTATTCTGGGGTGGTGGTGTGGATACACAGGTGACACTGCCACGCGGAACATCAGAAGAGGTATACCGTCAGGTGATGGAACGGCTGGAGATTTTCTCAAAAGGCGGAGGATATGTGTTTGCTGCTATTCATAACGTGGTTGCAAATGTACCATCGGAAAATCTGGCTGCCATGTATGAGGCAGTAAAAGATTTCAGAACCACTCATTCATAAATACAGGAGGTTGACAGACAATGAAAAGAAACATGCAGAAATGGCTGGAGGACTATCTGGCTGTTCCGGTAAAAAAGCCCATGCCCATCCTCTCCTTCCCGGGCACCCAGCTGATCGGCAAGACGGTGGAGGAGCTGGTAAAGGACGGAGAGAGTCAGGCACTTTGTATGGAAGCGATTGCCAGACGGTTTGATACAGGAGCGGCATTCAGTCTGATGGATCTGTCTGTGGAGGCGGAGGCTTTCGGTGCGCAGGTGCTCTACAGTGCAGATGAAGTTCCCACCATGCATGGTGCCATGATTCATGATGAGGAGGAAGCGGACGCGCTTCAGGTGCCCGAAGTCGGGGCTGGACGGACTGGGGAATGCATTAAAGGGATCCGAATGGCATGTGAGCGGATCACGGACCGCCCGGTTCTGGCAGGGATCATTGGTCCCTACTCTCTTGCAGGAAGGCTTCTGGACATGACCGAGATCATGATCCTCTGCTACGAGGAGCCGGAGATGGTAGAGACCGTTCTTCAGAAGGCGGCGGCATTTCTTGTGGAGTATGCAAAAGCCTTTAAGGAGGCGGGGGCAGACGGCATTGTGATGGCAGAACCTGCGGCAGGGCTTCTGTCCCCGGGATTGATTGCGGAATTTTCCAATCCCTATGTGGAGCAGGTACGTGCAGCGGTGGAGGATGAAAATTTTCTGTTCATGTACCATAACTGCGGGACAGTCGTTCCTCTGAAAAAGGAGATGGAAAGCCTGCAGGTGAAGGCATACAGCTTTGGAAATGCCATAGATCTGGAGAAGATGCTGGAGGCGCTGCCAAAGGACCGGATGATCATCGGAAATATCGATCCGGCAGGGGTTCTCAGAAACGGAACACCGGAGCGTATACGGGAAGAGACACTTTCGCTTCTGGAGCGCTGCAGTAAATATCCGAACTTCGTACTCGCCAGCGGGTGCGATATCCCGCCGCAGACACCCATGGAGAATCTGGATGCATTCTTCCGCGCTGCGGCAGAGTACAGTCAAAAATGCGAAAAGTAGAGGAGGAAAATAAGATGGCAGTTGTACAGGAGATTTCTGAATTTTTACAGAAAGGACGTGCAAAGAATGTAAAAGCGCTGGTACAGCAGGCGCTGGAGGAGGGGATAGACCCGAAGGTGATCCTGAATGAAGGGCTTCTGGACGGAATGGGGATCATTGGAGGAAAGTTTAAAAGAGATGAGGTGTTCGTACCGGAGGTGCTGGTGGCAGCAAGGGCGATGAACGCAGGTCTGTCCATTCTGGAGCCGAAGCTGATCGAGGTGGGAAATGAACCGGTGGGGAAGGTCGTGATCGGAACGGTGAAAGGAGATCTTCACGATATCGGCAAGAACCTGACCGCCATGATGCTTAAGGGTGCGGGCTTTGAGATCCATGATCTGGGTGTGGATGTGGATGCGTCAACCTTCCTTGCCAAAGCAGAGGAGATCGGTGCGGATGTGATCGGTATGTCTGCATTATTGACGACCACCATGCCAAGCATGAAGGAAGTGGTAGACCTGCTGGAAGAAAAAGGAGTGAAGGACAAATATATTGTGATGATCGGAGGAGCCCCCATTACGGACAGCTTTGCAGAGGAGATCGGTGCGGACTACTACACCCCGGATGCGGCATCTGCGGCAGAGGTGGCGAAGAAAGCGGTCCTTGAAAGGAACGCATAGAACTTATTGACTGTCATGGAGGGGATCAGTGTGGATGGAACAATAAAGAAGAGAGGCTGCCCTGTACGGATATCAGAACAGGAGGTATTCCGGCTTCTGGACTGTACCCCGCAGATGGAGCTGTATGAAGAGTTCCGGGAGGAATACAGAGAACTGCTTGACCCGGTCCGGAAGTTGTGTGAGCCGCTGATCCTTCTGCAGCCGGGGATCCTGCCGGAGCATCCAAAAGTGGAAGGACTCCCGGCGGGGAGCCGGGTCCTCTATGCACTGTGCAGTGTGGGGAAAGAGGTGAGCCGGTACTGTACAGCCGCCTTCGGAGAAGGAGATTATGTGAAGGGGATGCTGGCAGATGCCATGGCAGACTGTGCACTGTATTCCCTGGAGCCGCAGATGGAAGAGCTCCTCCGGGAATACTGCCAAAGCATGGATGTGGGGATCGGGGGACGTTACTCTGCACCCCATGATGCGCCCATGGAGCTTCAGCAGCTGATTTATGAAGAGGTGGACGCAGAGAGGTATGGTTTCTCTCTTTCCTCCGGATATATGTTGGACCCGGTAAAAAGTAATGCCATGATCTTTGGGGTGAGCCCGGACCGGGACAGCTTCCGGATCCGCCATGAATGTTCCAGATGCTCTAATTTTTCCTGTAAGAACCGGAGAGTGGAACAGATGAAGATCCGGATCCGGCAGAAGGAAAGAATCTGGGAGACAGTCCTTTCTCCCGGGGAAACACTGCTTTCGGCAATCCAAAGGGAAGCAGGAGGCTTTGATGCACCCTGCGGAGGAAACGGAAGATGCGGAAAATGCCGGATCCTGGTGGAAGAAGGGGTGCTTCTACCCGAGGAGGGCGACCGGCATATCTTTTCTGAAAAGGAACTCTCAGAGGGCTGGAGGCTGGCATGCATCGCAAAGCCCCGGATGAATTTGACCGTGCGTCTGCCGGAGGCAGGAGAAGAGGAATTCCAGGTACTTGCCTCCGTGGAAGAGCAGGAGAAAAAGCCGGAAGACAGAGACGGCGCATGGGGGATCGCCGTGGACATCGGGACCACCACGCTCGCCATGCAGCGGATCGGTCTGGAGGACGGAAGCGTATCGGATACCTGGACAGGTGTCAATCATCAGCGTGCTTACGGAGCGGATGTGATCGCCAGGATCGGTGCAGCCTGCAGAGGGGATCTGGATCATCTGCGGACAGCCATCTGCCGGGATCTGGAGACCGGGATCTGTACACTCCTGCAGCGGTCAGAGTGCCCGGAGAAGTTAAAAAAAGTGAGTATAACAGGAAATACGGTCATGCTGCATCTTTTGAGAGGGTACGACTGCAGCAGGCTTGGTAAGGCACCGTTTATCCCGGAGCATCTGGAAGGAGAAGCGCATCTGCTGCCGGAGCTTTTGGGAGGAGGGCTTCCGGCAGTTTTAGCAGAGCTTCTGCCCGGGATCGCCGCATTTGTGGGGGCTGATATCACAGCAGGACTGTATGCCTGTGACTTTGACCGGACAGAAGAGCTTTGTATGCTCATTGATCTGGGGACCAACGGAGAGATGGCAGTGGGAAACTGCCATGGGATCCTGTGCACGTCCACAGCGGCAGGTCCGGCATTTGAGGGAGGAAATATTTCCTGCGGCATGGGAAGTCTGCCGGGAGCCATCCAGAGGGTTGAGATCCATGACGGCAGCTGCCGGGTGGAGACGATCCTGAAGCGACCGGTACAGGGAATCTGCGGTACAGGCGTACTGGAGGCAGCGGCAGAATTATATAAGAATGATCTGATGGATGCATACGGAAAACTGGAGGAGCCGTATTTTGAAGAAGGGTTCCTGCTGGCAAAGCTGCCGGATGGGAAGAAGGTGTGCCTGACCCAGAAAGATATCCGGGAAATCCAGCTTGCCAAGGCAGCGATCCGGGCAGGTATTGAAACCCTGCTTTTGGAAAGCGGGCATGCGGCAGAGGAAGTGGAGCATGTCTGTCTGGCAGGAGGCTTTGGCTTCTATCTGGATCTGGAAAAGGCATTCGTGACAGGGCTGTTCCCGGAGGCATTCCGGGGAAAGATCCGCACCGTGGGGAACAGTGCCTTGTCCGGCTGTGTCCGGTATCTGACGGACCCGGAAGGAAGAGAAAGAATGGAGCAGATCCGAAAGCTGTGCAGGGAGACGGATCTGTCCTCCAGTGCAGAGTTCCAGGAATTCTATATGGAACATATGCTATTTGGGGAAGAATAAAACAAAAAAGGGAGAATCCCGGTCAGGGGATTCTCCCTTTTTAAAACGCTGTCAAAAAATTCAATGATCCTGCAGGATTCTCCGTTCCTTTTTCCAGAAGAGAGATAAGTCCCAGGATCGTATCTTCGATCTCATCCGGAGAGGAGACGGTGATCGTGTTGTCCAGCTTGACGGACAGCACGATCAGTACGATCTCTGCCAGTGCGGCAGGACGGTCAAAGTGAATCTCTCCCTTATCAATGCCCTGCTTTATGATCTCTGTTAAGGTAGGCTTCAGCTCACAGATCAGATGGTTCAGGTATTTCTGATGAATGAATGCCTGCTCCGGTGCTCCGGCAGGGACAGCACTGTTTCTGCGTACCCGGAACTGGGAGGAGGAATTGCGGCATGCCTGAAAGATCATCGCCATGCGGGTGAAGGGAGATACTTCTGTCTGCAGAGCAAGGTTTTTCGCTGTCTCCAGAGGCAGCTCGTAATCCCGTTTTACAAGGGCTTCAAAGATCGCCTCCTTGGACGGGAAATAATAATAGATGCTTCCCTTACCGATCCCTGCGGTCTGGGCGATCTCGCTGACCGAGATGGTCTGTATATCCTTTTGATCCAACAGTATCTGGAGGGCATTCAATATCTGATCATATTTCGTTGTATTTGGCATGTCTGCAGCCTTTCTATATAAAGTCGTATTCTGCGTGCGTTTCTGAATTGTCACATGTATTTCAGTATATCATAGAAAATCCTTTGAAGACAACGGCATATTTCACATAAAAAAGAAAAAAAACATGGAATCTTTGTCTGTATCCATAATTGACCACTGGTCGAAAAGGTGCTAATCTATTTACGAAAGCAATCGACCGATGGTCGAAAAATGAAGAATAAAAAGACGGAGGGATAAAAATGACATATGCAGACTTTTTCTCGGAGATAAAGAGTCAGTTTATGGAGGCAGATGTGAGTGACATCACGGAGCATCTGGCATTCCAGTTCAATATAACCGGAGAGGCATCCGGTATCTTTTATGTGGAGGTGAAGGAAGGAAAGCTTTATGTGGAACCCTATGAGTATTATGACAGGGACGCCATGTTTACCTGCAGTGCGGATACGCTGAGAAAGCTTTCCGACGGCAGTCTGGATCCGGTGCTTGCCTTCACGATCCAGAAGCTCAAAGTAGAAGGAAGCATTGAAAAGGCGCTGCGTTTCCAGGAGCTTGCAGAGCGCAGCCGGGCCGGAAAATAAAATAGTATCGAATGATACGGAAATGGAGCAAGTATGAGAAAAATGGCAAGGACTGCCGCAGTGGTCATAGGGCTTTTAACCGTGGCAGAGGCGGGGAGCTCCGCTTATTTTTACCGAAGGACCATGAAAAGAGGAAAAGCCAGGGTAGAGCGGACCATGAAGATGGCGGGAACAGACTGGAATCAGCACATGCCGCTGATCAGGGAGCGCAGGGAATATATGATGGCACAGCCTCATGAGGATGTGCATGTCCGTTCCTTTGACGGTCTGAGACTGCATGCCACCTATTTCCCGGTGGGAGATGAGAAGAAAGCGGTGATCTGCTTTCACGGATATACAAGCGAGGGTATGAATGACTATGTGGGGCTGTCCGGGTATTATCTGAAGAAGGGTTACAGCATGCTTCTGGTGGATGAGCGTGCCCACGGGCAGAGTGAGGGCGAATACATCGGCTTCGGCTGTCTGGACAGAAAGGATGCCCTGAACTGGATCGGCTGGCTTGTGAACCGCTGTGGTGAGGATACGCAGATCCTGCTGCATGGAACCTCCATGGGCGGAGCTACGGTCCTGATGACCAGTGGTCTTACGCTTCCGGCGCAGGTAAAGGGGATCGTCTCTGACTGTGGATTTACCTCTTCCAAGGAGGTCTTCACCCATGTCCTGCATTCCATGTATCATATGCCGGCATTTCCGATCATTCAGATATCAAGCCTTGTGAACCGCAGGAAAGCGGGCTATGGGCTGGATGAGTGCAATGCGGCAAGAGAAGTAAGAAAAGCGGAGGTTCCGATCCTTCTGATCCACGGAAGCGGAGATACCTTTGTGCCCTGCAGTATGTGCGATCAGATCTATGAGAATATTGCATCGACAAAAATGAAACTGATCGTGGAAGGAGCCGCTCACGCAGAGAGCTATTATAAGGATACGGCGGCTTATGAGAACGCGTTGAATGAATTTATCGGAGGAATTATAAAATGATGAGAAAGAGAAAAGGATACCCTGTTTATCCGTTGACTGCCGCACAGAAATTTCATTTCTTTTACCAGAATTTCTGCCCGAAGAAGGAGGTGCTGAATATCGGCACCAGCCTGACCATTGGTGTGGATCTGGACTGGAAGGTATTGAAGGAGTCCATCTATAAGGCATATGACCGCTGTGAATCCATGAGGCTCCGGTTTGCGGCAGATAAGGACGGCAGCTGGTATCAGTATGTGGTGGAAAAGGAAGACAGAGATATTGAATTTGTAGATTTCACGGGAGTGACCATGGAAGAGGCGGAGGAGACCATGAGGAAATGGACGCAGGTTCCATTCAAACGTCAGGATTCGCCCATGAACCGGATCGTTATGATCAAGATGCCGGACGGCTATCAGGGAACCTATCTTCTGGTGGATCATATGACCATGGATGCTCAGTCTTTGATCTGTTTCCTGAAAGACATTATTGAGCTGTACTGCAATGCCATGTATGAGGGTGTTCCGTATCCGAAGGATATGGCTTCTTATATTGAACAGCTTCAGAAGGATCTGGCATATGAGGCAGGAAGTAAGGCAAAGGCAAGGGATGAGGAATATTTCCGGAATTTGATCGAAGCTTCGGAGCCGATCTACAATGGTCTGGAAGGACCAAAGGAGCTTATGGCAGAGCGGGAGAGAAGCGGCAACCCGAATGCCAGAGCAGCCGTCAACGTATCGGACTCCGTGGATTCCGCACTGGATATCTTCCATCTGGAGGGTGAGCCGACCCAGCGGCTGATGAGCTTCTGTGAGGAGTATCATGTATCCCTTGTGTGCCTGCTTCTTATGGGACTTCGTACATACTATCAGAAGATGAACGGAAATGACGACGTATCCATCAATACTGCCATTGCCAGAAGAGCGACGCTGAAGGAAAAGAAATCCGGCGGAACCAGGATCCATTCCTTCCCGTTCCGTACCATCATCCCGGAAAATAAGACCTTTCTGGAAGGAATCTGTGAGATCCGGGATCTGCAGAATGAGTATTTCCGGCATGCCAACTATGATCCGGTCTCTTACTTTGCACATCGCCAGCAGGTTTATCCTCAGCCGGGCGGACAGACCTATGAATCCATGTCTCTGACCTATCAGCCGCTGACTCTGAAGGAGAAAGGACTTGAGCAGCTGGGGGATATCAAGTACAAGACCAGGTGGTATCCTAACGGGGCAACCACTCAGGCAATGTATCTGACGGTCATGCACCGTCCGGAGGACAATGGTCTGGACTTTAACTTTGAACATCAGGTGAAGGCCGTGAGCAGAGAGCAGCTGGAATATCTGTACTACTATCTCTGCAAGATCATGTTCAAGGGTACGGAGAATCCGAACCTGACCATTGGCGAGATCATGAAGCTTATCTAATACCGGGAGGAAAGAAAAATGTTTGAAAAATTAGCAGAAGTGATTTGCAACTACGTGGAAGTGGAGCCGGAAAATATTCATCCGGAATCCCGTTTTATGGAAGACCTTGGATTTACCTCCTTTGATTTCATGAGTATGCTGGGTGAGCTGGAGGATGAATTTGATGTGGAGATCGATCAGCAGCAGGCTGCCGGTATCCGCACCGTGCAGGAAGCGGTTGACCATCTGACAGAGCTGTCAGCAGAATAAGAAGAGGTGAAGGATATGATTTGCAGTACGATTCGGGAGATTCTTGTACAGGCAGAAGAAAGATTCGGGGCTGAGGATGCGGTCCGCTATAAGATCAAAAAAGATACCATTGAAGCAAAGACCTATACGGATATCAAAGAAGACAGCGAGAGCTTTTCCAATGTTCTCGTGGCGCTGGGGGAAAAGGGCAGCCATGTGGCACTGACCGGAATGACCTCCTATTCATGGATTGTAACCTATTTCGGTATTGTAGACTGCGGCAGTGTGGCAGTACCTCTGGATGTGTCTCTTCCGGCAGAGGAGATGTGTGAGCTGATCGACCGGGCAGATGCCACGGTATTCGTAGTGGATGAGATCCGTAAGGATGTGGCGGCGATCGTGAAGGAGCGGTGTCCGAAGCTGAAATATCTGATTTCCATGCAGAAGGAGGAGAACGGAGAGGATGCCCTGTCTCTGTGGAGTCTGATCAGAGAACACAGGGGAGCCTGTGCGATCAGTCCGAAGCCTGAGATGCTGGCAACCATCATGTTTACTTCAGGAACGACGGGAAAAAGCAAGGGCGTTATGCTGACTCACCGGAATCTGGCAGAGAATGCCACCTGTCTGGACATGAAGATCCCGGAGCGGACGGTATGCCTGTCTGTACTGCCGATCCATCATGCTTATTGCCTGAGTATGGATATTCTGAAGGGCTTTTCCATCGGAAGTGTGGTATGCATCAATGATTCCCTGCTTCGTGTGGCGAAGAATATTAAGCTGTTCCGTCCGAATATGATCCTTATGGTTCCGCTGATGATCGAGACTATGGCGAAGAAGCTGGAGGATGCGGCAGGACTTCCGGCCGAGATCGTGAAGAGAGAGGTATTCGGAGAGCAGTTCCACACCATCTGCAGCGGAGGCGCATATCTGGCACCGGCAATGATCGATCTGTTTGAACAGTATGGCGTTACCATTCAGCAGGGTTACGGTATGACGGAGTGTGCTCCGGTCATCAGTACCAATTTAAGCTGGAATATCAAGAAGGAGTCCGTAGGACAGCTGATGCCCAACTGTGAGGCGAAGGTAGTGGACGAGGAGCTCTGGGTGCGGGGCAGCAGTGTGATGCAGGGATATTACAAGATGCCCAGGGAGACAGAGGAAGCGCTGGTAGACGGCTGGCTGTGCACCGGAGATCTGGGATATGTGGATGAGGAGGGCTTTGTGTTCCTGACCGGACGCAAGAAAAATCTCATCATCACCAAGAACGGTGAGAATGTATCGCCGGAGGAGCTGGAGAATAAGATCGGTGAAGCCCGTCTGGTACAGGAGATCCTTGTACGGGAGAGTGAAGGCGTGATCGAGGCAGAGATATTCCCGGATTATGAGTATGCGGAGAAAAAAGGAATCACCGATGTGCAGGCAGAGCTGCAGAATATCATTGATGCCTATAACCAGGGCGCTTCTGCTCACAAGAAGGTATATCGGCTGAAGGTAAGAGAGACGGAGTTTGAAAAGACACCGTCCAGGAAGATCAAGAGATATTAGATCGCAGAGTAATCTGTCGGAATAGAACAGAGCGTATATCAGGAGGACAATAGAATCTGTCCTGCTGATGTACGCTCTGCTTTTATGTACCCCGGGTTTCCTTAAAGGATCAGAGATACCCGGAACAGAGTATCCTCTACATCGTATTTGATCTGTCCCTGATAGCGGTCGACGACCGCATTCACAGTTTCCGTGCCGATGCCGTAGCCCCCATGCTTGCCGGACAGGTATCTTCCCCGGTTCATACGGACAGGCGTCTCATAGCTGTTCTCGACCCGGAGGAGCAGCCGGTCTTCCTGGTAACTGGTTTTTACAGAAATATGCCGCTCGCTTTCCTGCTGAGCACGGCAGGCATCCAGTGCATTTTCCAGGAGATTTCCAAAGAGGATCGCCACATCTGTATCAGAGACATGGATATGGGCGGGAAGCTGTGCGCTGACTGTAAAAAGGATATCCTCCTTCCGGCACAGATTTCGATAGTATTGGAGGACTGCGTCTGCACAGAGGCAGCGGCACAGGGTAATGTGTTCCACGGGTTCAATGGACTGCTGATACCGGGCAAGGTAGTCCTTCAGCTCCTCCAACCGTCCCTGCTCTAAAAAGGTACTCATGAGAATCAGATGGTGCCGTTCGTCGTGTCTGTGCCGTGCAGTTTCCTCCAGTTTGTCGGTGAGCTCCTGATAGTGAGCCTGCTGGATCGCCGCCTGCCTGGAAAGCTGGCGGTAATCATCCACAAAGGAAGTGTGGAAGGTGTAAGCATGCAGGATATCCTTCCAGACGGTCCAGAAAAGTGCCAGTATGAGAACAAAGCTGCCAAGCTCTGAGAACCATCCTCCGTAGACCGGCTCGTAGGCAGGCAGCAGCCGGTCCCACAGAAGGAAGGCACTGTAGCAAACCGTACCGCACAGAAGGGGATAGGCCTCGGGCTTTTTCTGCCGGGCGCACCAGAGGGCGGTTATAAGCAGATAGGCTGCAGCCGCGGTCTTATACAGAGTGATGAACGTGGAAAAAGCGCGCATCACGGGGGTGGTAAGCCAGGGTGCAAGGCTGCTGTATAAAAGTGCGAGCAGGCAGACTAAAGCTGCAGCTCCCTGACTGATCAGTCTTACAGTCCGTCCGGGACAGCAGAGCCGGTTGTGCAAAAGGATGACCAGCAGGGTCACGGCATAGCCGCAGAAGATCTCCAGGGGATACCAGGGAAATACAGGCAGCCTGAGGAGGGTATGTACCAGCGGATAGGAGGTAAAGCCTATCAGGGCAAGGCAGATCCATGCTGAAAGCAGGGCATTACCGGAACGCATCCGGAATGCAAGGAAAAAGGACAGACAGACGAATAGAAATACAGCTGTACATCCCATAATACAGATGCCGAACCGGAGGTAATGGTAAAGGTTTACTGCCTGCGGCGTGCCGAAGGCAGGAGGATAGATCAGCCCGCTGTAAATGTGGGAGGCATTGCGTACTGCCAGGATCAGACGTACCTGTCCGGAGGACTCGAAGGCAGCAGTCTGTATCTGGGTTCGGGGGACATAGAATTCCGCATCCGGATTTCCGGTCTCTGCAAGAAGCTGGTCTCCGGCATACAGCCGGAAGGCGCTGAATATCTCCGGAAGCTCCAGTGCATAGGTCTGCCCGGCGGGAAGGGACAGGTCCAGCACATAGGTTCCGCAGCCAAAGGGTGTATTTCTTGTTCCAAGACCGTCAAAGCGGGTGGAAGCTCCGATATCCATATAGACGAAGGGAGCATCCGGCTGTCCCTGGTCGAACTGCTCCGGAGAAAGCATAACATCCGGGTAAAAGGTCCATTCTTCTGTAAGAAAGCGCAGCGGGTGCTGCCGGATGTCTTCCGCAGAGAGGGCAAGCTCCCCGTTCACAGGCTGTGCGGCAGCATGCGTATATTTGTTGTTGCAGGTATAAAGCCAAATACATAAAAGAGAGGTCAGAAGAAGGCTTGCCAGAATACAGAGAGAAGCTTTCCGGTCAAAATGTCGGCTCAAAGTTTCCTCCCTCCTTTGTAAATAAAGAATAATGCAATAGCTGTGAGGATTCCTGCAAGCGCCAGCCCCGAAAGGATGAAGGTGAGGAATACCAGGGAGGATTCCTCTTCCGCAGACAGGCTTTCTGAAGCAGGAGCCGCCGGTTCATCAGCAGCTTTGGTATCCGTTGGGGTGGAATCCGCTGTTTGTATGGATTGGGAGGCTTCCGGTTGATTCTCCGAGGCGGAAGTATCTGATTTTGTCAGTGTATCGGACTGCGCAGAAGCCGTCGGCTGTTCCGGTGTGTCGGACTGTTCTGGAGTCGTTGGCAGCTCCGGCGTGTCGGACTGTTCTGGAGTCGTCGGCAGCTCCGGCGTGTCGGACTGTTCTGGAGTCGTCGGCAGCTCCGGCGTGTCGGACTGTTCTGGAGTCGTTGGCAGCTCCGGCGTGTCGGACTGTTCTGGAGTCGTCGGCAGCTCCGGCGTGTCGGGCTGTTCTGGAGTCGTCGGCAGCTCCGGCGTGTCGGGCTGTTCTGGAGTCGTCGGCAGCTCCGGTATGTCGGGCAGCTCCGGCGTGTCGGGCTGTTCGGGAGTGACCGGAGCCTCGGGTACGGATCCGTCTGTGTCTCCTCCGTCCCGGTCGCCGCCTATGAATTCGTAATAGGGAGTATTTCCGTCATCCATGATGTGTACGATGGTAGATAATTCTTCCCCATCCTTCAGCCGGAAATAATAATGCTGGTTCAGAACCATCTGATTCCGTTGAACACGCAGAAGACCATCGCTCCACAGATAGACCTCATCCAGAGAACAGGGAGTGAAGTTGGCATGAGACAGTTCCTCTTCTGTCAGCGTATCGAGACTGTTCAGCCAGAGAAGCTGCACATCAGAAGTATTCCGTCTCAGGAAACTCAGATAGAAATAATCCTTGTCGAAGGACTGTACCCACAGCTCAAAATCCTCCCGGTCACTGACCCGGACCGGAATGGACAGGGAGAGAAGCGATTCGTCCAGCACAAAATTGTCCTGCTCGTTGTCAGGAGACAGAGAGAGCCGGATGGGCAGACTGTATTCACCAGGGACGAACAGGTCGATCTGACTGGCATCCAGAGGCTCTATATCGAGGAGCGCAAAATCTCCGTCTTCATTCAGTGCCACAGTGGTTCTAAGATAATGACTCTTATCGTTCAGTTCATCGTCCAGTGTTTCCTGATCACCTGTTTCCAGAAAAATCCCCTTCATAATCAGGTTGAAATTATGTAAAGTGGTAAGAAGGATGGATTCCGGTGTATCTTCAATGACAATGGGAATGGCAAACTGTATCTTCACATCCGGTGCAAAGGTATAGCCGGAAGGAGGGACAAGAGTGAAGCTGATCTGATAATTTCCCGGAGTGCTGCAGTCAATACCGGAGAAATCACATTGGGTGGAGAGTAGAACCCTTTCCTCCGTGCCGTTGATATAGCCTTCCTGTAAGGGCATATAGGAAAAATCATCCATCAGGACAGACAGATCGGTTCCGGTGTAATAGGTATATGTGGGATACCTGTCAAGAAGAGCTCCGTTCCTTATGGATGTGATGATGTTTGCAGGGGTGATATCTTCACAGTCCGGTTCCTTTTCCTGCTCCATGGCAGGCATGGCTGAGGCGTGGACCCGGGAGACACCGAAGCCGGAAGTGATCAGCAGAGTGCCGATCAGCAGAACAGCTGTCCGAAGTATATATTTTTTCATGGTAATTCCTTTCCTGACATCGTCATATCATGTGTTCAAACTGAAAATCCATGTAAGCGCTGCTTACGGCAGGATACATCCTGCGGCTGATGGGGATGCGGTCTCCGTTTTGCATCAGGAAGGAATCCTTCAGAAGCTTTTTGGCATGAGACAGATTCACGACCACGCCCCGTCCGCAGGAGAGAAAACGGAAATCAGAGAGCAGCGGCTCCACCGTCTGCGAAAAGGTATGACGGGCGGAAAGACTCAGATAAGTATCTTCAAAATGCAGTTCGATGGAATTGTGTACGGATGTGACATACAGGATCTTTCCATAGGGAATCTCCGTGGTCTGTTTGCCGATGGTAATGGGCAGCCTGCGCCGGTTCAGTTCTGTCTTCTGGGCGCATTGCTCCAGAAGCTTCTGGAGCTTGTCCTCAGCAGGCGGCTTGAGCAGATAACGGAGAGCATTGATCTCATAGCCCTCGTAAACATATTCGTCGCTGCTGGTGAGAAAAACGATGCGGCAGTCCGGATCGATGGAATGAAGTCTTCTTGCGGCTTCCATGCCATTGATCCCGTCCATATAGATATCCATGAAGCACAGGTCAAAAAGCTCCGGTTCCAGGCTTTCCAGAAATGCCTCTGCACTGTCATAGTGGCTGATATGAACGGAAACATTATATTTTTGAAAGCCTTCCGTCAGAAGGCGGGACAGAAGAGTCCTGTCCTCTGGCATATCGTCAACGATTGCAATCTGCATTTGTAGAAATCTCCTCATAAGTGGTTGCTGTATGGCTCATTATAACATATTCGAAAAAAAAGTCCAAACATAAGTCATGGGAGCCGATATAACCGTTTGCCTAACAAGGCATGCCGTTTGTCCAACAACAGTTGAATGAACAGATATATAATGATAAATTGAATACAGGAGTGTAAAAAAAAAATCAATGAGTGATATAAATAGAAAAGAAGAATTACATATTAAGAATAAAGATCTGGAACAGCGTCTGCAGAAGGATCTGGAGCGGTATGAGATTATCTACATACAGGCACCCAGAGGATGGGGAAAGTATACCTTCCTTCAGGATTATGCGAAAAAGACAGGAAAAGCCTCCATATACTGGCTGGAGGAGACCCGGGAAAAGAGTCTGCAGCAGAAGATCCGGGAGCTGCCGTCAGAGAATGGCAGGATCATTATCATACCGAAGCTGGAGCTGATCCTTCAGAAGGGAATGAAAGAGGATATATGGAAACTGATAAGGGAGCGGAGAAAGGGTGACCGCTTCTTGTTTGCGTCCACAGTGCCGCTTCCGGAGGAGCTGCTCTCTTATGTGGCGGCCAGAAGGCTGATCGTCTACGGAATACGGGAGCTCAGACCGTCCAATGAGGAAGTGAGAGCGTATTTTGCTGAGAAGGATATTGAGCTTGGTATGGAAGAGCTTCTGCGTATAGAAAAAGATTTATATAATATGCCGTTGTGTATTTATATGCTGGAAAATCCTCTTCGGAATTCGGCGAGGGGCTATTGCCGTGCAGTTCGGGAACAGTGTCTGGGCGATGTGTATGCCTATATGGATGTGACCTTTTTCCGGAGCTTCCGGGTGGAGGAGCAGGATGCACTGCTGCAGCTTGCCTGTTTTGAGGAGATCACAGAGGAACTGATCGGATTTGTGCTGAACTGGAGTGCAAAGCAGGTAAAGGCATTTTTAGAGATGCTTTTCGGGAAGGGAAGTATACTGGAACCATGCGGAAAGCGAGTCTGGAGATATGAGAGGCTTTTCAGCAGCTTTCTCAGCTGGAGTCTTCTGAAGTATATGGATGTGGAGGGACTGACGGCTCTTTACCGCCGGGCAGAGGAATATTACATGGAGCAGGGCGATTATTTATCTGCGCTGAGGTTTGGAAGCCTTCTGAAGGACTATGAACAGATGGCGGAGAATCTGCATCTGCTTTTAAAAGGAAAGGTGAACTCTCAGACGATCCTGAGTCTGGAGGATTATTTTGCGGAGATACCGCTGACCTATTTGCGGAGGTATCCCAATGTAATAGCGGCGGGGTCCATGATGGAATCCCTCAACTGCAATCGAAGCAGAGCGAAGACATACCGGCAGATCCTTGTAGATATGAGTGAAGAGTGTCAGGATGCCGGAATGCGGGCGGAGCTGCAGATGCTGCTTATCTATCTGGATCTGTGCAGTCCGGGGGGAATGACGCCGGAATCACTGAGGGAGATACTGGAGAAGGTAAAGAAAGGGCAGGTGCTTCCGGGAGCCGGATCTAAGGGGAATTTTGTTCCGAATCATATCTCTGTGCTGCATGGGGATAATGATTTCAGCTGTTTTTTGATGGAAGGGGTTGAAGCTTTTCTGGTTATGGATGAATTCCAGGAGCTGCTTGAAAAGATGTTCGGACGGGGCTTTGCAGGAATCAAAAAATTCCAGCAGGCAGAGATCTTCTATGAATATAATCAGCTGGACGAATCGCTGGATATGCTGTCAAAGTGCCAGAGTGAGGCAAGAGCTCATGAGAATCGGAATATGCAGATGCTCTGCAGCATGAAGCTGGGCAGTCTGCTGGTTGCGAGGAATCAGGCGGAAGGCGTGGAGGCGTTTCTGCTTCAGCAGATGGAAGAGGAGCTGGAGGCAGGAGGGCTCAGAAGAGATAACTATGCCGCTCACAGGATCTATTTTTATCTTCTTTCCGGAAACAGCAGGAAGATCATGGAATGGATGAAGGAGCGGGCGCCGGATGAGAGAGGACGCTTCTACAGCACGCATTATTATCAGTATCTGATGAAAGCAAAGGTATATATCTGGCAGGGGCAGAATGTACTTGCCAGAATGATCCTTGGTTCCCTGCTGGAGTTTGCCGGTCAGTATGGTATGTATTATCTGGGAATCCAGGCGCGGATGCTGGAAGCCGTCATTTACTTCCGGGAGGAAAACGAGCTGTGGGAGGAGAAGATGGCAGAAGCATTGGAGATGGGGAGAAAGATCCGTTTCATCCGGGTGTTTGCAGATGAAGGGGCAGCGGTCTATGAGCTTCTGCAGAGTCTGGGAAAAAGGGATAAGAACCGGGGATCGGATGCGTATTTCCAGAAGGTACTGACAGCGGTGCGTGCGCAGATGCTTTTGTACCCCAAATATCTGAAGCGGGAAAAGGGGCAGGAGATCCAGAGCCTGTCCAGTTATGAGCAGGACGTGCTGAGGCTGCTGGTCATAGGAGAGAAAAATGCCCGGATCGCACAGATACTGTGTGTATCTGAAAATACAGTGAAGTATCACCTGAAGAATATTTATCAGAAGCTTGGAGTCAAAAGCAGGAGCCAGGCGGTCAAGATGGTATCAGAGTATCATTTGTTATAGTGCAGATGATTTTACAAAAAGTTTCCATATATTTCAGAAAATGAGGATAACAGATTTTACATAGCTCTTTTATAATAGCTCTTGTATGAAAACGCCAGGAGCGTAATACAAAGGAGATTATGAAAGAATGAAGAGAAGACTGTTATCAATGATGCTGGTGGGAGCCATGTCAGCCTCCATGCTGACCGGATGCGGCACACAGGCGGAAAGCACGCAGGCAGCGGCAGCGGAGACTGTGGCAGAGACAGAAACTGCAGTACCGGAGGCTTCGACAGAGACAGCCCAGGCACAAGAAGAGAGTACAATACCCAAATATGTATTTTTGTTTATCGGTGATGGTATGAGCTACCCGCAGGTACAGCTCACCAATTATTTTGTAAGTGCCGCTAATGATCTGAATGGCGGAGATGTAACGGTTAAGACAGAAAAAGACGGAGAAGTAAAGGAAGAAGTAAAGACGATCCTTCAGAGTAAGAAGAATCTTGCCATGATGGATTTTCCGGTAGCAGGTTCTGCACAGACCTATGACAGCACCTCCTTTGCTCCGGATTCCGCATCCACGGCAACCTCTATTGCCACCGGACACAAGACCTGGAGCGGAAGCATCAATGTAAGCGAGGATTTTTCTCAGGAGTATGAGACCATTGCAGAGAAGCTGAAAGCGCAGAAGGATTATAAGATCGGTATTCTTTCTACTGTAAACCTGAACCATGCAACACCGGCAGCTTTCTATGCACATCAGGAGAGCAGAAACAGCTATTATGATATCGGGCTGGAGCTGATCGACAGCGGCTTTGACTATTTTGCAGGCGGCGGCCTGAAAAAGGTGACCGGAGATAAAAACGATCAGGAGGATCTGTATGCTCTGGCAGAGAAGGCAGGCTACAAGGTAGTAAAGACACAGGCAGAGGCAGAGGCGCTCACAGCGGCAGACGGCAAGGCAATCGTGATCGATGAGCATCTGGCAGATGATGACGCTATGAGCTATGAGCTGGATCGTAAGGACGGCGAATGGGGTCTGGCTGATTATGTGAAAAAAGGCATCGAGGTGCTGGAAAATGACAACGGCTTCTTTATGATGGTTGAGGGCGGTAAGATCGACTGGGCATGTCATGCCAATGATGCGGCTTCCACCATTGCTGATACCGTGGCTCTTGATAATGCGGTAGCAGAGGCAGTTAATTTCTACAATGAGCATCCGGAGGAGACTCTGATCATCGTGACCGGTGACCATGAGACCGGAGGTCTGACCATTGGATATGCAGGAACCGACTATGACACCTTCCTGGCTAATTTTGAGAATCAGAAGATTTCTTATGCAAAATTTGATTCGGATTATGTGGAAGGCTACAAGGAAAGCAAGACGGATTTCGATACCGTTATGAAGGATGTTACAGAGCTGTTCGGACTGACCGTACCGGGAGAGGATGCGCAGGAAAGCGCACAGCAGAAGGACAGTGCAGATTTACATCCGGAGTCTGAGGATGAAGGCTCACTGGAGATGACAGAGTATGAGTACGGACTTCTGAAGGATGCATATGAGACAACTATGGCACGTACCGGTGATGAGGAAGAATTCGGTCAGGAAGAATATGTGCTGTACGGAAGCTATGAACCACTGACCGTTACCATTACTCATATCCTGAACAACAAGAGCGGTATCAACTTCGGTTCCTATGCGCACACCGGACTTCCGGTGGAGGTGCTGGTACAGGGCGCAGGCGCTGAGAATTTTGAAGGCTACTATGATAACACGGATATTTACAATAAGATGGCAGAGATGTTAGAGGTGCAGTAGATATGAAGATGCTTTTTCTGAAACAGAAAAGCACGCTGCTCATGATTCTCACAGGACTTTTACTGATCGGCATCCTCATGGCGGTACCAACGGGCTATGAGGATGCCCTTATTTATAAAGGGACAGAGCGTGCGGTCGGGAAGGTAGTGAGCGTGGATAATTCTGCGATCATAACCTCCGGACTGATCCGTTCCGGAGAACAGAGCTGCGTGGTAGAGATTGAGGATGGTATATTTAAGGGACAGCTTTTGGATGGTGTGAATTTCCTGAGCGGCTCCCTGGAGAAGGATAAGACCTATGAGGAGGGTGACCGGGCGCTTCTGACCATCAGTTACCAGGGGGATACGGTGAAATCGGTGGTCATGTCTGATCATTACCGGCTGGACAGAGAGCTCCTGCTTTTGGCAGTATTTGCCCTGTTTCTTATTGTATTTGCAGGAAAGAACGGATTTCAGGCAATCCTGTCCTTTGTGATCACGATCCTTACCATATGGAAAATACTGGTTCCCTGCTATCTGAAGGGCTATTCTCCGGTGTGGACCGGTATCGGCATTACGTTATTTTTGACGGTTATGATCATTTTCTTTGTATACGGGCTTGACAGACGCACACTTACCGCCTCCCTGGGATCCCTGCTGGGAGTGCTTACCACCTGCGTGCTCGGTATCCTGTTTACGGATTTGTTTAAGATCCACGGAGCGGTTATGCCAAATGCAGAATCACTCCTGTACAGCGGATATCAGGATCTGGATCTGACGTCGATCTTTATGAGCAGTATTTTCATCGGCGCATCGGGAGCCATGATGGATCTGTCTGTGGACATTACGTCGGCAGTATGGGAAGTGGTACAGAAAAAACCGGATATCGCGCCGGGAGAAGCCATGATGTCCGGCATCCGGGTGGGGCGGGCTGCCATGGGCACCATGACAACCACACTGCTCCTTGCTTATTCCGGCGGCTACATCGCACTGCTCATGGTATTTATGGCGCAGGGTACGCCCATTGATCACATACTGAATTACAAATATGTGGCGGCAGAGGTGCTGGATACGGTAGTGGGAAGCTTCGGGCTGGTGACCGTTGCGCCCTTTACTGCGCTGGTGGCGGGGCTGCTGTTGACAAAAGCACCAAAAATTGTAAATAAATTGTAAAGTCCGGTGACTTTTCCGAAAAGCTGTATTATAATAAACGCACAGCAGTTCGCTGGATCCGGTTTTTCAGCAGCCGGATGAGTTGTAATAAGTTGAAAAGAAGGAAGGACTGCCCATCCGGGTAGTGTGCTTCCTTCTTTTTTTATATAAAATTTATCTTAGTATAGAGTACCTTGCACTCAGAGAAAGGACGAAGGAAATACATAAAGCATGTAGAACTGAAAAACAGCGTCGAAGGATAAGGAGAGGGTTATGGGCTTATTTGACAGAAAAAAGAGCGGGGAACAGGAGCAGGTAAGAACACAGGGAAGAGATGCCGAGAGCAAAAAGAAAGTGCAGAAAGACAGCAATTGGAATGGCTGGAAAAGTTTTGTGAATAATGCAAGCGGCGGACGTCTCTATAAGAAGGACAGAGAGGCGCATACTGCATGGAAGGCAGAGAGGACAGCGGAAGAAGAGAAAGCTCAGAATGTATCTATGGCGCTTCCTGGTGTGAATCCGGACTATATTACAAGGACGCCCACAGCTTCTCTGGAAGAGCAGATGGGCATCCGGGATCAGCTGGTAGATTATGCCAATTTCCAGGTGGATCAGACAGATAAGGCAAATGCGTTTGTACAAAGAGAGTACGGAGTTGAGGATACGGCTCAGCTTGGCAGCAAAGCGGGAAGAATGATTCAGGGGCTGTATCGGGATACAGGGCATACAATGGATGATTATGAATATAACCGAAACATGGGGGATCTGATTCCAGGACTCATGGAAAGGGCACGGAAGGGTCAGCGGGAGGAAAGCGTAATTCATGCCTTTGAAGGAAACGAGGCGAATATGGTCGCAACGGTGATCATTCCTGTTCTGGAAGACCTGCGTCAGGTAAGAGACGGAGAAGGTTTCCAGGCATGTGCCATGAATAATTTCAGAAAAAGCAAGCAGTTACTCGGACAGATCAACTCAATTCAGGACATATTGAGCGGATACTGTGGGAGTAAGGAAGTGAGAGAATATGTATACCGCCTTTGCAGGACAACGACGGAAGAGTACAGTGAGCTTACCATGGGAATGTCGGCAGCAGTCAGAGATGCAGGATTACAGCAGGGAGCCGCTCTTGGTATGGACAGAATCAGCTCGTTTCAAAGGGATGTGGAAGTTCAGGTCAAGGGTGAACGGGAAGAAGCTGCCAGGGCAGCCCAGGCGGCAATTCAAAGCGCACCGGAAGAGGCGGCGCAGGCGGCTGAGAATGTGGTTCCAAGAAAACGTGAGGCGGAGTATACAGCGCTGAAGGCAGCTCAATCCCAGTCCTTTATGCAGGAGAAGGGAGTCATGATAAATAACGCGCACCGACAGGCATATATGGCGCTTTCCCGCAAAGATAAGGCAAGAGTAAATAGAAGACAAAGAACTGCATTTGCGGATTATATTATGAATGTGGGCGGTTATTCCAGCGTATTGAGAACAGATAAAACATTTGATGAATTAAAGGCTGAGGAGCAGGATGCAAATAAGAGAGCAACCATAGAGCATTATGAAAAGCAGGTGGGCGTTATGGATTCGGTCTTTGAAGATAATGCCGGATTGGAGGAGGCATTGCAGGTTTTCCGCGGTGTTGGAAACGGCTTTCTTCAATATTTATTTTCACAGAAAGGACTTTCGCCTAAGGCATATACGAAGAAAGATGGAAGCCTCGATTATGACAAAATTGATAAAAAAGGACTTTTAAAGAGTCTTATTGGCATGACTTATCAGGACAAGTGCTTTGTAAGTACCTCAACTAATCGTGGCTATGCGGCTATGTGGGCGAATATGGGGGATTTTCAGGCAGCGAAAGCAGAACGGGAGCAGGTGCTTGCAGAATCGCAGACAGCGCAGGGGAGTCAGGAGCGTGCAGAGTTAGAGCGTTACTCTGAGGCGGTTGCTTTGAATCAGGCAGAGGCCGGAACAGGCGGTCATATGATGATCATGGACGTTCCTGCAAGGACAAAGGCGATTTTTACGGATGCGATGGGATCCGGAAATCAGGATGAGACAGCGCTTCTGTCAGGAGCTCCCCAGAATGAAATAACCCTGGACAGAGGACTGCTTTACAAGATTACAGATGTAAAAGGGTCAGGAGGATCCTATCAGCTGTATGTAAGTGTCGTTGGGCAGGGAGCGAAAAAGGAAGCGCCTAAATATGACCGGGCAGCAGAACAGGGACCAATGGCAGCACCGGCATTCACTTCCGGGATCAAAGACGTATAGTATCGTGGCGTTTATTTGGGAAAAGGAGCAGATATGGAAGATTATTCAAGATTTATTCAGGGTGCAGAAGGCATCAAGGTATTTCGGAATGAGGATATGGTATGCAGGAACTGCCGGTATTTAATAGAAGATGATACAGCAGCCTGTGACATCTATAAGATAAAACCGGTTTCTGTCATGGAAGGGCGGTCCTGCAGAGAATTTGCCAGAAAATAGAGAAAGAAGCTAAGAGAGATACACTCATGGAGAACCTGATCGAAAGTTATTTTGATATGCAGAAGGAAGGAATCCCCTTCACAGAAGAAGAGCAGAGAAGTGACTATTTCCGTCTGGCAGATATCATTTTGTCCCTTTTGTTTTATGAAAGAAAGCAGGAAGACAGACCGGAAGGTGTGAAAAAGGGACTGTCTCTGGACGAAGCCCAGATGGGAAATGCACTTTCATGTGAGAAAGAAGAGGGAGGCTGGATCTACCCGACCGTTATGCAGGCGGTGGATTATGTGTCGGGCAGAGATGCGGAAACAGAGCTTGTGGGAAAGACAAGACTTTTGCGTTTGTCGGAGCAGTTCGGACTGGATTTTGTAGAACGTTTCTGCCTGATGATGGCATGTGCGGGAGACTGGAATCGTAAATACGAGCAGTTATTTGCGCTGCTGCAGGGCGAGCGGGATCTGACCAGAATGACGGTAGGACTGGCGGAGACATTTTCGCTTATGCTGGACAGCTGCATAGGAAATGGCGAACGCTGCTTTGAGCCGGACAGCCGTAAGGAAAGCAGCCTTCTCTATAAGGAGAGCCCGCCGGAAGCGGACGGACTGCGTATGAAGCGGCTTCTTCTTCCTCTGGAAAGTGTGGAATATTTTCTCCGCGGCACGGATACGCTGCCATCCTGTCTGTCAGGATTTGCGGAATATCGTCCCTGCAGTCGAAAGGAAAAGACCGTTCTTGGAGAAGAGCAGGTAAAGAGGGCTGTTAGGCTGTGCCGGGGATTCCGGCGGCAGAATAAAAGAGGTTTGATCGTACAGCTTTTGGGGAGAAAGGGCGACGGAAGAAAATTTATCCTGGAACAGGCATGCTATCGTCTGAATAAGAAGCTTCTGGTTGTAGAGGTGGAACATCTTCTGAAGCAGGGAGAGCGGGATCTGACAGCGTTTAAGAATTGCCTGCGGGAATTGTGCGTGTTCAGCAGACTGCACGGAGCCCTGCTGTGCCTGAATGAACTGAATCCGCAGGAAAATAAGGCGTTTTTAGACGAGATGCTGCTGGATGAACTGAATCAGTGGACGGACATTTTGTTTTTTACATCGGACAGCAGAGAGCAGGTATACCCCGGGTTAAATACGGAAATTTATCTCTTTGAGATCCCAAGGGCAGATTTTTATGCGAGAAGAGAGTATTGGGATATTTTTCTGGCGGATAAAAACCCGGATCAGACGGTGGATACTACCCAGGCTGCAAATATTTATCAGTATAATGCAGGACAGATCCAGGCAGTCACAAGGCTGGCATGGCTGAAGGCACTGGAGGCGGGGCGAAAAGGAGTTACCAATCAGGATATTGTGGAAAGTGTACGTGATTATAACAGCCGGCGTATGGGAACGAAGGCAAAGCTGATCAATAACTGCTTCCGCATGGAGGATATGGTGCTGGATGATTACCAGAAACAAAGGATACTGGATGCGTGTAAGCAGATACGAAATCGAAATATTGTGGAGAATGAATGGAAGTTCGGGGGAAAGACGCCCTATGGCAGAGGGTTAAGTATCCTGCTGTACGGAGCCCCGGGGGTCGGCAAGACCATGAGTGTGCAGATTATTTCACAGATTCTGGGACTGGACGCATATCGGATCGATCTGTCGCAGATGGTAAGCAAATATGTAGGCGAGACCGAGAAAAATCTGGGAGAGATCTTCGATATGGCGAAAAACAGCTGCTCGATTCTCTTTTTTGATGAAGCGGACGCATTATTTTCCAAGCGAACAGATGTGAAGGATTCCAAAGACAAATATGCCAATATGGAGACGGCATATCTGCTTCAGAAAATGGAAGAACACGATGGAATTGTCATTCTGGCAAGTAATAATATCAACAATTTTGATGAGGCATTTCAGAGGAGAATGCAGTATATCATCAATATTCCGCTTCCGGGACCGGCACAGCGTCTGAAGCTGTGGCAGTCGGTATTTCCGCCGGAAGCACCTATAGATGAAGATGTGAACTTTCAGTTTCTGGCAGAAAAATTTGAATTGTCAGGAAGCAGGATCAAAAGCATCTCCATTCATGCGGCATATTATGCGGCAGAGGACAGAAGCAGTATCAGTCCTGTACATATTTTAAGGGCGCTGCAGGTGGATATGGCAAAGACAGGACGTCTCATGAGTGCCAACGAACTGGGACCTTATGAATCGCTGTTTGGAAAGCTCTGGCAGGGAGGGAATAAAAGAGAGAAATCTGAAAAGAATTAAAATGGCAAAAGTACCAAAAATTGTAAACAAATTGTAAAGTCCGGTGACTTTTCCGAAAAGCTGTATTATAATGAACGCACAGCAGTTCGCTGGATCCGGAGATCTCCCAATTTTCCACAGAAAAGAGAAAATACAGGGGCTGAAAATGTATACAGAATGTATTTTGGACTTTTGCTTTCTGATGCTTTGTGTTAGAATAGGATTAGAAGTTCCTGTTTTTGGTATCCTTTTTCAGCTCCGGAACAGGAGAAGAGTTTACAATGAAGAAAAACAATGATGCGTTTATTATGCTGCCGACAGTAGACTTTTGCTTTAAGGAGCTGATGAATAATCCGAAAATCAGGAAGGGGTTTGTTGCAGCAGTGATGGGGATCCGTCCGGAGGAGATTCAGGAGACCAGACTGCTTCCCACAGAGTTGTCACGGCACACCCCTGATGAAAAGCTTGGGATACTGGATGTACTGGTTCTTATGCAGAACGGGACGAGGATCAACATGGAGATGCAGGTGCGGTATTTCGCAAGCTGGAGCGAGCGGGTTCTTTATTATCTGAGCAATGTGTTCTGCAGCCAGCTTGCAGAGGGAGAACCGTATGAGCGTATGCAGAAATGTATCCATGTAAGTATTCTGGATTTTATCCATTTTCCGGAGGATGAGGAATGCTACAGGAAGATCCATTTCAGAGATGACAAGACAGGAAAGATTTATAGTGACAAGATGGAGATTCAGATTCTGGAGCTGAAAAAGCTGCCCGGGGAGCTGGTATCCGGAGAGGATATCATTGCCTGGATGCGGTTTTTCAGCAGCAGGAGCAGGGAGGATTTTGAGCGTATGGCGAAGACGAACGAGTATTTTGAAGAAGC
>JAHABX010000002.1 GCA_018376135.1 Clostridiales bacterium | reverse complement strand
AGACTCTTCTCTAACAATCTTTCTCAGAAGACTCTCAGGCATCTCTAGATTATTACCGTTTTTCTGGTCTCCAAGCATTGCGAGAAATGGAGAATTAGGAGGTATTACAGCTCCGCTTGCCAGATACGGTATACGTGGCGCGGTAATATTCTGTAAATCAAAACCAAAAGAATGTATTCCAGAAAGTTCCGCAATCACATCCGGGACATCCACATGAAACCGATTGAGAGTATTTACAACCGTATTCACAGCAGAAACTATTCCCGATATCATTCCGTTCAGGAAACCAATAATACCATTCACCGCAGAACGGATCGAATTTTCTATACCCGACCATATTGAGAACGTTATCTGTTTAAGGTTCTCCCATATTAAAGAAACCCTCTCTTTGATCTCCCCAAAAATTTCAACAATCTTTTCTTTCAGGCTATCGACCCCCATAAACAGCCCCTGCATCAAATACATTCCCATCTGCATCATCACGGTAGACGGAGAGTTGATTCCAAACGCTTCTTTAAAACCATCAATAAACGGTTGAAAAATATGTTCCCTAATCCAAGAACCAATATTCCTCAGTTTCTCAAGAATCCCATTGAGAAGCCCTTCCATCGTGAACTGCCCGTCTTCAAACGCTGTATCGCGCCACCAATTCACAACGCTGTTCCATGCCTTCTCTATAAGTCCCCATAAAAATTCTGACAATGATGCCAACGCCGCTCCAAGCCCGCGCAGCAAACTGTCTGCAACCCCAGAGTAATCAATTTCTGCGATAAGTGTTGCTACCTGAATGCCCAATTTCTGCCAGTCAATATTATTCAGAGTTTCCGTCGCTGAATCAAGCAGCCCCACAATTGCTTGCGACAATGCACTCGCGACCTGACCCATATCAAGATTAACCAAAAATCCCTCCAGTGTTTCAATAACCATTTTAAATTTAGACCACAACAACCGTCCGAATGTGTACCAGTCAACCTTTGAGATAGCCCGATTGAACATTATCGCCAGAGAAGTGCCGAGCTTCTGCCAGTCAAAAGTATAAACAAGGCTTGCCAGGAACTGGATTGCCAGATTAACTCCTGCCCCTAATGCACTGCCTATTGTTTTCCAATCCAGGCGTTTAATGAAGCCATTAAAAGATTCTGATATTTCCTCCCCAAGAGCCTGTACTTTTTCTTTGACACCCGGAAAAATAAACATTTTGTACAAATTTGCTGCAAATACATTAATCATATCAGCAACACGAACAAGTGTATTTCGCAGTGTAGGTATCCCTGTATTGAGCAGGTAATCCAAGAAAGCGGAAAATGCCTCTCCCCAAGAATCAAAGTTGAACGGTTCGATTTCCTCTGTATCGAACATTTCAGATGGACTTATCCCTTCGGATCCTCCGATACCAGAAGATCCCGTATCAGAAAGGTTGTCCTTCTTTTCCATTTTGTTAATCTCGTCAAGCGGAGAAAGATATCCTTCTGCAGCTTTTTCAGCTTCTTCTGTTGACTTAGCCGCATCTTTTGCCCCAGATGATGTATTCTCCAGACTAGCAGCATAGTCTTTCTGTATTTTTACTGCCCTTCTATATGTACTCTTACCTGTCAGCGCTGAGAAAAAAGCTCCTACATAATTTGCGGCGGTAGCCAGCATATCAATAAACCGGCTTAATATAGGAGCAACAACATCCAATATCGGAGCAAATGCTGCCGCAAAAGAATTTTTCAAATATTCCAGGCTAGATACCAACATAGACAAACTTTTGTTGGTATCTCCAGAATACTGTGCCAAGTTATCGAATCCTTCTTTTACTCCGGTAATAACCTTGGAAAATGCCCGGAAAGCTATCCCCATCAGCAAACCGCTTCGCAACATTGCACCCAGAGAGTTTTTTGCTTTGCGGCTATTTTTATGTACAGAAAATATTCCAGCAGATACACGTTTTAGTCCACCGATAATTCCCCCGCCTGCCATTTGTGCCAGATTCAGAGCTGCTTTTAGTGCCGTTTGTGCAAGTCGCTTCACTCCACTCAATAATGAAACAACCCTTTCCCTCAATACTCCAGATTCTATCGCAGCACTTACAGTGCTTTGGAAATATTCAATCACTGCTTTCCTAAGGTCAGCAAAGGAAAACGCAAGCTGATTATTAGTTGCTGCCAGGTTATTTTCTTGTGCCATAAGCCCTGATGCATTTGCTGAAGACGCTCCAAATCCAACTGATCCAGCTCTTGTCTCCTGCCCTGCCGTATTCATTTGTTGTAACCTCGCCCTGGCTTGTTCCAGCTTTTGATTCAAACGATCAATCTCGACTGCAGTGCTGCGGTATATGCTCTCATTCTCCGATCCTTCCAGTTCCAAAAATATCCTCTGTTTTTCGTTAAGCAAATCCAGCCTTTTCTCTAATTGGTTCACTTCCTCAGAGGCTTTCCTATATTCTTGGGTAATCAGCTCTATACCTTCTGTTTTTTGTTTCTCATCACGATTTTGTAACTCCTTCGAGTTCAGTCGACCAGCAGAGTTTTTTTGTTCCCATATGGACTTGGACAGTCTTTTCAATGACTTTTTTATCTGCTCTTCTCCTGCTTCAATTCCCGATGTGTCCATTTCAGTATCAATTACGACTGTTCCGTCTGCCATGTAATCCCTCTCAAAACTTTTTGAAAATTATCGAATTTCTTTTTACTTGTTTCCATTGACGCTCCATTTTCTTTGCCTCCCTGTTCCCCAGAGACTTTCTGATTTCTTCAATCTCCTTCCGGGTCCAGTCTTCAAGCAAGTATTTAAACTTTTCCTGAAATTCCAGAATCGCTGTTAACGATGGAAGGTCTGTTAGGAACGTATACTGACAAGATCCTTCACCAAAAACAGATTCAAATTCTCTCCGATTTGTCTCCCGCATTTCATGGTTCAAAACATCTTCATTTTCAATCCTTTTCCGTGCCAAAATATCGTATGCCTTCAAACGGATCTTTAACAACGCCTGCTCCCATGCTGGAATATCTTCCGGAAAATCAAAAATTATCATCCCGCCTCTTACTCTTACAAATTTTCTCGACATCATATCATCTCCTTCCCGCTGTAACTTCAAAACTTTTTCTCTAAAAACAGTTTACTGCTGCCTGGTAGCAGGCAACTCTATTTTGATAAAACTGAAGCCAAAAACATTCTCTTTCGTTCATCTGCTTTTTTCATCCGGATTCCATCTTCTGGCAAATGTAACATCACGGTCATATCATACAGTCGATCTATAACCCTCACATCACATTCAAGCTGATTAACCGGGGAGTTTGATGTTACAATGACTGGAAGCTGTCTTGTATAGCGATAGTCAATAAGCCGAAAAAGCTCCTGATTCTGCCATGTCCCATTCTTTTCCGCCCCCAAATCGTCAAGAACTAGTAAATCACATTCCCTGTATTGTCTAGCATGATCTGTTTCTTCCGGTTTTTGATTAAAACTCTGCTTTAGTCTTTCCAGATAATCCGGCACTGTTGTGAACCGAACAGACACTCCATTCTTAATCATCAGGGAATTAGACAAAGCGCAAGCCAGCATTGTTTTTCCGGTTCCCCTCACATTAGACCACAGATACAATCCCAGGGCTCTATCTTTCCATTTCCCGAAGTCCATAAAAAAGCTTTCAACGATTTTTTTAATATTTTCCGTGCCTCCTTGATACAAATCAAATTTGAAATCTGGAAAACACGTCGTAAAAAACTTTTGGGGCAGTCCTGCTTTTATTCGTTGATCGTCTGGGTTTCCTGCTTTACAAACAGGACAAACCTTTGCATATTGATGATATCCATAGTCCGCAACTTCTTCATCAACAATAATATAGCCAATGCCTCGACACCTTTTGCACTTCAGATCAATATTGTCCGTATCCTGCTCTTTGCTCCACTTCATGATTCGCTGCACTACCTCCTTCCCTCCAACCGCTGCGTGTTCCTGTACGATATGTACCGCCCCGATCCTGTTCCTTTGATAACCATGTCGTTATAAACCGGTCAACACCCCGCTTGGTCTTTTTCCGCTTCGGGTTCGCGTTCAGCCATGAGATCATCCTCAAAAGTTCCTGTCTGACATCAACCGCTGGATACGCCTGCTGCCACTGCTCAATCTTCGGTAGAGGGACATTATATTCCGACTTGTCTATCAAAGGTAGCAGAATATCGCTATAGCCTGACACTGATGATTCAGGCTCCGGGCATACACCAATACTGTTATTATTTAGAGTGTTATTATTTGTATTGTTATTATTTACAGCTTCATTTTCGACCGCACGAATTTCGACCGCTTCATTTTCGACCGCTTCAAAAATGCGTTTTAAATCATTAGCACTCTCAACCTCATGAGTAATCTTATATATATTCCGACCATAAATATTTCCGTTTCTTTCCCTTGCTTTTTCAACTACACCAAAAGCTATCAACTGCCCCATGTGCTTCATAAGACGATTTTTACTCATGCACAGTTCCTTCTGCATAGTTTCAACCGATGGATAGCATGAATCTCCTGAACCAGCAATACTTGAAAGATATGCATATATTGCTTTAGCTTCCGGGGAAAGCTGATTGTTTCTCATCACTTCTTGATACACTGGTCCCCACCCTCCTTTCCTCTGCACTTGTCACCCTCATTCCTCCGATAAAAAATCTAAATAAGCATCAACTTTTTGAAAATTGATAAGATAATTTCTTCCAATCCGCACAACTGCTCCCGCCTGTTCTGCAATCTGGCGCATAGTATTACGTCCAACACCATACCTCGCACATGCCTGATCAATTCTTCCGGTCTTAACATCAATCCCAAATTCATTTCTTACCAATCTGGTTTTCATTGAATACCTCCAATTTTTTTAAATGTATTGTTTATTGCGTTTCTTCATGCTACTATAGTATCACATATAAAATTTATGTTTATCCCCACATAGCATAAACCCAACCATAAACTTTTTATAGGAATATATCTATGTTTAATATTGAAAATGGACACATTATATCTCTAACTGATAAAGTGAAAGCAACAACTTGCAAGGCTAGCATATACAAAGCTATTTGGATAAAGAATGGAAAATGCACATATAAAAAGCCAAAGAACTTTGATTTTATCAAAGATCAGCTTTACATTATTAGTGGCAATGGGTTGGATGGAATAGTTTTTCCTAAAGTAGAAAAATTTGAACATTTACCCCCAGAGCCAAATGTTGAGTATGGTTCTGTTGAGTTATTGGACTCGCTATTTCCGCTAATCCATAGCTTTAGAACCAAGGATTTAACTCATCAAATAGCAGACACTATAAAATGGTGTCAGAAATATGGTTTCCCTTTCTTTGGAGATAATGGCTTTTTGTGTGGTGACATAGCCTCTTGTTATAAAAGCACGAGAGAAATTGGCTTTAATTTCAAGGTATTTTTTCACGATATACTACATTTAGGTAATATAATAACTGAATCGCTTAACTGGTATAAAAAAGAGGAGCTGATTACAGAAGCGTTGAACATCTCAACACTACAAAGACAGCAAACGTATGTTTTTGTCAATCATGAATTAATGTGCGAAACAAGATTTAATACTCTTATAGCATTAGCCTATTATCAACTCGGCTGTTTGTTAATGAATCCAAATGGAGCAATGACAAAACAATGTGAGCAATGTGGTGCTATATTTTTAACAACAGATTATAGAAAAAAATATTGTTTAAAACATTCTCCACAAAGCTATTATGCGCAAAAAAAGAGAAGTGAAAAAGCATCTAATACTAAACAGTAAAGGGCGTCTGCAAACTTTATTGAATCTCTGATTTTGCTTTCTAAAATGCTATACCAAAAAGACACCCGATACACATAAGGTACTGAGTGTCTTTCTCTTTGAAAATATCAATTTTATTTAATTTGTCACAAAATTGTCACAAAACCACTGCTGCCAACTCTGAAAATACCGTATTTACTGCATTCCTGGATAAATCATATCAAGTGTTTTTTCTTTACGAACTTATGTTTGTGTTTGTGATTGATCTTTCCTCTTGTATCCTGCTGCCAGATGTGCTATATTGAGAGTAAGAAAAGGGAAAGCCAGAAGCACACGGTCTACCCTCGATAGTTAATTTTTAACCCTTACGGGTCGCCGTCAACTATTTGCGGTAGTTGGCGGCTATTTCTTTCCCTTGAATATCTGATAGAGCAGACTTACAAGGGCTACAATGAATATTCCAATCTGAACCAAGTCCTGATATGTAACATACATTGGCATCGCCCTCCTTTCTTTCGTACCCACAGGGCATGATATCTGGAGGGTTAGCCCCTCCGATAGTTGGAGGGCAGACCGCCTTATGTGCTTCTGACTTTCCGTAACCGGATTATAGCATATCTTTCCCGGCTTATCAATCACAATGTTCTACTTCTCTTATCCTTTTGTTGTAAACAACTATTGCAGCACATCCAGGAGCGATGTCCCGATGGTCCCTTCCGGCATCTTTACACCAAAGTTCTCTGCCACCGTGGCTCCGATGACCGCGAAGGTATCCGCCTCCTCCAGTGCTCTGCCTCCCGTCATGGACGGGGAATAAGCCAGGAACGGCACCTTCTCCCTTGTATGATCCGTCCCGGTATAGGTTGGGTCATTGCCGTGGTCTGCTGTCAGGATCAAAAGATCATCCTCCTTCAGAAGCTCTAAAAGAGCGCCCAGATTCCGGTCGAATTTCTCAATCTCCTCCGCGTAGCCCCTGACGTCTCTTCTGTGCCCCCACAGGGCATCAAAATCCACCAGATTCACAAAGCACAGCCCGTGGAATTCTTCCTTTGCCACATCCATGGTCTGCTCCATACCATGGACCGAGCTCTGAGACTTCAACGCCCTGGTGATGCCCTCTCCATCAAAGATATCCTTGATCTTGCCGATGGAGATCACATCCAGACCTCCGTCCTGCAGAGCATTGAGCACCGTCCTGCCGTAGGGCTTCAGGGCATAATCATGGCGGTTGCTGGTCCGCTTAAACTCTCCCTTTTTCCTGCCCACATAGGGTCTTGCTATGACTCTGCCCACCTTCCACTCATCCTTCATGGTCAGCTCTCTGGCAATCTCACAGCAGCGGTACAGCTCCTCCAGGCCAAAGGTTTCTTCATTGCCGCAGATCTGCAGAACCGAATCTGCAGAGGTATAAACGATCATATGCCCGGTGGCGATCTCCTCCTCCGCCAGTTCCTCCAGGATCTCCGTTCCGCTGGCGCTCTTGTTGCCGATGATCCTGCGCCCGGTACGTTCCTCCAGCTCCCGGATCAGCTCCGGCGGAAAGCCGTGCTCTGTAAAGGTCTGGAAAGGCTTTGTCACTTCAAGCCCCATCATCTCCCAGTGCCCGGTCATCGTATCCTTGCCCCGGCTCTTCTCTCTGAGCTTTCCGTAGTAACCCAGCGGCTGTTCGACCGCTTCCACCTGCTTTAAGGGAATGATATTTGCCATCCCCAGACGCTGCAGATTGGGAATCTCAAAGGTGTCCGTCTGTTCCGAGATATGACCCAGTGTATTGACGCCCACATCCCCGAACTGTTCCGAATCCTCCATGGCGCCAACTCCCAGAGAGTCTATGACAATGACAAATATTCTTTTATATTTCTGCATGCCTTTTTGCTCCTCATTCAAGATTGCCCGGTCCAAAGCCCATAGGCAGGATCTCTTTTAATTTGAATACCTGATAATGCTCCGTATCCGTTGCCAGAATAATCTGAAAGGTCTCCGGATCACAGAACTCCATCATTACCTGGCGGCAGACTCCGCAGGGAGCCGTATATTCTGTCAGCTCTCCATCTTTACCGCCCACCACGCAGATGGCCGTAAACTTCCTCTCGCCTTCGCTGACCGCCTTAAAAAACGCAGTACGCTCCGCACAATTGCTGGGTGTGTATGCCGCATTCTCAATGTTGCACCCGGTATAGACGGTTCCATTCTCAGCCAGCAGCGCTGCTCCCACATGAAAGTGGGAATAAGGAACATAAGAATAAGAAAGCTGCTCTACTGCCTTCCCGATCAGTTCCTGTATCTGTTCTTTCTCCAGCATATCCCGAATCCTCCTACTATTCTCATATCTGTAACTGCAGGCAGTCATGACAGCTTAATACCCGGCAGCTTCCTCCTGTTTTACCAGCTTGATGATACGGCTGGTTCCAAGACGATCTGCGCCAAGTGCAAGGAATTTTTCTGCATCTTCCATAGATGAGATTCCTCCTGCCGCCTTCATCTTCACATCAGGACCGATATTTGCCGCAAACAGCTCAATATCCGCAAAGGTAGCTCCCCCTGTAGAGAATCCGGTGGAGGTCTTAATATAATCTGCTCCTGCACTGGTCACTGCATGGCACATCTTCACCTTTTCCTCATCGGTCAGAAGACAGGTCTCGATGATGACCTTCAGGATCTTCTCTTTGCAGACTTTTTTCAAAGTACGGATCTCCTCCTTGATGCAGTCAAATTTTCCCGCTTTCGCCCAGCCGATATTGATGACCATGTCGATCTCATCCGCACCGTTTTCCAGCGCATCCCTGGTCTCGAATTCCTTCACTGCAGTGGTCATATATCCATTGGGGAATCCGATGACCGTACAGACTGCCATCTTATCCTGCACATACTCCTTTACCTGCTTCACATAGCTTGGGGGAATACACACAGATGCTGTTCCATAGGCGATCGCATCGTCACAGATCCGGCGGATCTCCTCCCAGGTCGCTCCCTGAGTCAAAAGCGTATGATCCACATGTTTTAAAATCTCTTTTGCTTCCATCATAATGCCTCTGTACCTCCTGTTATTTTGATTTCACAAATATCTTTCCGTTTGCCGCCGGTGTATGCGCCTTACCAACAAACAGTACAAGCGCAAGAATCGTCACAATATACGGGATCATGGAGATCAGATTCGGAGATACGGTATTGCTCTGTCCTGCCAGCGTCTTCACTCCGCTGCAGAAGCCGAACAGCAGACATGCCTTTGTTGCCCCGCCCGGAGAGAACTTTCCGAAAATAACCGCAGCAATGGCAATGAAGCCCTGTCCCACGATCACATTCGGGCGGAACTGATTGATCGTTGCCAGTGTCACAAACGCACCGCCCAGTCCTGCCAGAAAGCCGGACAGGATCACACAGATATACCGGACACGGTATACGTCAATACCCAATGATTCACACGCCTCCGGATGCTCACCTACCGCGCGCAGATGTGCTCCGAATCTGGTCTTATAAAATACGAACCAGCACACAATTGCCAGAATAAATACAAGATATGCCACCGAATAAACATTCAGCACATTACTCCAGAAGGAACCGGTCGGGAACACTCCCTCAAAGAGCTTGGGCAGCTTGCTGGACGGATCCATAGCCGGCGTATCCGATGAATTGCCAAACATTGCCTTGCACAGGAATACCGCAAGACCAGGTCCAAGGAAATTGATCGCTGTTCCTGCAATTGTCTGATCAGCATGAAAGGAAATGCATGCCACCGCATGGATCACTCCGAAGAAAGCTCCCGCAAGTCCCGCACACAGGAACGCAAACCAGCCGTTTCCGCTCAGAAGCCCCACCGCCGCTCCCGTAAATGCACCAATGGTCATCATACCTTCAATACCGATATTGACAACACCGCTCCTCTCTGAGAAACAGGAGCCCAGCGCCGCCAGCAGAAGAGGAGGTGTCGCAATCAACGTGGCATTGATCAGAAGCCCGATATTTTTAATGATTACATCCATGTTATTTTACCTCCTTCTTTTTCGCAATATTCTGAAATACGACCCGGAATACCTGGGAAACTGCAATGAACAGAATCACGCAGCCCATGATAATATCCACAACCTCCGACGGAGCCTTCACAATGCTCAGCTTGGAGCCGCCGTACTTCATAGCTCCGTAGAACAGTCCGGAGAAAATACATCCGATGGGACTGGAGGAACCGATCAGAGCAACGGTGATCCCCTCAAAGCCAAAGCCCTCCTGTCCTGCAAACTGACTCAGACGGCCGGACATGCCAAGAATATGCACAGCTCCGCCAAGACCTGCCAGTGCACCGGAGATGCCAAGTGCGGTCAGCACAGAGCCGTTTGCATTGATTCCCGCATACAGCGCTCCGTGATTGTTGTAGCCTACCGCCTTCAGCTTATATCCAAGCGTGGTCTTCTCAATGATGACCCAGATCAGAATACCTGCAAGCACCGCCATCACGATACCCCAGTTGGCAGCCGTACAGCCGGTCGCCTCTCTGAGCGCTTCCGGAAGCAGGATCCTGGAGGATGCAAGCACATCCTTTGTTGCCTCTCCGGTTCCCTTATGGATCGCCGGAATATTCACCACATAATTTGACAGATAAAATGCGATCCAGTTGAACATGATAAAGGACAATACCTCATGAATGCCTCTTTTTACCTTCAGAACACCCACGACCAGTGACCACACACAGCCCGCTGCCGCCGCCGCGATAATACATAAAGGCACATGGATCCAGACCGGTGCATCTACCAGAATACCCAGTACACAGGCGGTCAGCGCACCTACTACAAACTGTCCCTCAGCACCGATATTAAACACACCCGTACGGAAGGAAAATGCCACACTCAGTCCGGTGAAGATCAAAGGACTTGCATAGGTCAGTGTCCACATCAGATACTTTGGTTTTCCGAACACACTGCTCAAAAGCTTTCCGTATGCCACCGCCGGGCTGATTCCCGCGATCATCAGGAACACCGCTCCGATCAGAAAGCCCACCACAATCGCGATTATGGTATAAAGCACATTGCTCTCTAAAATACTTTTCTTTTTCTTCATGCCTTTTTACCTCCCGCCATCATGAAACCAAGCTCCTTCTCATCTGCTTCCCTGCCCGGAACGCTGCCTGTGATCTGACCGTCAAAGATGACCTCGATCCGGTCAGACAGACTCATGATCTCATCCAGCTCAAAGGAAACCAGAAGAACAGCGCGGTTCTTGTTCCGCTGCTCTACCAGGTATTTATGGACAAATTCGATTGCTCCCACATCCAGTCCTCTGGTCGGGTTCACAGCGATCAGAAGCTCCTTATCATTGGATACCTCTCTTGCAATGATGACCTTCTGCTGGTTTCCTCCGGAAAGAGTTCCTGTAGGCGCACCCTCGCTTCCTCTTGGTCTTACATCAAATTTCTCGATCAGCTCGGTGGCATGCTCCCGGATCGCCTTTCGGTCCAGAAATCCCTTCTTTGCATAGGGTTCCTCCTCAAAATGCTGAAGGATCAGATTATCCTCATTGGAGAAATCCAGGATCAGCCCATGCTTCTGGCGGTCTGCCGGAATACTGGAAATGCCTGCTGCAAAGGTCTCCTTCGGAGTCCTGTTGAATACGTCCTTTCCCAGCACACGCACCTGACCGGACTCTGCCCGGCGAAGCCCCGTAAGGATCTCCACCAGCTCCGTCTGTCCGTTGCCGTCCACACCTGCAAGTCCGACGATCTCGCCCCTTCTGACCTCCAGATCAAGTCCCTTTAAGATCTCCACATCCCGGTAATCCTTTGCATGGATATCCTTCACCTCAAGCACCAGCTCTCCCGGCTCCATATCCTTTTTTTCCACCTTGAAATTCACATCGCGTCCCACCATCATGGCAGCAAGATCATTCTCATTGACCTCGTCCACCTTCACAGTACGGATGTATTTGCCCTGACGGATGATGGTGCAGTTATCAGAAGAAGACGTGATCTCCTTCAGCTTATGGGTGATCAGGATCACACTCTTACCGTCCGCCGTCAGATTCTCAATGATCTCCATCAGACCCTCGATCTCCTGAGGCGTCAGGGATGCCGTCGGCTCATCCAGGATCAGCGTATCAGCTCCCCGGTAGAGCACCTTCAAAATCTCCACCCTCTGCTGCATACCCACTGAAATATCTTCTATCTTTGCATCCGGATCCACCTTCATCCCATAACGCTCTGACAGCTCCAGCACCTTCTGCCGCGCGGACTCCTTGTCCACCATCAGCCCCTTTACAGGCTCCATTCCGAGAATAATGTTCTCTGTAACAGTAAATGGCTGGATCAGCATAAAGTGCTGATGCACCATACCGATACCGATATCAATGGCATCCTTGGGACTCGAGAAGGATACCTCCTTCCCGTTAATAAAAATCTGTCCGCTGGTCGGCTTGTACAATCCGCAGAGCACATTCATCATGGTACTCTTTCCTGCACCGTTCTCCCCCAGAATGGCGTGTACTTCCCCTTTATGGACCGTCAGATTAATATGGTCGTTCGCAGTAAAATCACCGAATTTCTTGACGATGTCTTTCATGCAGATGACGACCCGGCTCTCGTCCATATGACTCACCTTGCCCACTTTCATTTACCTCCTTTGTTAAATCTCTATGATCTTTCGGAACCCCTGGTTCCTCAAAATATCTGCAAGATATTCCAGATACTCCCGGTCTGGTACTTTGTAGTGGGAATATGCCTTCCTCACGCCCATAGGACGATATGCGATCAGCTTCACCTGAATATCGTTAACAGTCAGACAGGGAGCCAGCAGGCTCCCAATACCACGCACGCTTCGTTCCGCATCATACAGATCCGGCACAACGACCACACGCACTTCGTATAATTTGCTCCTCTCTGCCAGCCAGACCGCATTCTCAAGCACGGTTCTGTTATCCGCATCCGTAATCTTCCTGTGGTCTTCCGGATCAAATGCCTTGATATCCAGCATAACTCCGTCCGTAACCTCCAGAAGCTCTGGATACTCCGCAAAGGGAATCATTCCGTTGCTGTCGATCAGAGTGGTCAGACCGTCTGCCTTCGCCAGAACGAACAGCTCCCGCAGAAACTCCGGCTGCAGCATGCATTCTCCGCCCGAGACTGTAATGCCCCGGATAAAAGGCATCTGTTTCTTTACTGCGGCATATACCTCCTCCGGAGTCATCTCCCTTGTTCTCGGAGAACTGTCATGAGGACATACATGGATGCAGGTATCACACTGCACACATCCGGCCGGATCGTAGGATACCCTTCCGTCCACAAAGGACAGCGCCCCTTCCGGACACTGCTCCACACAAATACCGCACTGACTGCACAGCGCTCTCGTCTCCGGGTTATGACAGTACTTACAGTTGATATTGCACCCCTGCAGAAATACTGCCGTCCGGTTTCCCGGACCATCCACGCTGCTGAACGGAATGATCCGGTTCACCACTGCCTTCATCAACGTACCTTTCTCTCCAGAATATGACCGTTTTTAGAAGCTCCCAGTCCAAGCCCTGTCGTATTCTGAAGCACTGCCTGACCGCTGTCAAGCTTCTCCATCTCTGAACGTTTTACCAGATATCCAGTCACACGGATCACATCGCTGTCACTGGAATAGAAGGACAGGTATCTAAGATCCATACGGAAAGATCCCTTGATGATATCCAGCACGTACTCCGGATTCCTGTGTACCGTCAGATCGATCGGGAAGATATCACCGGTTCCCGACGGGAAATATTTATGAAAACGGTTCAGCACCTTCAGCTGGTCGATCAGCTCTTCCGGTTCTTCCCCAATCGGGATCCTGGTTCCCGGCGTCACATTCTCATCCTCTGCAAGTCCTACCTGGGCATGCATGAGGAAATGTCCTCCGGTCACCTCACAATATGGATTCACATGACTGTCATTAAATGCCCGGATGATCTCCATGATCTCCACACCCAGATCATTTGCTGCCTCATCATGACCAAAGCGTCCGGACTTTCCTTCCTTTTCCAGAAGAATATTCACGCAGTCTGCAAGTCCTACAAGCCCGTACATGGCTGTAAAGCGGTCTCTCCGTATAAAGCCCTCCTTCGCCAGGAAATTACTCTCAAAGAATCCGCTCTCCTCCACCTCAAACCGGATACGGGCATCCATATAGCGTGCCATGATATCCATGACATAAGGAAGCTCCTTTGTCTTGAACTCCTCGATATTCTCTGCTCTCTTTGCAATATTGCCAAGAACCAGCCGACAGAGCGTATAGGCTCCGCCGCCCAGAGGCAGCCCATTGTAACAGCTTGCAATTACATACTCCTCGCCCAGCTCTCTGCGGAACATGGAGTGATTGGCAAAGCTGGGCTTTGCACTGTGCAGCGCACAGCGGACAGCCTGCAGGGCGAATTCATCCTCTGTCACACCCTCCTCATACTTCATGGTAAGATTGGGAATTGCATGCTCCAGCTCCGTCTCCACTTCCAGAAGAAGCCGTCCTGCCTTTGTTGCCTTCGGACCAATATCCCCATGAGAAAAGGAATCCAGCACAGTACGGTCCACATGGATCATAAACATCTTCAGAAGCTTTTTCGCCTGTTCCTCCTCTACCGTATCAATAAACGGCTCCAGGAGCTCATCCAGCTGTCCTACATAGACCGGGTAATTGGTCACGCTTGGCACATGCTTGTAGAAGATCAGCAGGCAGTTAAGCGCCTCGTACAGGTCTGTGGGAGCTTCCAGCTGAAGGAATCTGCAGCCCTCCTTCATAAGCTTTGCATAATCCGGTACAATATAGCGGGGACGCACAGGTGCATGTCCCTCTGAAAGGTCACAGATACACTTTCTGTCGATCGGAACATTCAAAAGCTCATCCAGTCCCTCCGGCAGATCCAGGACTTCCATCAGCGAGTCCGCCTGTCCTGCCAGACAGGTCAGCTTCTGCTCATGAGTCAGTGTCCTGCTCGTAATAATGTCTAAAATATTTTCCCTGGTCTCGTTGACCCGTTTCATGGAAATGTCTCTCATCTTTGTTCCTCCATCTATCGAGGCTTATGCCTCTTTGTCTTCTCTGATCAGCTTCCGGATCGCCTCTACCGCCACCTGGATCGCCGTATCCGTGTCATGAACCACCGGATTGCTCAGTCCTTCCTTCTCCCGTTCCTGATTCGCCATAACAAGGAACACGGAGCCTGCCCGTACATGCAGCGTACTTGCCACAATAAACAGTGCTGCAGATTCCATCTCTGACGCAAGGCATCCCAGCCGCTTCCATGCCTCCCACTTATTCAGCAGCTCATAGCTTACCGGCATGGTCTCCGGAGAATGCTGCCCGTAAAATGCATCCTTACACTGGACAACACCCACATGGCAGTCCTTTCCCAGCTTTTTCGCCGATGTCATCAGTGCGTTGGTGATCCCGATATCCGCAACTGCCGGAAACTCGATGGGTGCGTATTCCTTACTGGTTCCTTCCATGCGGACCGCCCCGCTTGCAATGACCACATCACCGCTCTTCACATCCAGCTGCATGCCGCCGCAGGTACCGATACGGACAAAGGTATCCGCCCCCGCTTTCACCAGCTCCTCCATAGCGATGGACGCGGATGGTCCGCCGATGCCTGTGGAGGTCACACTGACCTTCACTCCATCCAGATATCCGGTATAAGTCACATATTCCCTGCTGTCCGCCATCAGCACGGCATCATCAAAATACTTTGCGATCTTTTCACATCTCTTGGGATCACCGGGCAGGATCACGTAACGTCCCACATCTCCTCTGCCCACCTGAATATGATACTGTTTCTCTGCATTCTCTGAATAATTCATAGACTCACTCTCCTGTTTTATTTATTTTCATTCCAACAAGTTCTTCTATGGATGTCATGCCGTTGTTTTTACTGAATCTGTTACTATTTTTATATCACATTTATACAAAGAAGGAAAGATTATTTGTTACTTTTTCATCAATAACTGAGCACTTTGGTTACTGTGCAGCAAATCCACAGAACTGAATAAAAAGCAAAAAGGAGAAGGCATAACGCCCTCTCCTTCACCGCATGTGCGGATTAATCCAATTCGTATACGTCGCCGTATGCAGCCTCAAAGTCATCTTTGGTATAAGGAACAGTCACTTCACCGCTGATGATCTTCTCTTTTACTTCCTCTACTGCGGATACAACCTCTGCCGGGAGCAGATCCTGAGTCGGAGCAATATCTACGCCGCCTGCAGACAGGTCATAGGTGTGAATGCCGCTCTCAAGCTTGCCCTCGATCAGGGATGCAACAGAATCATATACTGCATTATCCACTCTCTTCATTGCGGAGGTAATGATGGTCTCCGGTGCGATGCTGGACTGGTCACTGTCTACACCGATGGCATATACGCCAGCTTCCTGGCATGCCTCGATCACGCCAAGTCCGGTTCCGCCTGCTGCGTGGAATACAATATCTGCGCCATTGGTAATTGCAGTATTGGCATTGGTCTTGCCCGCAGCCGGCTCGCCGAAGGAGTTCGCGTTGAACTGCTGGATTTTGATCTCCGGGTTTGCATCAATTGCACCTGCACAATAACCATAACCAAACTGGTTCATGGTCTCGTTTGCCATACCAATAACGAAGCCGATATTATTGCTCTCAGTCATCAGGCCAGCCACATAGCCTACCAGATAGGAAGCCTGCTCCTGACGGAACATCAGACAGGTCACATTATCAAGCTCGATGGTCGCATCATCAATGATCGCGAACTGACGGTCCGGATTTGCCTCTGCTGCTGCTCTGGTTGCATCAGCCAGCATGTATCCGACGCTGATGATCAGGTCATACTCTTCATCCAGAAGGGTCTCAATATTCGGAACATAATCTGCATCCGTTGCTGATTCCAGATAGTTTGCTTCAATACCAAACTCATCTGCCGCTCTCTGAAGTCCTTCCCATGCAGACTGGTTAAAGGAACCGTCGTTTACACCGCCGATATCGGTAACCAGACCAACCTTGAACTCACTTGCATCCTTTGCAGGAGCCTCTGCTTCTGACTCTTCTGCCGGAGCCTCCTCCTCAGCCGGAGCTTCTGTCTCTGTCTTCTCGGTCTCAGCCGGAGCCTCTTCTGTCTTGCTGCCGCATGCGGCCAGGGAAGCTACCATGGCTGCTGCCATTAATACTGCCAGAATTCTCTTTTTCATATGTTTCTCTCCTTTTCTGTAATTGGCATCCTGTATCTCCTTTTGGAACACATCTGCCATACAAACATCTTACCATTTTCACAAAAAATGTAAAGTAAAAATTACAGCTTTCCGATTTCTTTGATGGTCTCTGTCACAAGCTTCTGGAACAGAGGAGCCACCCGGTCCGCAGCCTCCTGCACCTCCTTATGGTTCAGAGGCTGGTCTGTCATACCGCAGGCAAGATTGGAAATACAGGAAATTCCGCAGATCTTCATCTGCATGTGATTGGCAGCCACCGCTTCGCAGGCGGTGCTCATACCAACCGCATCTGCCCCCAGTGTCCTGCACATCCGAACCTCTGCCGGAGACTCATATGCCGGACCGGTAAGCTGCATATAGACACCTTCCTGAAGCGGAATATCCAGACGCGCTGCAGTTTCTCTGATCACCTTCTGAAGCGTCCGGTCATAGACATCGCTCATATCCGGAAAACGGGCACCCAGCTCGTCCAGATTCGCCCCGATCAGAGGAGACGTCACAAAGGAACTGATGTGGTCGTTGATCAGCATCAGATCTCCTGCCTGAAAGCTCTTATTCACCCCGCCTGCCGCATTGGTAAGGAAGAGCACCTCCGCTCCCATAAGCTTCATCAGACGTACCGGAAGCACCACATCCTGAATGGCATAGCCTTCATAAAAATGCACTCTGCCCTGCATGATGACCACCGGAACCTCTCCTACATAACCAAATACAAATCTGCCCTTATGTCCCGGGATCGTGGATACCGGAAATCCTTCGATTTCATGATAGTCAAGAGCCGCTTCGATCCGGATCCGATCTGCATAATCCCCCAGTCCGGAACCCAGGATCAGCGCCACTTTCGGCTGAAAATCCACCCGCGCCTTCACAGCCTCAAAGCATTTCATCAACTTTTCATACACTTCATTCGCCATCGTCGTTTCCTCCTTATTTTCTATCTTAATACCCGCTGACCGCTGGCCGTATAGATCTCGTACCATTCATAACGCTCCAGCTTCACATCCAGTGCACGGACCGCCTGCTTTAAGCGCTCTGTCCGGTTGCTTCCGGAGATCGGCAGAGCTCCTGCCGGATGGTACATCAGCCACGCAAATACGATCGTTGCCGGCTCCTCACCGTGCCGGTCCGCAATCTCACGGATCTTTGCCATGGCACGGATGCTGTTCTCATCCTCCCCTCCGAAGATTCTTCCTCCGGCCAAAGGAGACCAGATCATTGGATGAATACGGTTCACCGTCAGATAATCCATCATTCCGCTTTCAAAATGCTCAAAGCACACCGGATTCCACTCGATCTGATTGGTGACCAGCTCTCCGTCCATCGCTTTATTCAGCGCATCGAACTTAAACGGGTCAAAGTTGGATACCCCCGCTTCCAGAATAAGTCCCTCTCTTTTCAGATCCTTCAGGGCACGTGCCGTCTCCCACGGATTAAAGCAGGGATCCTCCCGGTGGATCAGATACAGGTCCAGATGATCTGTCCCAAGCCGCTCAAGACTCTCCTTACAGGACTTCACGATCCGGTCATAGCTTGTATCATAATATCCCACCATCCTGCCGCCGGCTTCCGCCCTGAAAATCCCCGTCTTGGACACCAGCCGGATCCGCTGCCGGATGGAAGGATCTGCTGCAAAGGCTTCTCCCATCTGTTTCTCACAGAGAGTTCTCCCGTAGACCTCCGCTGTGTCAAATGCAGTTACTCCCAGGTCAATGCAGGCATTCATAAATCCCGCCAGCTCCTCTGCCGTCCAGTTCCAGCTTCCCAGCCTCCAGAAACCCTGTACCACAGCGGAAAGGGACAGCTGTTCCGATAATTTTATCATTTTCATAATTCACGAAATCCTTTCTCTCTGCCAGACGGCAGACGTCCGATGCGCAGGTATCATATCTGCATTCATTATATCATGACCGCAGTTAAATGCCCAGAAAAATCGTTGCGAAGCGGAAATAGATCAGCAGAGACAGCGCATCCACAATGGTAGTGATAAAGGGGCTTGCCATAACTGCCGGATCAAAATTCAGACGCTTTGCAAGCATGGGAAGCATACAGCCGGTAAGCTTTGCCACAAACACCGTGACCATCAGGGTACAGCAGATCACCAGCGCCACCGTTGCTCCCAGCCGGTCAAATACCATCAGCTTTGCAAAATTCACTGCCGCAAGGGTTATGCCGCACAGAAGCGCTACTCTTGCTTCTTTCCAGATCACCCGGAACATATCCTTGAACTCCAGCTCATGGAGAGACAGCGCACGGATCACCGTCACAGAAGCCTGACTTCCCGAATTGCCGCCCGTATCCATCAGCATGGGAATATATGCCGTCAGGACCACGTATGCCGCCAGTGCATCCTCAAAACTGGTAATGATAAATCCGGTCACCGTGGCAGATACCATCAAAATCAAAAGCCATGGGATCCGGTTCTTCCAAAGCTCCACCACAGAGGTCTTGATATAGGGACGGTCCGAAGGCATCATAGCCGCCATGATCTCCATATCCTCCGTAGTCTCCTTCTTCAGGACATCCAGTACATCATCCACTGTGATGATTCCCACCAGATGCATCTCCGTATCCACCACCGGGAGCACCATCAGATTATACTTGTCGAACATGAGGGCAACCTGCTCCTGATCCTCCTTTACATCCACATAAAGAACATTTTCATCCATAATATCCCGGATCATCTCGTCCGCACCGGACACGATCAGCGTGCGGATGGACACGGTCCCGGTCAGGCAGCTTTTTGCATCTGTGATGTAGCACTCATTGATGGTCTCCTTTTCAAGCCCCGTCCTCCGGATGCTTCGGATCGCCTGATCCACAGTCATATCGGGCCTCAGCCGCACAAACTCCGGTGTCATGATACTTCCCGCCGTATCCTCCGGATATTTCAAAAGCTCGTTGATCATCCTGCGCATCTCAGGATCCGCCTGGCGCAGAATACGCTTCACTACGTTTGCAGGCATGTCATCCACCAGATCCGCCGCATCGTCCGCACACAGTTCATTCACCACTTCCTTCAATTCCTTATCCGAAAAGGCTTCGATCAGTGCCTGCTGCTGATCACTGTCCATCTCCGCGAAGGTCTCTGCCGCCTGATCCTGAGGGAGAAGGCGAAAAAGAATCGACAGCGTCTGTTCGGGAACCGCACCAAATATTTCCGCAATGTCGACCGGATTCATGGTCAGTAAAATGTCTTTGATAGAATTATATTTCTTATTCTCTACCAGTGTTGTCAGTGTACTGTTCAGCAATAAAGTCTCTTTCATCCCTCTTCCTCCATTTCTTCATATTCTGTACAAGCTGCAAAAAAGCCCGTGCCAAAGCAAGAACTCTGACACGGGCAGTTATCCCATCTGTGTGTAACCGTTCAAGCTTTAGCATCGCAGGGCGGTGAAATTGCATTAGATGATACCTTCGTTTCGATATCGCCTGTTCAAACCAACGCATGATGTCTCCATCATTTTGCGGCAGCAACCCATATCCCTGCGGTAGCCTTACCTACCGGATCTATGAACTTTTCAATGTCCTCAGTGTACTTCCTATCCCCGCACTTGTCAAGCCTTTTTCACTCATGTTTCTGTGTCTGTTTCTGCGTCATATCCGTCTCTTCAGGCAGGCGCATTCTCCACAATTTTCCTCTCACTCCGTTCATAAGCAGCCGCCGACCGGTTCAATACCTGTTTCATGCGGTCTGCCCGTCCGCCTGTCAGGCAGATCTGAAGGGTCACATAATCCATATAGCTTTTCACCGCACCTGCAGCGATGCCATGCATGGGCAGAGAACGCCGGATGCTGTGTATGCCGGATGCCGCCCGCTGCAGTGCATAATACATAGATTCCATTTCATCTGCCGCATAACGCATGGCATTCGCATCCACAGAAAAATCCGCATAATCAATGACTGGTCTGCCGGTCACTTTTGATCGGATCCATTCACCGATTTCTTCAAAAAACTCCTCGATCGCATCCAGACACTCCTGAATATAAGACCAGATCTCTTCCATGAGCTCCTTGAGCTTCTCCAGCCCTGCCAGCAGGTTCACCACGATCGTTATCTCTGCCAGGAAGCCTATGATCATCGGAAATACGCGTGGAATGATGACCGGTGCAAGCATCACGGCTGCCAGTACGATTCCCGCGGTGGGAAGCATACCGATCTCTTCAATTGATTTGCTGATCTGATCCGAGATCAGATCTATGAGCGCTGTTCTTCCTTCCTCCGTCCCGATCAGGCTGTAGAGAATAACCGGAATTCCCATATTCCAGAACACTGCCATATCCGAAAACGTGGCATGATCCCCGTCATATCCGACCATATTTTCTTCTCCCAGCTCGATCAGCTGCATGATGGAAACTGCACAGGAATCCCTCATATCCTCCGGCAGACTCATCAAAATCTCAGACAGTCGGTGCGCATATCTACCCAGTGCACCCTGCCTGGTCTCTTCATTCAGAAGATAACCGAATGTCCCGTCTTCCCTGTAATACAGATACTGCAGGGAATGCGTTGCCATCAGCTCCGAGCTTCCCGAATTTGTCTCTATGTATACCTCATTTTCATCCGGGATCAATCTTGTTCCAAGCTCGTTCACCACATCATTTTCACCATTGATGCCGTACATCTTTCTTCTCTGCTCCTCATATCCGGGCATACTTTTGTATCTTTCAATGGCCGCATCTGACATTCCCTGCCCGTCAAAGGAATAGCACCGGTCTATCAGCATCCGGTTGTCCGCATTCATGGTCGCTGTCTGCGCATTATTGCCGCCCTTGGAATGTCCGGTAACGACAATGTTGGAAAAATCGTCAAGACCGCACTCACGCGCTACACGATCAAAAAATTCGGTTGCCTGCTCCTGAGAAGCGGTGAGCTCAGATGTCATCCCCCGCCCGTTATCGATCCATTTTCCATCGCCGGTTCCACGGTATACCACATAGGCATCGCGGCTGTCACTGACAAACGCATCCGCTTCAATTCCCTTTCCATGCTCCGACATGGCAAGCCTGAGATCCTCAAGACCCGGAATCGAGTCCATACCTTCCTTCAGGATCGATACCATCTCTCTTCTGGAATCATTTTCCGAAAGTCCAAGCCCCTGCAGATATTGATCCGCATCCTCCACAAGCTCCCGCAAGGTCTGCCCCGGCTCTCCCATATGATAATCCAGATATTCAAACAGATTCAACATTGCAGATATCTGCGCCTCGTTTGATGTACTGATCCCTGCCATCGTCACTGCCTCCAATCTTCATGTATGACGGTACTGTCTTCTATCTTAAAATTCACCTGTACCAGCAGCCGGTCTCTATTTGCCAGAAAAGCGTCCACATCTTCTTCTGTGAGCCCGGCAATCTTTGACGGATCCTCCGGGACAGCAAGTACTCCTTTTACCGCAATATCCGCATCTGCAAACGCATCCATCAATGCCAGAAAGGAAGCCCTGTCCACCGCTTCCGCAGTCATGACACGGATCGATTTGAATGCGGACGGATCCGCCATGTAGTCCTCCACGGTATAACCCTCCGGATCATCGACAGGCAGAAGTACATCCGGTACCCGGAAAAACAGTTTATAATCGTCAAACACCTGATCCACCGCTTCTTCTATTCTCCGGTATGCCTGATCATGATACCGAAAAGCCAGAAAATTATCTGAATAAAACTCTTTCCCGTCCCTTTCCGCTTTTGAAGCCAAAATTACCGCCTCCGGATAATCCGGAGAGGACAGCTTTGCGGTAAAGCTCTTGTCACCGAATATGCCGTTTGTTTCCCCTTCATATTCAAATTCGTTCCCATACCGTTCTTCCATATAAGAAACTATCTTTTTGCCTGTACTCATACAACCTCCCAGATTTCCCGCCAGCACAGCGGACATCACCGCTGCCAGAATCCTTTTCCCCAGTATTCTCATCCGTATTCCTCTCAGAAATTATACAGGGCAGCCGTAAGGCTGCCCTGTCCAAAGATTAAACGATCACATCGGAGGAAAGGCTTTGTGCCAGCTCCACTACCTGGCTCTCTGCAGTCCTGTACGCATTTGCCATTTCATTCAAGTCTGCGGAATGCTCCTGAATCATCCGGATCATCCGCTGGATGTCATCCTCCAGACCCTTGAACTTGCTGATATATGCTGTAGAGCCCTCGCCCTCCCAGCCGCTTGCCAGCCCGGTCACCAGATTCATCATCTCGCTGGTCAGGCTGCCTACCGTACCTGCCTTGCTGGAAAACTCGTTTGAAGTCGTAATTAACTGTTCCGGTGTAACTCTTAATAATCCTTCCATAATTGATCTCCTTTTCTATCTGACCTTTTGACGGTTATCTTTGGTCCTGTCCTTTTGCCGCCACGCGTTTACTTATAGGTTCTTTCTGCCGCAAGATTGTAGCTCGCTGCCTCTGCCTGACTGTATTTCGCTGCGTCAGCAAGAAGAGCCTGCACATACATTTTAATCGCTCCGTAAAAGTTGTCCATCTGTGCCTTATCGCTTGAAAATGCATTGTGGAAAGCATTTTTTGCTTCGCCCTCCCACATGGTTCCGAGCTGCTGCTCCGTTGCCTCAAGGTCGTTTATCTGAGACTTAAACTGTTCATTCAGCGCCTCCAGCTGCTCTGCCTGTGCCTTTAACTGCGACATTGTTACTCGAATCTGTGCCATAATCTTTTTCCTCCTTGTTTTATGAACATCATTTTATTAATAATCTCTCCTGCCTGCGATCGCCAGCGCCGCCAGCTCTGCATTGCGGAGCCACCTTGCTGTGCTTCTGATTTCTGATGCAGCAGTATGGATACGGGAAACCGAATCCTGTATCTGCTCTGTCAGCTTTGTGCTCTTGGAACGGTAGAAGTCTGCATTTGCCCCGCTCCAGCTGGCGTACAGCTGTGCCTGCGATTCTGCATATTCGTTTTTCAGAACCCGTTCCAGTTCATTTGCGATTCCGTCCAGCTCATCTGCACTTGCCATGGCTTCCTGAAAATTGACTTCAATTGTATTTTTGTCCATGTACAGCCTCCTCTACTCGATCACATCATCCGGAAGAGATTGATTGAGTTCTCTTACTTCCTGTTCTGCCGTCTCCCAGATCCCCGCGATCTGCGCCAGGTCGACGGCCTGCTCCGACAGGCGTCTCAATATTTCCTCCTGACCGGACTGCATCTGCCGATAAGCCTTTCTGTGCGCTTCTCCCGCTTCTCCGAGCCAGTAACCATTTGTCCGGTTTACAGCATCCGTCATTTCTTCAAATGCACTCCTGAGATCCTTCACCTTTTTTCCGATGTCTCCCGATGCCTGCGCCAGCTGCTCTGTGCTGATCTTTACAATATATTCCGGCATATCTGTCACCTCATATTCTTACGGCAGCAATGATATCTGCCACAGAGTTCTCGCACTCCACATATTCCTTATCCGCATATCCAAGACATTCCAGCAGATCCGCCACCTTCTCGATCACCTCTCCAAGGAAATTCAGATCCTCTATAATGCTCTGATTAAATCTGCTGTTTGACGCGCCCTCCCATTGTCCGTCCAGCGCGGTCACAATATCCGAGACCTCTGTCAGACACTGTCTGGAACGCTCCATGCATGCCTTCAGCATATCCATATCCTGTTCCAGCCTGTTGGAATGCATTTCGATATAGCTGACTCCCATTCGTCCACCTCCTTAAAATTCCAGAAAATCCGCCCATCTGCCCGGATGCTCCGGTTTGGAGAATATCAGCACCTCCTCCGTCTCACCGGCAGGACCGTTTTCCAGATGTTCCAGAATATTTTCCTCACAATTCCGATAAAACCGGATAACGGCTTCCAGCGCATCTCCCAGCTCCTTTGTTTTGACAGCCTGCATCTGAAGCATCTCTTCCGTCTTTCCCAACCATGCTGCGATTTCCGAAAAACTGTCCATCTCCCTCAGCACACTTTTCTGAGCTTCCAGCCGGATACAGGCTCTGTGGATCTTCTCCGAAAACTCCGCCATATCAGTCTGCTGTTTTTTCATCTGATCCAGTGAAACCCGAAACATGTTGTTCTCCTCCTGTGGCTATACCTTAACATAGGATCTCCTGTAAGATTACAATTCCTGACAAACGACCTGTTTCATCCGACGAACAGCAGCTTCAGACCATGATCAGAAGATGTCCGTCCGCCACACCGTTCTCTGTGAGCGTTCTGTCCCGCAAAAGCATCCGGCCTGTACTTGCATCAAACAGAAGAAGCTGTTCTTTCTTCCCGGGAATCATCTGTTCCTTCTGCTCCGCCATTTCACATATCTCACCAGTGATCACATCCGGACAGCAGGATTCCTCCAGTCTAAAATCATAGGTCTGGTCCACTGCCGGGATATATACGTCCACCAAGATCATTTTATGCCCTCCTTATTCTGCCGGAACCAATCCAGCAGTATCTCCGTAAATTTTTCTGACGTATACGGCTCTGTGACTGTTCTTCCCTCTGTTCTGTCTTCCATTATGATCTCATCCCGAAAGCCGTTCCGAATAATTCCGGCATGCCCGAGTACGCACCCGGATTCCGTATCCACCAGCTCCGCCAGAAGCCGTACCCACGGATATGCAGAAAGCCCGCTTCTCTTTTCCATTCTCCCGGGCAGTATCTCCGTGCTTCTGTCCGTACAGGGCAGCGGTTCCCAGCCTGAATCTTCACCCAGCAGCCCCTGCTCCTCCAGATATCCTGAGATTTCGTCCGTTTCCAGTTCCAGAAGCCTGAGCGCATCTTTTCTGCAGAACGATTCCTGTACCGCCAGAATCTTTTCTCCCGGATACAGATATAAAAGCTCCTTCCTTCGATCTGCACTGTACAGACACAGCAGCATATCCGCTCCGGATATCTGCTTCACCCATGCCGCCACCTCAGGCACCACCCGGAACCGCTCCCCCGTATTTTCTATCCATCCTTTTTGAAACAGACTTTCCAGGATAATCTGAGGTTCTCCCGCCCGATCCGGTTCAAACAGAGCCGGATAATACTTGCTGCTTCTGCAGGAGATCAGAAAGAGCAGCTCCTTCTTTTTGACGATCATTCCTGTTTCCAATCTGAAAACCTCTCTTTCATATTCTGACGAAAACTTCTGGATACCGGTATCTCCACATCCTGATCGAGCACACATATCCCTGCCGAAGACTGGTAACGCTTTACATGCCGAAGATTTATGACATATCCCCGGTGGCATCTGCAGAAAAAGCCGGGCAGCCGTTCCAGCACATGCTCCATGGAATCATAAAACCCATATTCTTCCGTTTCCAGAGCCGCGTATATTTTCTTTGCTCTGGCTTCAAAATACAGGATATTCCGAAGAGGCAGACGCACCTTTCCCTCTCGGTCGGCAATAACGAATACCTCATCCTCCTCTTCCTTTCCGGTCGGGAGATAGCGGATTGCTTCCCGGATACTCTCCTTTGCCTGCACCTCCTGAAAGGGGCGCAGAAGGACCGAAGCCGCCATAATGGCAGGGCGCAGATATAAAAGCGGAGACAGCTCCTCTGAGATGATCAGCACCATATAGACACTTTTCCAGAGACTTCGTACCCGCTCTGCCGCCGTCAGTCCCTCTCTGGTCGTCACATCCAGATATGCAATATCCGGCGACGCTGTCCCGGTCTCCTGCCACTTTGTCATCCAGCGGATCTCCCAGCGCTCATCGGTCAGAAGAGCCGCCTGTCTGCGGGCTTCTGCCGTGATAAGCTCAGCCTCCCCACGTTTTCCGTTTAAGATCAGCATCCGTATCATAGATCACTTCTCCGCACCAGCGGCAGAATCACCGTCTCCGCCGTAGAACTGTCACCGGCAGAGGGCACAAGCCCGCTTCCCGGCTTTGATGCCTTGTTCTGCTGCATATAGGAAATATTGGAAAAGCTGAATACCCGCTGCAGAGCCAGATTTCCTCCCAGATGGATTCCCGTTCCATAATCTGCAAAACAGCGGAATACCTTTCTTCCAAGCATACCTGCCTCATCCTCCGGGCGGACACATCCGAAAAAGTAAATATTATGGCATTTTCCCTTTTCCATAATATTTTCCAGAAATCCCTGCATTCCGGAACCGTCCGGAAGCGGCTTATAGACATCTTCCATCCAATCCAAAAGATCTGCAATAAAAATAAAAATCGGTTTTTCTTCCTGCATTCTCTCGAATACGGCATCCTCGTCCATTCCCTGCGCCAGATACTGTCTCTTCAGCTGGTTTCTGCGCCTGAACTCCGGCAGAAGCCCTTTGAAATACCCGAACAGTTCTTCATGGGTACTCACATAAGTTCCCTCATATTTCTCCGTGAGCTCCCTGAGTTCCCGGCTCTCCTTCTCCATTGCCACCAGCTCTGCTCCTTTTGCAGCGCCCAGAAGCAGGATCAGCTTCAATACGTTCATTTTTCCGGAATCATTTTTTCCGGAAATAAGATAGGTGTAGGTATCTCTAAAATCAATGGCATAGACAGAAGCGTCCTCTTTCCGGTATCCGATCGGAAGGTACCGGCTTTCCGACAGATATTTTTTCACCCCGGTTTCCTGCATGAACCCTGCATAATCCGGCTCTGCCGGAATCTCCGGGATCTTCGCCGCACGGCTTCCCTTCCATTCCTGTTCCAGCCTCCTGCTGATCTCCCCGATCAGCCTTCCTCTCTCAAAGTCATCCTCTGCTTTTACCGCCAGCGCTGTCTGAAATTCCAGAAGCTCCCCTTCTGCAAATGCCAGCCCTCTGCCCTTCACACCTGCTTCAGGAAGGACTTCCGTACGCGTCACCCGGAAGACTTCTCCGTATTTGAACTTATCGCCCATCTCCAGAGCGATGACCGTCTGTATATTATCCGCCAGCTTGCCCGGGATGTCTGCGATTCCGAATCCGGCTGCGCTGATCAGGAGAAAAATTCCGCAGCCTACACCTTCCTTCGCCAGTCTCATTATCGACGCCATATACACATCCTGTGTTTTTTCCCGGAATCCGGCATAGTTGTCGATCACAATCACCACCGCCGGAAGAACGGGACCATGGGCCCGGATATACTGACTGAAGTTTCCTCCCTTCAAAACACCGCGGCGTTCGTCCATCATACGCTCCAGCATGGAAATAAATATTCTGAGCTTATCCTCCTCCCCGTCACAGACCAGACCACCCACATGAGGTGCTTCTGCAAGACATGCCAGCATCCTGCTTCCAAAATCCAGAAGATAGAACTGCAGCTGCTCCGGAGAATACCTGTGCAGCAGAGAAAAGACCGCTGTCTGCAAAAACGTGCTTTTGCCGGAGGCAACGCCACCGCACACGGCATGATGCCCGTTTTGTGCAAAATCAAGCTCCAGAATTCCCTGATTCTGGTTTGCCGGATCATCATAGAGTCCGACAGGCGCTTTCAATTCAAAAATACGTCCGTAGCCTGCATATTCTTTCGGAACTTCCACGTAAAACTGCTCCGGCAGGACCGGCATCCAAAGCCTTTGCGGATTGGAATAGTGATTTTCCGAAGCCATCTTCGCCACATATTCGATCACGGCGTCAAGCTGGCTGACCTCCGGACATTCCGGAAATTTCATACCCGCTTTTTCGGAGAGAAGAACCAGCGAATCCATGCCTGCCTGCATATACTTTGCAAATGTCTTCAGACGTGTTACATTCTGTGAATTCTGCTCATAGGCATATCCCATCCGGGCAATTTTTGAAAAGACCGCCGCCAGCTGTTGTTCCTCCTCTCCCAGAAGTTCAGCCAGCTGCTTTGGCTCCAGCCCGGAAGCCTCCGCCTCTTCTGTCAGTATTCCGATCAGCGCAGCATACCATGCTCTTTTCTGACGTTCCCTGTTTTCCCGCTTCGCCCGGCTGCCTGCCATCGCCTTCCTTCCGGTGATCGTCAGCATCTCCGCAATTGTACCGGTCACATCCTGACCGTTCTCATAGACGGCACCGCTGTAGCCGGATTGAAACTGCTCAAAGATCTCATCATTTCCGACCTGCAGATATCCGCGCCCTGCCTGTGTGATATAAGCCGCCTCCGGTCTGTGCAGCATGCCCATGCTGTCCTTTTTGTCCTGAACACGCAGGCAGAGACGAAACTTGGTATTACTCCAGATATTCTCGTCCACCGTACCGTCCGGCTTCTGTGTCGAAAGAATCAGATGCACGCCAAGACTTCTTCCTACCTGCGCCACACTGATCAGCTCTTTCATAAATTCCGGCTCTGCTCTCCGAAGCTCTGCAAATTCATCGATAATGATCAGAAGGTGCGGCACCGGCACAGATGCCTCTCCGTTTTTGTACAGTCTCGTATAGCTGTTGATATTGTTCACACTGTTATCATTAAACAGCTTCTGTCTCCTGCGGTTTTCGCTCTTAATGGACACCATGGCACGCCTTACCTGATTCCCGGACAGATTCGATATCTGTCCTGCCAGATGCGGCAGATCCGTAAACAGATTTGCCATACCCCCGCCCTTAAAATCGATGATGAAAAAGCAGACATCATCCGGGCTGAAGTTTACTGCCAGTGAAAGAATATAGGTCTGCAGCGTCTCGCTCTTTCCGGAGCCTGTCGTCCCCGCGACCAGACCATGGGGACCATGGTATTTCTCATGAATATCCAGATAGCAGTCCTGTCCGCCGCTCTTCTGGCCCACAAGGACGCGCATGCTCTCATATACTTTGTTCTTTTTCCATCTTTGAAGCACTCTCAGCTCCTCAAGGCCGGCTGCCCGGTACATCTCGAAGAAGCCAAGACGGTTCGGGATATCTCCGCCCTTTTCTTCATCGGATACCCGCAGAGTACAAAGCCTGCGCGAGAGGCTTTTCAGCATTGCGTCACCGACAGTTTCAAGACAGATCTTCACAAAACGTTCTCTGCCCTCATACACATTGAACAGTCCGGAGCCAAACCCGTCCTTCTGTATGATCTCCTCGCAGCTGTTCGGCAGATTCTCATAGCGCTCTCCCAGCCAGAATACCGTGATCCCGTATTCCTGCTTCGGATTCGTCACATAACGGCTGATCAGTTCTCCCTCCAGCATCTGCGGATCGATCAGAAACAGTACATACCACGGACGCAGGATCGAGCGGGTATGGGACAGTGTATCCTGCTCCTCCGCCCTGCCTCTTAACACATTTCCCAGTGTATAGCTGATATCGCCCACATCCGCTTTCGTCCGGGCAATATAACGGGTTCCCTGATCCTCTGACCAGACATGCGGCAGCCACTTGGCGAATTCCCATGATTCATCTGTATCACCGGCATTTCCGTCATAAATAAAGACCATTTTCACATCCGTATAGGAATTGTGAGCGGCAAGCTGCGCTGCAATATTCTGAAGCACCCGGCACCCCTCTTTTTTTCCGGCCCCGCCGATCACACCCACCATCGGATACCGAAGCAGATCCAGACAGATCGGAACCTGATACAGCATCTTAAAGCTGTCTTTGAGAAGTCCCGGCTTTTCCATCAGCTCATCCTGCAGAAGCTGGAAGCGCTGCCTGGGAATCTCAATATTTCCTTGGAACGGCATATCTCCCAGACCCAGTCTGACCGTCAGAAAATCATCCTGCGCACGATTGCGGTTCCAGAGGCTTCCGTCCGCGTCCGATAATGCACAGCACTCCTCTCCTGACGGATGATTGAAAAACAGTGCCCTCCGGTTGTCCTCGCATGCCTGCCGGACACGCCCTGTCATACCGATGATATAGCTGCCATACGCATTGTACCGCAGCTCCTCATCGCTTCTTGCCTCCTCCTGGGCATAGCGCAGATTCGTAAGCGCCCACATGGTTCCGAAAACAGCCGAACCGGCGGCAGTGATCAGACCCGTGTACATAAATGCGCTCCCGCCGCCTCCCGCCCTGGAGGCAAAGATCGCCATAGACGTCCCCAGAAGCATCGGGATCACCATGGTAAAGGACGGACCTATGGTCATAAATACCGGCTTTTGCCTCACCTGTTTTTTCGGCGGAGGTCCTTCTACCTCGATCACATCCTCAAAAAGAGGCTCGATCGTTCTTGGTGCACTCTTATAATACTTCTTATTTTCTTTTCGTTCCGTCTGTGCAGGCAGTTCCTCATACGGTCCTGCGTCATATTCCGGTATGATCCCGCATCTGACAGCGCCGCCCACAACAGAGCATGCCATAACATCACCCAGAAATATCAGCTTCAGTCCGAACAGGTTCACACAATCCCCAAACCTCAGCTCTCTGCTTCCCTGAATGCGGCATCCGTCCACAAATGTGCCGTTTCCGCTTTTGTCAGTGGCAGTCCATACCCCTCCTCTTTTTGTAAACACGGTATGGATTCTGGAAATATAGTTCTGGAACGTATAACAGATCTGATTATCTCCGCTGCTTCCCACAGAAAAATGCTCCAGACCGGAAATATCAAATTTTCTGCAGGCAAGTCCTGCATTTTCCCACTGTACAATCATCAGGGAGAGTTTTCCCCTTCCATGGGCCGGAATCAGCGTAAAGAGGCTTCCGTCCTTCAGCACGCAGTCCCCTGGTTCCCATTCGTTTCGGAAGGAATATGCTTCATCTGTCTGAATCCTCCACTTCCCGTCCAGAATCTCCAGCTTAAGCTCCAGATCCTCCTGAAGCTGAAACACCTTTTTCCCAAGCCTGATCTGATAATCCGCGTTATGGATCCCCGGGAGGAAAAACTCGCGGAACCCCTCTTTCGCCCATGCCATAATGACCGTTTTCATGTTTTCTCCTATCCGAACATCTCCTGTTCGCCCATAAAAAGTCTGATCTTTATTGTCACTGTCCCCACCATAAGACAGTCTTTCGTCCTGAGACGGACCCGCTCACCGCGCTTTCGTTTCACGGACCAGATGTACCGGCGAATCCGAATCTGACTGGCAGCATCCGGTTCATCCGCATAATACACCCTGCCGTTCTCCGTCCATATCCGCCCCTGATATTTGGATACCGTCCTGTCTCTGATACAGATATGGTTTTCCTCTTCCGAACGTCCCATAAACACCGGTTCGGACAGATCATAAAGATACCGGATCTTCGGCTTTGTATCCTTAACTTCCAGATAAAGGAATAACTTCCGGTTCTGCCGATACCGCTCCCTGCTCTCTCCCTGCCCGCCGATCACCAGACGGATTACGTTATCCTTCATGATTTCCCTGATTGCCGATTTGATTTCTTTCTCTTTTCGTTTACTCATATCACGTTGTATGCTCCAGTGTAAACTGTACCTGGTAGACCCTGTCCGCTATACGCAGCAGATCCCCGCTTTTGAGCCTGACCGATCCCGCAACTTTTTTTCCATTCACCCACGTATGATTGGTGGAACGGCAGTCCTCCACTGCGTAACCGTCCCTGGTCTCATAGATCCGGCAGTGCACCTGAGAGACTCCTGGAGCCTCCACGCACAGCTGCCCTGCCTGTTCCGGTCCGGTCAGCTGCGGTCTGCGGCCTATGAAAAGCTGACGGTTATGAAACTGCCCTCGGTACATACACCGGCTTTTTAATTCGGTCAGACAAAGCATCTGTACACTCTGTTTCTGCTGAACCGTCTGCACGATCGTCGGATCCCGGCTCATGTCTTCCCCGATGATCCCGTCTCCGTCAGCCGCTGCATACGGATCCATATTTTTCCCGCCGCGGAGTATGATCTTTCTGTTTGTGTCATCGATCCGCTCCCGACGATCCGTCAGCAGAAGCGAGATCAGTATCCCCGTCAGAATCACCAGCAGCAAGGCTGCCATGATCAGTCCTAACATATTGCCCATATTCAATATCACACATCCTGTATTCAGTAAATCGTATTTATGGATGTCACCTGCCCATTCTCAATACGGCACACATCCCACCAGATTCCGTCTCCGGACGGCACCTGAAAAACCATCGGATCCGACTGGCCGGACAGATAGACCTTCACGACCGCTCCGGACTGATCCAGCCGGGCAGAATCATATCCTGCCGAATAGTTATGAATCTTAAAGGTATAGCTTCCGTCTGCGTCATAAATGGTCGTTGTCTCCGGACCATAGCCGGAAGTATCGTCTATATCAAGGTTTGCTGTATGCTCCACTGTCATATTCTGGAAGCTGATGTTTACATTCTCTCCGCCGGATCCTGTTCCCTCCAGATGAGAATCCAAATCCCTCGGATTGGCTCCCCATGTCAGCACGATCCTTATCTCACCGGATTCCAGCTCCGGCGAAACCGCAAAACTGAGGCCTCTCAGTTCCGTCCCTTCATTTACGATAAGCTCCTCATAAGAGGTAATGAACCCTGTGGCGCGGATCTCCGCCGTATACTCTCCCGGAGGAAGGCTTGCCGCAAAGCTTCCGTCGCTCTGCGCGGCAGTCTCGCGCTCCACAGTGCCGTAGCGCCCTCCTTTCAGGAAGCGTATAGACGCACTGACACCGCCGCCGTTTACTGCATTGATCACATAACCGAAGGTATTCTTCTGCCCGTCTTCCTCCTTCTCCGCTTCCGTATCCGGAGCTACTGTATTGGCAGCATTTCCGTACACGTTCCCGTTCTCGTCGCATGCAAGCGTGACCAGACAACCATGATACCGATATACCGCATCATATCCGATTCCGGAAGCAGAGTCAGATTCTGTGGCAGTCAGCTCCATTTCACTTCCAAAAAGCTCCTGAAGCTTGTCTGCGCTGGCAGCTCCGCCGTAATTGCCCAACAGCTCGGACAGATCGTCAAAGCTGACCACGTCCGCCCTGCTTTCCGCATAGGACGCCCTGCGGAAGGATACATTTCCGGAAAAACCGTCAAACCTTATGTCTTTTCCTCCGTAGGAATTGCTGACCGCCGATACCGGCTCTCCGTATACCCTTACGTAATCCCTGTATGTATAGGAGGCGATCATGTCATAAATCGTCGCGTCCAGTGTCAGCCCGTCCGATACCCGGAGTATCTGATCCGATGTCATGCCGTCTGCATCAAGCCCGTTCTGCAGGTTCAGCAGGATTGAAGAAACCCTCTGATAAGTTTTTACCAGTACCTCTGCATTGGTTCTGCGGATTCCATGTACCAGCAGCTCTCCGGCCTCCGCGTACCTGTTCTGCGCTATGTAAACGTTTGCCAGCTTCTCATAAGCCTCCGGCTCCTCCGGTGCTTCCTCGATTGCCTTTCTGTACGCAATCTCCGCTGCCGGATAGTCCAGTTGGATCAGATACCGGTTTCCTTCCTGCATCCGCTCCGCATAGCGCATTTTTGCACCCTGCCCTGAAAGCATATACCATCCAAAGGAGGCAGCAATCGCCAGTACAAGCACCAGCAGAAGCGCTGTCAGTATCTGCCGCCCTCTCTTACTGCCTTTTTGCTCCTTAAGCCTCTTCTGATAATCCTTTTGCCTTGATTCCTTCATCGTACTCCCTCCTGCTCTGTCTCCAGACGATCCAAAAGCTCTCTGAGTTGTATCATCTGTTCATCGCTGTTTCCTTCTTTATAATGTTCCAGCGCAAGTTTTCCGTAGTACAGCACCGGAAGACTGCTTCTGTTCTGTGTCGCTTTCTCCTGCTCCATCCGGTACCTGGTAAACGCGGCTTCCCGATATGCCCGGTAATCCTCCGGATTCTCCTCTATCAAAGTTTTCAGCAGCTCCATTGCGCTGTCATATTCTCCTGCCATCTGCCGGATCACTGCCAGATTCAGACGATCCACATAACCTGCCTGCATCTCTGCACAAAGCTTTTCGTAACAGCTTTCTGCCCTTCGGACCGCCTCCTGCTTTACAGACGCCGCAGAGGCCTCCTGTGCGACGGCAATATATTCATCACCAATCTTCCGATACAGAAGCTTCCTGTCCACATACTGCTCTGCCCTGTTCAGATAATCCATGCGGCGTTCATAATCGGTTGTGCCGCGAAGACACTCTGCCGCCTGCAGGCAGCAGCTCAGCAGGATCCCGCTCTCATTTTCCGCAGCCATGATACGGTCCATCTGCTCCAGCGCGTCTTCCGTCCGTCCCGCTTCCAATAAAAGCTCTGCCTCCAGATAAGAATATGCAGCCGGAGACAGGACGTCTTTTCGAAGTATAAGCTCCTGTCCGGCCTGCGCGGCTGCTCCGCCGCGTATCAGTGAAAGGATCCTGTTTTTTGTATCCTCCGCCTTATCCGCCGCATTTTCCGAAAGCTCCAGCGCATCCCGGTAATAATCCGCTGCGGCCGGATAATTCTCCTCTTCGAAATATCCATCCGCAATACTTCTGAAAAGCACCGCCCTCTGATTCGGCTTTTTCTCGAGAATATCCGCAAACTGCTTCTGGTTCAGCAAAGAGAGTCCACCCTGTATCCACTCTGTGCTGTCTGCCGATGACAGCTCCAGAATGTATTCCGAATAAGCGGCGGCAAAGGCTGCTTCCTTCTTTTCCCGATCATGGATCACTCCTGCCATGATTCCAAGGATCAGAACCAGAATCGTTCCCGCCGCTGCCGCAGACAGCAGAATCCTTTCCGTCCGTCCCGTCCGACGGATGACCGCCTTCCTCATCTGCGCCGCGCTTTGATACCTCTTCCCGGGATCCTGCGCCATAGCCTTCTGTATGATCCGGAACAGATCCGCCGAATATGCCGTAACCGCGCCTCTTTTCTTCAGTTCCTGCGCCATGGCGTCTCTCGGTCTTATACCGGTCATCAGATAGAAAAATGTCGCTCCGAGACTGTAAATATCTTCCCTTGCATCCGGGGTGCGTATATCCTGTCCGCCAAAAGAAGCGAGTCTTGCAGACTCGATCTGCTCAGGGGACGCATAATGATAACTGTAGCCGGAAAATGCCCTGCTGCCCGCCGAAAATGAAATGTTAAAATCGATCAGGCAGACGTCCCCATTATCACGTATCATGATGTTGCCCGGTTTGATATCCCGGTGGATGATCGGCGGCTTTCTGGTATGCAGATACTCCAGCACCTCGCACAGCTGCCGCAGCATACGCACCAGCTCCTTTTCCGAGAACAAAATCCCCTGATCCGTATACCAGTACAGGTCATGCCCGTCCACATAATCCATCACCGTATAGATATCCCTGCCGATCACCAGAAAATCGTAGACCTGCGGAAGATACTGATGATGAAGTTCCTTCAGAATATCTGCCTCTCCGCGGATATTCATATGATCTGCAGCCTGCTCCTTGAGTTTTTTCACAACTACATACTTACACAAACTCAGGTGATACGCCAAAAAGACGACGCCTGCCCCTCCGGCCCCGATCTCACTGATGATCTGATATTTTCCACCCAGCACTTCGTCAATTTTCGGCATCCTGTCCTCCCCGGTAATCCTATATTACTTCATCGGTATGAATCTCCATAATATCCCTGACGATGATAAATCTCCCGATTCCCACATGCTCCTTCGGAAGGAGCAGCGCCGTCTCATCATCGCCGAAATGATCCTCTGCCTGCATTGGCATGACCTGCTCCTGACGCACCGGCGGTTCCGGCTGGAGCACGGGCTGCGGCTGCGGCTTCTGCCTCTTTCCCCTGCCTCCGGAAAGCAGCTTTTCCAGAAATCCCGGCTTTTTCACTGTCTCCCTGTCTCCTGCACCGCCGATGGAGCCAAGCGCCGCACTGACCTCCGCCGCGCTCTGATAGCGGTCCGCAGGGTCGATCTCTGTACATTTCAAAATGATCTGTTCCAGTTCCGGCGAAAGAGCCGGATTCCAGTGCCGGATCGGCAGTACCAGATACGGAGGCTCGCAGGGATTCTTTCCCGTTACCAGCTGGTACAGGGTCACGCCCAGACAGTAGATATCCGTCCTCGCATCCGACTGTCCCATGCCGCCGTACTGCTCCGGAGCCGCATAGCCTACCGTCCCGATATTGATGGTATCCTCCTGATTCCCGGTCTTATATTCCCTTGCCGTTCCGAAATCGATCAGCTTGACATCACCGCCGGGCTTCAGCATAATATTGGCCGGCTTCAGGTCCCGATATATGATCGGCGGTCTCTGTCCGTGAAGGTAATCCAGCACATCACACAGCTGCACACCCCAGCGGATCACATCCGTCTGCAGAAGTGCCCCCGCCCCTGCCAGCTTATCCTTCAGAGATATTCCCTCGATATATTCCATAACGATGAGAAATCTGTCCTCATTTTCTATAACGTCAACAATATGCGGCAGATTCGGATGGTGCAGCCTTTTAAGCATATTCGTCTCCGTGATCAGCCCCTGCTCGACCACACGGAAATCCTGCACGCCTTCCCTCCGTACCTCTTTCACCGCCCATTGTCTGTTTTCCAATTCATCCTTGGCCAGATAGACCACGCTCATGCCGCCCTGACCGATCTTATGGAGGATCCGGTACCGTCCATTTACCAATTCACCTGTTTCCAGCATACAGCTCCTCCTACATCACATGAATCAGCACACCTGAGATATTGTCCTCTTCCCGGCGATGCTTATCCAGCTCTACGATATATCTTAAATTTTCTTCCATTTCCTGCTCTGAGCCCGCTGCTGCAGGACCCAGCTTCGCATAGATCTCCTCATTGCTGACAACATGGCGGAACCCATCGCTGCAAAGCAGGAAGTTACTTCCGCTTCCCACTTCCCCAAATACAAATTCCGGATCGATCACACTGGAAGCGCCCACGCACTGCAGCAGTACATTTCTTCTGGGATCCCGTTCCGCGTCCTCCGGTCTCAGATTTCCAAGATCGATCTCTCTTTGCACTACCGTCTGATCCTTTGTCAGCTGATACACCCTGTCCGAAAGACCATATACCCGCGAATCTCCCACATTGATGATATAATACATATTTCCGGTAAGCAGAAGCGCTGCCACTGTTGTTCCCAGCCTCACCTGATTCTGGCTGCTGTAAGAGCCGATCCGGTAATTCGTCTCATAGATCAGCTGCTCCCAGTTCCTCCGGAGATACTCCGGCGAAATTCCTCCATACAAAAGCTCCGGAAATTCCTGCTCAAACCATTTTGAAAGCAGTCGTATCAGTGTGGCGCTTGCCAGCTCTCCTCTGGAAAGCCCGCCCATGCCGTCACATACCACTGCAAAGCATACTTCTCCATAATCTGTATCCGCAATTTTCACCATCAGGGCGTCCTGATTGGTCTTTTTCCTGATTCCCACATCGCTATATGCCGCTGTCAAAAATTTCATCTGACACTTTCCTCTCCCATTCCGGACGGTTGATTCCAAGGAAGCGGCATTTTCATGCCGCTTTCCCAGAAATCCACTCATTCAATTAACATCTGAATTCAAATTCCTCATCGGACAGCTTGATCTTGTCCCCGTTTCTAAGTTTCAGCTCCTGATTTGCCGCAAGCTTGTTGCCATTGACATAGGTAAAATTCGTTGACTTCATGTCCGTGATATAATATTCGTTGTTGCGATAGGTAATCTGTACATGCACCCTGCTGATGGTGCTGTTGTCCGTGATGCAGTAATCCACCTTTACGCGTTCCTTACCGATCTTGAAGAGCTGTTTTCTGATCTGGATCTGCTCTCCGTTTTTGGTTCTTACCAGAGTTGCCGCAGCTGCAGGTGCTCCGCCGCCCAGAATGCTGGTCTCTCCTGCTCCCAGAAGAGAGGTTGCTCCGTCTCCGCTGTCAAGGATGCTGGTCTCTCCGCTTCCGGAACTCACGCTTCCGCTGCCGGAGAAGCCGGACTGTCCACCGGAATTGCTGCGGTTCTGCTGTCCGCCGGACGCAGCCGTATATGTGCGGCTCTGCTGTCCGCTGCTGTAATCCGGCTCTGCCGCCGATTTACGCTTCCTGCCCATCACTACCACAAGAATGAGGATGATCACAACCACAATTGCCGCTGCAGCTGCCAGAATCAGACCCATCGGAACTCCTGCCTTTTCGGTCAGATTATTTTTCGCTTCCGTGATCTTGCTCACTGCCGCATCGATATCCGCCTGTGTTGCAGACGCATTATTCAATGCGATCTGTCCGTCTGCCAGAGCGCTGCTGAAGGTCTCTGCGGACGCATCGTCATAACCGCTCAGATCCATAGCCGCTGCCTCTGTCACCAGCGCAGAAAGCGCCGTCTTATCGATCTGCGGAACCTCCGGCTCCTCCGGAAGTGCCGGCTCCTCTGTCTCCTGCGGCTGCTCCTCTGCCGGTGCTTCCGTATTTCCTGCTGCAGAGGTATAGGTGATTCCCAGTGCATTCAGTACAGAAGTCACCTCGGAGATCTGCAGAGAATAGAAATAAGTGGAATCCACTCCCAGTGTATTAACACCCACAACTGCACCGTTGCTGTTCACCAGCGGTCCGCCGGAGTTGCCCTCTGTCATGGTTGCTCCATGTCGGATGTATTTGATTCCGTCGATGGAAGTCTTTGTAGAGACAATTCCGTTGATGATATTAACATCTGAGCTTACATAAAACGGAGTATCCTCTACCAGCTCAATCGCAGTGGGGAATCCCAGTGCATAGACATCCATGGTTTCCACCAGATCGTTGTCATCATCATCGATCGACAGCGGGGTCCGGTCATAGATCGCCTGCTCCAGACGCAGGATCGCAAAATCCATATCCGCACTCTGGTTTACGATGGTTGCATTGATCACTACGTCACGCTTTACCACTACCTGAATCTGCATGTTTATGCTGCTCGGATTGTTGAAGTCTACGCCAAACAGCTCTGATGCGGCATTTTTCACCTCATCGTCCATATTTACCACATGCGCATTGGTGATCATATATTCCGCGCCTGCCTCATCGCCGATCAGGAAACCGGTACCGCCCTGAATGACATGTGCCTCGGAATTCCGGTCAACATAAGTTAAATTGACCTGAAGCACACCATTCCTTGCATTATTTACTGCCTCGCTTCCATCCATGCTGCTCTGCGCTGCACCTGCGGGCATTACCATGGTCACTGCCAAAAACAGCGCAGCCATGAAGCCTGCAATTCTTTTTTTCATTCTCATCATGCTTGTTCCTCCCGTTCTCAGATGATCACATATCCGGCCGCACGGACTGTCCCGCACAGCCGGATATTCTGTTTCATTTATGAGAGTTTTCTTTTTTTCTTATAGATCGCCATGCCTGCCAGCGCTGCGCTGCATACAAGCAGTACAAGCATCCAGCCGTACACATGGGTCGTATCACCGGTTTGTGCACCGACTACGGATACATTGGAAAATGTCATCGCACCGCCTGCTATTGTCACGGTCATGTTGACGATCATTCCATTCTGAGCCGTAAAGATGTCATCTGCATAGCCTGCTGCACCCTCACGGATCTCAAAACGTCTTGATGCCAGCAGATTTCCGGCTGCATCCTTAACGAACAGCTCATGTGTTCCGTATTCCACATTCGCAAATTCAAAATAACCGTTCCCATCCGTTACCGTTGTTCTCGGGGTCGAATGAAGCTCTACGGTATAGCCTGCCATGGCTCTGCTGTTTCCGTCCACCACATGTCCGCGGATGGTTACAAAAGCCGGTGCGCTGCTTCCTCCGCCGGTGCTGCCGCTCACATCATCGTCATCGTCAGAGCTGCCGCCGGAACCGCCCGAGCTGCCGGAATTACTGCCTGAATCGCCGCCGTCCGCATTCAGCGTCAAATAGAAGTTCTGTGCCGTACGTTTCAGATCCTTATTTGTATCGCCGTCAACACGGAACTCGGCTGCGATGGTATTCCTGCCGTCTTTGTCCGCTTTATTCTGAAGCGTCTGTGCGCTCACTGTGATTCTGGTACTTCCGGATACCGCCGTATAATCGGTTCCCGCGGTCAGCTTCTCACCGTTCAGCCAGAGATTCTGGAACTCCGGAAGCACACCCTCGGATACAAACAGACTGTCTGCGATCTGCTCCAGATAGAAATAATGATTTCCAGCCGCTGTTTCTCTACCGATCGGCGTCTCCAGTGTATAGTTCCCGTCTGTTTCGTAAAGATAAACATTATCATCTGTATTATCCTGGACTGTCAGCGTCAGATCCGCATACTGCTCCGGGAAATTACAGTTTTCTCTTGCACAGTCAAAGGACGCGCACACAGTAAACGCAAAGCTTCCCGTCTCCTGCGGGACGCCGTAAAGCTCTCCGTTTGGTCTGATCTCCATACCCTCCGGGAGAACACCTTCCACCAGCTCGTAGGATACCTGTATCCAGCTGTATTTGTTGCTGTTCTGGATCATGGTTCCATAAGGCACATATTTGACCGCATCCGGAATCTCTGTGGTCGTAATACACGGGTCTCCCACCATACCGGTCAGAGTCAGTACCATCAGGACCTTGTCTCCTGATTTGATCGTCAGCGTTCCGGAGATCTCCGTACCGTCTGCCACTCCATCCTTAGCGCGCAGACGAAGCTTTGCCAGATTCGGAAGCTCTCCTTCCTTATCGGAACTCCAGTCAGGTCTTTCTACGGTCTGCATTCCTGCCAGTGCCTGTTTCCCGTTAAGGGTCCAGTACGGATCCAGCTCCACCACATTGGAGGAAAGCTCCGCAGATAATGCCGGAAGCTCCGTACTGCCGATATTGGCCAGACAGATGTCATGACGGTAATCGTGATAAGCATCCAGCATCACCTCACGGATCGAGTAGGTCACGCCGTTCTCCACCCGGGTCTCCGCATCCTCATCCTTCAGACTGCTGATGTAGAGCTGCCCGTCAGCACTTTCTGCCTTTCTGATCTGTACCCAGTAATTCTTGGAATTGATGCCGTCTTCCGCAGATACAGAATACTGCACCGGTCCTCCTACGAAGGAATGGAGCGTTTTACCGCTTTCCTCCGGAGTCCTGCTTCCCTCTGTATAGACTGTCGCTTTACTGGCCTTACTGAATACAGGTGCATATTTCTGACTCAAATCCACATTCTCGCCAACCAGGATCGTCACATAATTCTTCTCTGCATAAGAATCATCCGCATCGCTGATGACATATGACGGGATCCAGTTTCCGTCGGCGTCTTTCAGTCCGTAAAAATCCATCGTTGAGTCGCTGTCCGGAGAATCCACCCACGTTGAACGGACGGTCTTCGCACAGAAGGAATACACACTCTGCTTTGCATTGCCGTCCTCTCCTGCAAACACTGTGAACCATACGCCCCCACTGTAATCCGCCGCGTAGCCCGCAGCACTGCTGATATCACCCATCACGCTGTCCTTGATATTGACAGCCCCGGCCGCAGTCGCCTCCGCGATGGAATTATATTTTCCGACATAAACAGCCGTCACATCCGGATAATCCGCTCCGCTGTTTTTCTCATATGTCATAACCAGCGTGTATGTTCCGTTCAGCGCATACGGCTCTCTCAGACCAAAACTTCTCTTTACCTCTTTTCCGTAGATCCAGGAAGAGGCAAGCTGATCTGTCTGCGTATCTGTTTTGGAGTAAAGCTTCACGTACAGCTCACTTACGTTGCCATAACGGCACCAGGAAAACGGCAGGATACCGATCACGGTTCCGGCAGCGTCATAGCCGATCATGGTAAATGCAGTCACTCGCTGCTCCGATGAATATCCAGCAGATGCCTTTGTCATATCTGCACACAGCACCTGAGCGGTCACATCCTTCGCCTGTGCGGCATCGGCTGCGTCTGTATAAGTGCCCTCAACCACCTTCACACTGCCGATGCGGGAGTTTCCAAACAAACTGCTGTCGATAGACAGGCAGGTATACAGCTTCTTATCCTGTACTTCACTGCTGGAGTAATAGGTATACTGCCTTCTTGATCCTTCCAGATCACCGGTATTGACTGCACTGTCGTCGTAATAATCATCGTAGTCCGATTCACTTACATATACCTCGGAACGGTTCCCCTGTTCATCCTGTGCATAGGCTTTAGAAAGCAGCCATGCGCCGGCATCTGTAGTATTTATATTCACTGTATAACGGATATTCTCAGGATTCAGCTGATCGCCGTCTCCCACGATCATCTCCCATTCGTTATAGTTGCTGGAAGTTTCCCAGCTCAGGTCGATGGTATCCTCTGAACTGCTGAGCGTATAATTGTCACTGCTGTAATTGGCACGTTTCCATGCCACCTTTGCCGTCTCCGGCAGATTCTCAAAGATTCCGCTCATCTTCACCATGGTCAGCTCCAGCGGCGTGTACCCACTCAGATCCACAGAAAGCTCCATGCTTTCCAGCGGGATCATGGACATCGGCATGGCCGCCGCCTCTTCCTCGTCCGTGAATTCCTTCTTCTGCGGGTATACTGCCACGGTATCCCCTGCCACTTCCAGGTTCATATAGGTCGGAACTGTATTGTCAATGTATGCAGACACCTGGAACGTATGTCCGCCCACCTCCACAGTGTCCTCCGGATTCATGAACCACTCCTCTGTGGTCTCTCCGTCATGGGTGAACTGCACCTCATATGGGAAAAACGGATTGGCTTCCGGGATATTGATGGTATAGCTTCCATCCTCCTCGAAATACGCATCTCCCATTTCCAGTTCCATGAATGCTTCCTGATTCACTACGCTCCACACATGGTTTCCCGTATTGAACTGAACCTCATCCACTTCCGGCTCTGCTTCCTGTACCGGCTCCTCTGTCTCGGCTGTTTCCGGAGCCTCCGCTGCCTGAGCTTCTGTCTCTTCTGTAACAGTTGGAACCTCTGTTCCGTCCGTTGCTGCAGGCTCTTCTGTAGCAGCCGGAGTCTCTGTCCCGTCCGTGGCTGCAGGCTCTTCTGTAGCAGCCGGAGTCTCTGTCCCGTCCGTGGCTGCAGGCTCTTCTGTAGTAGCCGGAGCCTCTGTCCCGTCCGTTGCTGCAGGTTCTTCTGTAACAGCCGGGACCTCCCCGACCTCTTCTGGAATCGCAGGCTCCTCTGCAGCTCCCTCTGCTGCACCCGGTACTTCCGTGCCTGCATTTTCATCCGCTGCGGTCACTTCCGTACCTGTCTTCACAGATTCTGCCGTTTCCGGCATCTCTTCCGCAGCAGCCGAAGATTCCGGCGCCGTATTGTCCGGCAGTTCTGATGCCATTGCCTGGACAGACGGAACAGCAAGCATGACTGCCAGCGCACACGCCAGTACTCTCTTCATAACTTTCACTTTTGTTGTCCTCCTGTGTCTTATTTAAGTAGTTTTTATTGTCCCTCTTCAAGGATATTCTGTGCAGCCGTTAAAAGCTGCTCTATATCAAAAATGTGCGACTGCCTCAGATTTCCTGTCGGATAATCAAAAACCAGCACATGATTGATCACATCACACAGATACGGCAGTTCTGCCAGTACCTCACAGTCCGCGCTCAAAAGCTGCCCGTAGCCATAACCGTCTGCAGTTATGAACTGCGCCACCATCTGATCGCCCACCGGCGTTACATACGTCAGATAATCTTCTTCCGACAGTACCCGGATCTGTTTTCCGGTTTTCTCGTCATATGCCACCGGTGCGCCGTGAAGCGGTGACTCGATACGCATCCCATTCACATGAAATTCCTCATACATACTGCCGTCCGGCACTGCATTCTGCACTTCCCGGAGAAGTGCACCGTCTGCGGCACTGTATATACGGGATCTTCCATCGTTATAGATTACTTCCAGATAAGATTCATTTCCATTTCTCCTGAACTGCTGATCGTAGATCTGTTCCGAATCCGGAAGCTCCGTCTCATTGACCAGCTTTCCGCTCCGGTCATAGATCCGGAATCTCTGCCAGGAAAAAAGCATGACCCGCTCTCCGTCCGCACTGACCCTTGCCTCATCATGGGATGCCGCCGGATCGTATGTAAATACCTCTGCCTCTTTATGATTTTCGTACGTCATCAGCCGAACCGACGGTGTACTGCGGCTTCCAAGCACCGCCATTCCCTCTGCCGTCTGAACGAAATCCGTCCCGTCTTTTTTTTCACCCTCAGCGATCTTTACCGCATGGCTGTCAAAAAAGGAATAGGCTCCTTCTGTCGCGATCAGTGTATGATCCGTACTTCTTGCAAAAGCATGAATATTCTCTGTAGTTGTCACAAGCGGACGCTGCTCTCCTGATACAGGGTCAATCTCCACCAGCAGATTATCCGTCTGCACATAGATCCCCGTCTCGTCTGTCTGCACATGAAAGCATCCGTCCGACTGAAAACCGCCGGTCTGCTCCATCGAAGAGGTATCAATAACTGCAAAAACAGATTCCGATACGCCGGATGCCGAAAACGCAAAATAATTCTGATAAAAGCCACCCTCAAAATGCGTATAACCGGATGTCTGATCCATGATAATCCTGTTCCCTGCTTCATTTTTCAGATCAAACAGCTCCAGAGAGCCATCAGACATACTGACTGCCAGAAGCGTTCCATCCGCATTCAGCGCCAGCAGGTTATCATTGGGATTGGCAAATATATCATTGACCGTCACGGACTGATGTCTTCCGTTCAGTCCAACACGCCGGAGAACCTGTCCTGTTTCCGTATCATATACTGTAATACTGCTTTCATCCCGATAAACTCCTGCCGCCCGTTTTCCGTCCGCAGATATGCAGATGCCTGTTGCCGGCTGTCCTGTCCAGCCCACTGCCCCTTCCCTTATGTCATAACGGCTGATCCCGGCTTTTCCGGCGTAAAGGATAGTATCCGCATCCAGATACCGCACCTCTGAAAGCGCGGATTCCGCCGCAGGCAGCGTGGCGAGCAGGGTACAGGTCCTGGTATCGTAAACGGCGACTGCAGAAGCGTAAACGCAGGAAAGTGTCGTTCCGTCCGGCGCAATCGCCATACCAAGGGGCGCTGACGGAAGTTCCACAGTGCCATGAGGCTTGTATCCATCTGCCAGATCATACACACCCACCGCATCCGTGAGTGCCTTCTGTGCTTCCGCAATATATGCGGGCTGTATCAATGGCTGTTTCTCCGGAAATGCCTGCAGCGCATACCTTAACGAATCCTTCAGATCCCCTTCCTGCAGTGCGTTCCGGGAATATTCCGCCAGCTTTTTCCAGCTTTCTGCGGTCTCCATCCGCTTCAGTCCCACAAACGAGGTCCCTGCTCCGGTGATGCACAGCGCTGTAAGCCCTGTACAGACGATCCGCCGTTCCAACCGAAGCCTGCGGACCCTGCTGTCATTTTCCCGGATGTGTCGGAACGCCTCCAGCATCTCATCCGCCGTCTGATAACGCAGATTCGGATTCGGTTCCATCGCCCGGTTAATGATATGTGCCAGCTGCGGACTGAATTCCTTTGCAGATAACGGCTCAACCTTTTTCGCCTGGGAGGCCGGACGTCTGCCGCTCAGCAGATGATACAAAGTAGCTCCCACACTGTAGATATCCGAACGCACATCCGGTGTGATCAGCCGGTATCCGGACCGGCTTGTCCCTCTGTACGCCCCGGTGCTTCCGGATGAGCTGCGACTGAATATGGTGGAAATCGTCTTTCTGACCGCAGACACAGGACCGGTTTTCCCGTCCCCGATTCCGGCCGTATTCCCATCCGCCCGATAAGAACCCTCTGTTGAAAAATCCAGGCCGTAATGCTCCGGGGAGGCATAGCCCTCACTGCGGCCGATGATCATTTCTTCACCCAATGCCAGCGAAATATTAAAATCGATCAGGCAGATATTTCCCGCCGGAGTGAGCATCAGATTGGCAGGCTTAATATCACTGTGCGTATATCCATGGGGCGGATCCCCATGGGTGGGGCTGTGCAGATAAGCAAGGGCTTCCAAAAGCTGCATGCCCCATTTGATCACCTGTGCCTGTGAAAATGGTTCTCCGTGCTTCAATATCCTGTCAAAACTATCGCCCTCGATGTATTCCATCGCCGTATATACCGTTTCATTCTCCACAAAAAAGTCATATACCTGAGGAATGTAGGTATGACTTAAATGCTTCAATACATCGACCTCTATACGCAAAAGCTCCGGTCTGGTGGTCAGCTTTCTTTTATCCGCTTTCAGGACCACATTTTTTTCCAGGCGCAGATGGCGCGCAAGAAAGACAATACCTCCTCCTCCTGCACCGATCTGTTTAATAATCTGATATGTACCAGCTATCACTTCCGGCATTTGTCTGCCTCCGTTTTCCCATATTCCTGATCAAGCCGGAGATCCAGCTTCATTCCTCTCAGCCTGGCAGTCAACAGATATATGACCAGTCCCAGCACGCCTGCGGCGGTCAAAACCATTCCTCCGTAAAACATCATTTCATCTGTGATTCCCATACAATCCTAACCTCATCCTTTTTATCCGGCCTGTCAAACATTTTTTCACCGGTTCTTCCTTATCCCTGCCGCCTCCGGTATATGGCACGCACACTGACAATGCCAGACAAATACCCTCTGCCTGGCATTCTCGGTATATCCGGCAAAACCTGTGACTGACAGTTTTCCGAACCTCATCCCGGTAAGGTCTTCTGCCGGTCCTGCCAGAATTTTTTAACAGAATTTACCATACAGTTTACCCTTGTTTCACGGTGCAGAATGCGCTATCCTTTCAATAATCATATCTGCAGGTATCTCTTTTCGCAGAGTAGACCACTCTGTCAAAAAGCAGGCCGGAATCCCGAAAATACGGCATTCTACGCGGAAACACCGACACAAAGACACCTGTTTCCGACTGCGGAGAATTACAGCTCTGCCAGCACCAGCTTATTCATATTATTCCTTTTCAGCTCCATGGAAGAATGTACATAGCGGTCAAGTGTGATGGAGGTATTGGCGTGCCCCAGAATCTCACTCAGCGATTTGATCTCAAATCCGACCTCCACACATCTTGTGGCAAAGGTGTGCCGCAGTGTATGGAAATGAACATTTTCCAGACCGCAGTCAGCCGTATACCGTTCCAGCCTGTACTGGAGCGCCCGCGGCTCCATGTAGTCTGCCCCTCCGGTTAATACAAATGCGGCCGGGTCTCCGGGATTCATTCTCCGGCAGAGAGCTGCCGCATCTTCATTCAGGGGAATCGTCCGCTCAGATCTGGCGGTCTTGGGGCTTCCGATAATTACCTTTGTTTTTGCTGTCCTGTTCGGACTGGGATCCCTCAGCCTCTGCATCGTGGCAGATATTTTAACTGTATTTTCCTTTAATGAAATTTTTTCCCAGCGCAGCGCACACAGTTCCCCGATTCGCATTCCTGTGAGCAGTGCCAGCAATATCCCGAACCTGCAGGCATCCAGATCATCAAGCAGGTAACGAATAAGCTGTGATTGTTCATCTCTGGTCAGTACCCGCATTTCCTTCCTGCTTTCCCGGGGATAGACCAGTTCAATCTGCGGAAGGATTTCCGGAAAATATCTTCCTGTATAATTTAGTATGGAGTGAAGCATTACCAGAATATCCTTAACTGTTTTGGGGGCAAGCTGATTCCCCATCAGCAGTTCATTGGAGAATTTTTCCAGAAGTTCAGTATTAAACATTTCCGGATGACATTCTCCCAGTTCCGGTTTGATGTACTTTTCCAGTATCGTCTCATACTTCACACATGTAGACTCTTTGAACCTCCCTTTGTGGAGCCCAAACCATTCATCACAAAAGTATGCAAATCTGTTTTTTGAGCCTGATGCGGTGATTGCTTTTCCGTTGATCAGCGCTGCCTTTGCAGCCGTTACTTTTTCTTTTGCCTCTTTATATGTCCTGCCATAGCAGAAGCCATATCTGATTTTTCCTGAAAGTTCATATCCCTTGATGTAACGGGCCTCCCAACGCCCATCCTTTCGTTTAAAAATATTTTCACCTTTCGCCATTCCGGCAGCCCCTCCTGACTCCAAACCAGCAGCAGTCATAATCTGTTTGCTTTATATATTACAACTGACTGCGGATTTGACTGCGCTGTAATTTTTATTCAGAAATTTTTCCTTTGAAACAGGTATCGAATCTACGCTTCAAATACATATACTGCTAAATTATGGAAAAACTACGTTTTATTGATTGCATTTTTATAACTTTAGGCGTATAATTACTCACATAATTAAGCGTCAAACTTATCATAAAGTGGTCTACTCTGCGAAAACAGATCGAAATATTCAGAAAAAAAAGAAGTGACTGCTGCAAAATCTCTGATTTTTGCAGCAGTCACTTCTTATCTTATCTTATCTTATTCATTTTTATATCCGCTTTACAGCATCGTCGCTCTTAACTCTTCCGCACTCTTCGGGCTTAAATAAGCAGGTGCGATATCAAAGACCGTCCTGCAGCCGGTCTGTCCCTCCTGCGCCAGACGGTATGCCGCTCTTGCGTATGCCACGATCACGCTGGAGGTAAATTCCGGGTTGGAATCCAGCTTCAGCCGGTATTCGATCAGATGGCTGTGCTCCTTCTCCCAGCCGGTACATCCGCTCCTCAGGACAAAGCCTCCATGAGGGATTCCGCTGTGATCACGTTTTAACTCTTCCTCACTGATAAAATGTACCGTCGTATCATAGTCTGCAAAATAATTCGGCATGGTCTTGATCTCTTCCTCCACCTTTGCCGCATCCGCACCTTCCTCCAGCACCACAAAACACTCTCTTGTGTGCTTCTGGCGGGTGGACAGCTCCGGGTTTTCCCCATTTCTGACTGCTTCCAACGCGGTTTCTACCGGAATGGTATACTGCTTTGCATCTCTGACCCCTTCGATCCGGCGGATGGCATCAGAATGTCCCTGGCTGACACCTCTGCCCCAGAAGGTATAATCCTTTCCTTCCGGAAGGACCGCACTGGCATACATCCGGTTCAAAGAGAACATTCCCGGATCCCAGCCCACGGAAATGATACCAAGCCTGCCTGCTTCCTTTGCCGCAGCATCCACATCGGCAAAATGCTCCGGAATTCTTGCATGCGTGTCAAAGCTGTCGATCACATTGAACAGCTTTGCATATTCCGGGGTCTGCTTCGGAAGATCCGTTGCACTTCCGCCGCACAGGATCAGCACATCGATCCGATCCTTCCAGTCCGCAGCCTCACTGACACGGCATACCTTTGCACCCTCTGTTAAGATCTTCACATCTTTCGGGTCTCTTCTGGTAAATACTGCCGCAAGCTCCATATCCGGATTCTGACGAATGGCACACTCCACCCCCCGTCCCAGATTTCCATAACCTAAGATTCCAATTCTGATACACATAATCTGTCTTCCTCTCTTTCTGTCTTCTCTTTCCATGTGTTTATGCCAAGGATTCCCGTCAGCAGATTTGCAAGCTCAAACAGCTCCTCCTCTGCCAGCATACATTCCATAGCTTCCATATTCTGATCCGAATGCTCCACCTCCCGGGCATACCGGTACGCATTCTCGATCTGATCCTCCAGGGTGAACTGACGATCCTTTTCCAGCCAGACCGCCATATTGAGCTCCCGGATCAGCATGGTGTTCACCACCGCCAGCTTTATCTTACTGAATACATCACCGTCATACACGGCTCCGCACACATAGCTGAATATAAAATACATCAAAAGCTGCTCGTATTCATATTCCTTTTCCTTATGATATACGGCAAATTCCCGGCATACCTCTTCGTAGGCTTCCTGGGACAGCTCCTGATAAAGCCTCTGCTCCTGCCTCTTTAAAAATACAGTCCATTCCGGACGCAGCGCCTCCAGACGGTACAGTCTCCGCCACATCCTCCGAAGCTGAACCCGCCGCTCTATCCCTCTTCCGTCATACAGCCTGAACTTCTTTCCTGCCAGCTTTTCAAACGAAGGCTCCCCATACCACTTCAGCAGATTGTCTATCATGTAGAGCTTCTGACGGGTGATCCGGCTCTGCAGATCATGCCCTGCGGCAAGGATCATCGCCATTCGCAGTTCAACGGGTCTCTCCCGGTCCTGTATCACCTGATAGAGATAATCCCGGATCTCCTGAAGCTTGGTAAACAGGAAGAAATCAAACTGCTCGTATTCCTCCTCCGGCGTCTCTCTGCACTCGCTTAAAAACGTCATCTTCTCGTCACTGCCAAGAATCAGCCGCGCCGCTGCCGGGCAGGACAGAGACAGAGAGATCTCACGAAGATTTTCATACTCCTCATAATGCCTTGGATACCGGGTACAGGTCTTGCAGAGCATCTTCTCTCCCGCCTCTGTATAAATATCACACAGATTTTCTTCACTCAGGAAAGCACAGCGTCCCTCATACTGCCGGAAGGATCCTGTCTCCCAATCAATGGAATTCTTCAGGCGGCTGCCGAAAATTCCCGGATAATTTCTGTATTTCTTCAAAGACACGGGATCGATGGCGATCCCCCAGCCCGCGCAGCAGGTATCACTGCAGGCAGATGCCTCACACTGAAAATCATAAAAAAATTTCGGATACGTATACTCCATCTGTACTCTCCCCTTTCTGTGCCCTTCTTCTGTATCTATCTGGTCAGGATCTCATAACCGGCTTCTGTGACTGCCACGGTCACTTCCCACTGAGCAGAAGGCATACCGTCTGCGGTATGTACGGTCCATCCGTCTTCCTCGTCAATATAAAAATCCGGTGTTCCCATATTGATCATCGGTTCAATGGTAAATACCATTCCCGGAACCAGGATCTCCCCGCTTCCTCTTGGACTTACATAGCTGACCCATGGCTCTTCATGAAATGCAAGACCGATTCCGTGACCGCCAATCTCCTCCACCACTGCATACCCCTGACTCCGGGCATACATATGAATGGCATGACCCATATCTCCAATAGGCTTCCAGGGCTTTACTTCCATAAGCCCCACCTGAATGGCTTCCTTTGCCACCTGTACCAGCCGTCTCTTATCCGCACTGACCTCCCCGATACAGAACATCCTGGAAGCATCGGAAAAATACCCTTTATAGATCGTGGACACATCCACGTTGATGATATCCCCTTCCTTCAGGATCACATCCTTCGACGGTATCCCGTGGCAGACCACATCATTCAAAGATGTACAGACACTTTTGGGAAAGCCTTCGTAATTCAGGGGAGCCGGAACCGCGCCCATCTGAGTCGTCAGATCATACGCCCACCGGTCGATCTCCTCTGTAGAAACTCCTGCCCCGATATGCGCCTCCACATAATCCAGCACTGCCGTATTGATCCTGCCGCTTTCCCGGATTCCATCCATCTGGCTTATACTCTTTACCGGAACATTGCCAACCTTTAAGATCTTCTTTCTTCTTCGCATTTTCCTGCATCTCTCCTCACATGAATCACTGCTATTTTAACACACTATTCCGAAAAAGAAAATGTATTCAACGGATATACCATCCGTGCAAAGACCGGACCGATCACCTTTTCATAGACTGCGTGGTATTCCTCATAAGTAAGAGGCTTTCCGTCATTCAAAACCTCCATGGGAACCCGGAATACCATTGCTTCAATTCCCGTTTCCTGCATTCCGTTTTTCAGATAGAACCGCTTCCTCCGGATACGCTCCTCCCGATTTGCTGCTGCATCATCCAAAAGCTCGATCTCCAGCATGAACCTTCTGTCTGCATACCGCTCCTTCAGAAGAGCAAGGGCCCCGGAACCATGATTCCTGCCGCGGGCATCCTTTGCCACAGCAAAATAATCCAGAAGAACCATATCCTTATACAAAACGGTGATTGCAAGTCCCACCAGCCTTTTCCCGTCCATGAGCGAGAGGATCTCCATCTTCCCCTGACGCACCTTGCGCTTCATCATCCCGAAAGGCTTGCGCTCCTTTCCCGGAAATGCCTCCAGATAAATTCTCTTGATCCTCCGTAATTCCCTGCTGTTCGCTTCTCTTAATTCCATTTCCCGTTTTACTCCTCCATTATTTCAAGCAGCGCTGCCACATCCGACAGGCTTGCTGCCGTTCCTGCCAGAAACGCTTCGGTCTCCGGCAGCGGTCCCGCCAGATCCGGCACCATGATGACACGGCAGCCTGCCCGGTGTGCAGACAGCGCACCGTTATCCGAATCCTCCAGCGCCACACAATCCTGCGGTCTTTCCCCGATCTGCTCACACACATGCAGATACACATCCGGCATAGGCTTTCCATGAGGAACCGAAGGTGCGCACACGATCCGGTCAAAGCGCTCCAGAATCCCGATCTCATTCAGATATTTCTTCGTCCGCTCCATATCGGTTGCGGTTGCCACTGCTTTTTTATAGCCCTTTTCAGTCAGCCAGTCAAGAAGCTCCTCCACTCCCGGCTTCTTCTCTACTCCGTTTCTTTCCAGATGAGCATTCATCAGCTCCTTTCTCCGGTCACGGATGGCAGTATAGTCAAATCCATCCCCGAACAGCTCCCGGAACTTTGGTACGGCAAATTCTGCCGAAAGACTTCTCATGCCAAGAAGCTGCTCTGTGGTCAGCACAAAGCCTGCTTCCGCTGCCGCCTGTTTCCAGTAACGGAACAGATATTTCTCTGTATTAATCAGCAGCCCGTCCATATCAAAAATAACTGCGTTTATCATTGGTGTCCCTCCCGCACATTTTTCCGATCAGCTCCACAAGCTCCAAAATCCCGGCTCCGGTCTTTGCTGACATATAGATCTGATTGTCCCTTACAACAGGAAGACTGCTTCCGTCCATGCAGCGGTCTGCCTTATTATACACATAGATGACCGGAATATCGCCCGCTCCCAGATCTCTCAGCGTTTCCTCCGTGACCTGCCGCTGATGTCGGTATGCTTCATCTGAATAATCCAGCACATGAAGCAGAAGATCTGCCTCCCTTGCCTCTTCCAGCGTGGAGCGGAATGCCTTTACCAGTCCTGTGGGAAGCTGATGGATAAAGCCTACCGTATCCGACAGCAGAAATTCCGACTGCGGACCTGTCCGGATCCTGCGTACAGTCGTATCCAGTGTTGCAAACAGCATATCCTTCTCCAGCACCTTCTTCGATGCATCTCTGGTATACTTGTCCAGTATCCGGTTCATAAGGGTAGATTTGCCCGCATTGGTATACCCCACCAGCGCCACACGGGGAATTCCGCTTCCCTGCCGCTGCTTTCTCTGGGTCTCACGTTCCTTTGATACCTTATCCAGTTCCCTGCGAAGCTCCGCCATCCGCTTCTCGATCCTCCGGCGGTCCAGCTCCAGCTTCTTCTCTCCGGCTCCCTTGTTGGACAACCCGCTTCCGCCTCCCTGACGGCTCAGTGCCTTGTGCATGCCGGTCAGTCTTGGAAGCACATACTGAAGCCTTGCCGACTCCACCTGAAGCTTTGCCTCCCTGGTCTTCGCTCTTGTGGCAAAGATCTCCAGGATCAGCGTGGTCCGGTCCAGGATCGGATAATCCAGTATATTCTGCAGATTTCGCATCTGGGACGGCGTCAGAGACCGGTCAAAGATCAGTACGTCCACCTCTTCCTCCTCCAGCATATCCTGGACCTCTCCAAGCTTTCCCCTCCCCATATAAAGCGCCGTATGAAGCTGCGGCAGGTTCTGAGTCACCTGTCCTGCCACCTCCATACCACATGCCTGGGCAAGGCTTTCAAGCTCCTGCATAGAACGCTCAAAATCCTCCCCGTCATTTAAATTCACCCCCAGCAGCAGCGCCCGCTCTTTTCTCTCCATTCCTCTGTCTCCATTCAAATATTGATCCTGTCCTTTTCCAGATAATCCTTTAAAAACTCATACATCTGCTGCTCTGTGGGCGGACATCCCTTCAGAGAGCAGGCAAAGCCGCTGGTGCAGCTCCCGATTCCCAGCCTTCCTGTCTGACCCCGATACCCCTGTCCGATGCATATCTTCTCCGGAAAATCCTTCAAAAGACCTTCTCTGTCCAGCATATCCAGCGCCGGGATCAAATATCCATAGCAGGCGCTGCAGGACTCCACCTCCTGTGCAAGCTCCGCAAGCCTCATGACCCGCCTCGTATCCGGCAGCTCCATGCCGCAGACCGGCGCATTCAGTTCCCTGATCTCTGCCCGGGAAAGCTCAGCGCTTCCCGCTCCCAGCTCCTCTGCCAGCCCGATATAGGGAACCTCCTCTGTCTCATACCGGAGAAGCCTGCACACATAGGCGTCACAGAGCACCGGATCCGCCGCGGCAAAAAGCCGGTTCATTGTGGTGGGATTCCCTCCGTCCTCGAAGTTCAAGTCCCCGCAGATACTGTCCACCAGAATAAAATCCTGACGGATTCCCTTCGCCAGATGCGCGATGGGAGCATGCAGACCCTCTGCATGAAATCTGCGCTTCTCTGTATTGGGCAGAAGCCCCTTCATATTCTTGAGGGCGCAGGTAATATGCGTCTGGCAGTGTCCCTTCATGACCGGGACATTAATCATAAAATCCACATCCATGGCACATGCACAGATATGAAGCTCCATTCCTTCGCAGTCCACCGTAACTGCCCGCTCCTTCTGGGCATCTATAAACTCTGCCTTGTACCTCTCTGCCAGCTCCCGGTATCCGCACAGCTCGAAGGCTTCCTCTGTCTTATCCCCCACCCAGGAGCCTTCCATGATGACCAGATTACAAAAGCCATGCTCCTGCAGATACCGGATCAGCCCTTCCACCACCTCCGGATGCGTAGTTCCGCCTTCAGACGCCGGCACCGGCGCCACCAGATTTGGCTTGATGCCGATACGCTTCCCGGAATCACCGATCATCTGCGCAAGTCCTGCTGCCTCCAGAAGCTCCCTGGTCTTCTCTATATAATCCGTTCCATAAATAACGAGAATCTCGTTTTTGTTCATAAATGCGATCCGTCCTTTCGCAGATTATCATAGCAGAACAACCGGAAAAATGCAAAACATGAAAAAAGCAGGGCTCGGTCCTTAAACACCTCCCCCCGCTGTCATTTTATTTTATCTGGATGCTCCTGCTGCCACAGCATCTGCCAGTGCTTCTAACTGCTCCATACTCTTCTCATTGGCTGAAGACCGGATGGTCACCATCGGCTCGATCAGCTCAATGCCCTTCATCCCTTCAAAATAAGCCTTCATCAGCTTTCCTGCCGCAGGCGCCCAGGAGCCGTTCTCCACGATTCCCACCTTACGCTTCTGGAAATTCTTGATCTTCAGATGATAGAGGAAATCCTCCATGCACGGGAACAGGCTGGCGTCATAGGTAGCACCTGCCACCACCAGTCTGTCGTAACGATATGCACAGGCAACTGCCTCTGCCATATCATCTCTTGCCAGATCAAAGAACACCACGTTCTTTTCGCCCTTCTCCTTCAGCATCTCAACAAACTGCAGCATTGCTCTTTTCGTATTGCCATGAATGGAGGCGCAGGCAACCACAACGCCCTCTTCCTCCGGTTCATAGGATGACCAGGTCAGGTATTTTCCGATATAATAACCTAGATCCTCCTTCAGGACCGGACCGTGCAGCGGACAGATCACCGCAATATCCAGCGTCGCCGCTTTCTTCAAAAGTGCCTGTACCTGTGCACCGTACTTACCAACGATGTTGATGAAATATCGTCTCGCCTCGTCCGTCCAGTCTTCCTCTGTATCCAGTGCTCCGAACTTTCCGAATCCGTCTGCCGAGAACAGCACCTTTTCTGAAGACTCATAGGTCACCATGGCTTCCGGCCAGTGCACCATCGGCGCCATAACAAAATGAAGGGTATGGCTTCCAAGGGAAAGGCTGTCCCCTTCTGCGACAAGGATCGTTCTTCCGGTCAGATCCAAATCAAAAAACTGCGGCAGCATAGCGAATACCTTTGCATTGCTGACCAGCTTCATATCCGGATACTTTTCGGCGATCCTCTGAATATTTCCTGCATGATCCGGCTCCATATGATTGATGACCAGATAATCCGGCTTCTTTCCGGCAAGTGCCAGCTCCACATTGGCAAGCCATTCCTCCGTCACCCTTGGATCTGTCGTATCCATGACCGCGATCTTCTCATCCATAATAATATAGGAGTTGTAGGACACTCCATTCGGCACATGATACTGACTCTCAAAAAGATCAATATCCTTATCGTCACATCCCACATATAAAATTGACTCTGTCACTTTTCTGTCTTTCATCATTCATCCTCCATGATTTTCTCTATTTCTTCCATATTCTCGATCCAGATCTTCTTCCCGTCGATTCGGATAATGCCCTGCTTCTGCAGCTCCATCAACGATCTGGACAGAGACGGCCTTGTCACGCCCAGATAATCCGCCAGCTCCTCCCGGTTCATATCCATCACTACTTTTTTCTGATCCCGGCTCATATCCAGAAGCCAGAGCACGATCTTCTGCTTCAGTGTTGTGTTCGTGATAATATGCAGCTTCTTGGTCATCTGCAGATTATTCCTCGCCTGAATATCCAGAAGATTGCGGATGACCATTCGGTGATGCTCGCAGGCGTTGGAGCATACCCCATAGATAAAATGATAGGGCAGGATCAGGATCCTGGAAGATTTTACAGCCATCGCCTCATACCAGTAATACTGATCCTCCGCAGCCGCGAACACCTCTCCGAATACCTCCAGCTCTCCTACCTGGAACAGAAGATTCCGTTTCCCCGAAGGCAGATGCTTGGAAATCTGCACTCTTCCTTCCAGAAGCAGATACAGATACTGAGGTCTGTCCGCCTCCCCAAAGATCAGGCTTCCTGCCGGATATTCCCTGAACTGCGCTTTGGAACAGTCAAGCATACGCTCTGCTTCCTCTCTGGAAATCTTCTGAAACAGTGAGCTTTGCAAATAATCATTCATATGTATTCCTGCTCTCCAGTCGTCATTGAACCCGAAAATGGGAATGTCATATCGACATTCCCATATCCCTTATGCTTCCTCGAATACATCCTTACCCATACCGCAGATCGGGCAGACCCAATCCTCCGGAAGGTCTTCAAATGCAGTACCCGGTGCAATTCCGCCATCCGGATCGCCTGCCTCCGGGTCATACTCGTATCCACATGGTCCGCAAACATATTTCTTCATATTCTTACCTCCATTACTGTATGAACTTGTTGATATCAGGATATCTCATTTACGTCCATTATACCGTAACAATTGTTACTTGTCAAAAAAAATTCCCTGAGGGTTTCTGTCACACTCACGCAGGTATGTCCCGCATGTTTTTTCACATCCTCCGCTGCATGCGCCATGGCATAACTGTTCGGTGTCAGCTCCAGCATGGAAATGTCATTCTGATTATCTCCAAATACCATAATTTCATTCGTCTTCAGACCCTTCTGCTCCAGAATTGCTTCCAGCGCCAGTCCTTTTCCCGAATGGTTGACGATCATATCCAGCCAGTCATTGCCTCCCATGACAAACTTTGCATATTCACCATATTTCTCATTCAATATAGTCTGTATCCGTTTCCCGTTCTCTGAAAAATCATGAATGTAAGCCGCAATCTTCACAATGGTATCGTCAATCTCATCCAGAGTCTCAAAAATCTCACATTTATTTTTCAGTACATGAAAAAGCTGATGCTCAAACCACTCTGTTCTTGGCTGAATATAGCATGCCTTTACACCGGACAGACAGATCTCCGTTTCCGGAAAGCTTAAAATATCCTCTGCAATGGCGTTCACTCTGTCCCGGGGAATTTCAAGAATATACTTCTGCTCTCCATTCTCCATCGCCAGCGCTCCATTCTCACAGACAAAAACCATACGATCCCGGAATCCTTCAAAAATCCTCTGCATATTTGCATACTGTCTTCCGCTGGCAGCACAGAAGAGATATCCTCTGTCCAAAAGCTCCTCCAGCACCTCCATAAATCCCGGCTCTATCTCCTGGGTCCCCTCGGGAATCAGCGTGCCATCCAGATCACTTGCAATCAGTCTGATCATCACATTTCTCCTTCTTCTATCATGCTCCGGATCTCCTGCATGCGCATATCCACACTGCTGATCACATCGGCGCACTTTTTCAGTTCCTGTGCGATCCGCTCCGGACTCTTTACATTTTTCTTGTATTTCAGCTTATGGTCCAGACTTGCCCAAAAATCCATGGCAATGGTACGGAACTGCACCTCCACCCGCATATATTTCTTTTCATTGGACAGAAAGATCGGGATCTGTACGATCAGATGAAGGCTTCTGTAGCCGTTGGGCTTGGGCTTCTTAATATAATCCTTGACCTTCAGCACCTCCAGATCATCCTGCGCAGACAGCATGGCAGCCAGGTAATAGATATCCTCCACAAAGGAACAGATCACCCGGATACCTGCCACGTCATTTAACTTCTCCTCAATATTCTTAACCGTCAGCTCATAGCCCTTTCTGTTCATCTTCTCGATGATGCTGTAGGGTGCCTTCACACGGCTCTTAATGGATTCAAAAGGATTCCGCTCATGCTGCAGTGAAAACTCCTCGTTCAGTACATTCAGCTTGGTCTCAATCTCGCGGATCGCGCAGCGGTACTGCATCAGCAGCTCCATAAACGGCTGCACCCTTCCCAGCATCTCTGCCTGCTGCTCCTGCGTCATCTGATTCACATACGGCAGCACATCCTTTGCCCCCTGAATGATCACTTCATTTTTCTCGCCCATATTCATTGTATTTCCTTTTATAATTATGATAATGTCCGGTACAGCTCTTCCCTTCGGTCCCTCTTCACCGGAAAAGCTTCCCTGTATCTGTTCACATCATTATTCACTCTGTACAAAAGCACTTTCTCCTCCGGACAGCTCCCGGGAAGACTGATCGTCTCATGCACAAGCCTGGTCCCATCAGGTCCAAAAACTGCCGAATCCCCTGAATAATACAGATTTCCCATCTCACCGGCGCAGTTGATCCCTGCAATGTATACCTGATTCTCAATGGCACGCGCCTGCAGAAGACACATCCAGTGTTCCCTGCGTGCTGCACACCAGTTCGCCGGAACAAGGATCATCCCCGCCTTCTCTGACAGACGGCAGAAGGGCTCCGGAAAACGCAGGTCATAGCAAATCTGTACACCGATCCCCAGTCCCCGGTATTCACAGACCGGAAGCTTCTCACCGCCCTGAAAATACTGTCTCTCTCCGCCATAGCTGAAGGGATGGAGCTTTGCATAATCCAGAATCTCCTCTGAAGGAGCAACAATGGAATAATGGTTCTCGCAGAGCTTCCCTGTATCCTTTACCCAGCCCACGCCTATGGCGATACCATACTGCGCCGCAAGTGCACGGATACGGCTGACGGTTTCTCTTTCGGACTCCTTTGTCCGATCTGTATTCATGGAAAATCCGGTCAGACTCATCTCCGGCAGCAGGAACATCTCCGCCTCTTCCACCTTCAGCAGACGCAGATATTTTTCCACCTTTTCCAGATTGGCGTTCTTGTCTTCCCAGTGTATCTGTAACTGCCCAAGTGCAATCTTCATATCATTCAAGCCTCCGGCTTCTATTTTACACGATAAATACCTGTTTGTCATGACGAATTTTCGTGAAACTATATTTTACAATTCGGGTATCCTTATGTTATACTACCCTCAGTGTACAAAGAGACACACGCTCTGAATTGAGTTTGATTCGACTTTATATAATGGAGGAATTATAATGGAACATTTATACATACCCAAGGACTACCATTCCGAACTTTCACTCTATGATACACAGATTGCCATCAAGACGGTCAAGGATTTTTTCCAGCAGACACTGGCAGAGCAGCTTTATCTCCTGCGTGTATCCGCTCCGCTGTTCGTCAGACCGGAATCCGGTCTGAACGATAATTTAAGCGGTACAGAGCGTCCTGTCTCCTTCGGTATCAAGGAACAGGGAGACCGCCCGGTAGAGATCGTACACTCTCTTGCAAAATGGAAGCGCAATGCCCTGAAGCAGTACGGCTTCCATGTGGGGGAAGGTCTTTACACGGATATGAATGCCATCCGCCGGGATGAGGATACGGACAATCTCCACTCCATCTACGTGGATCAGTGGGACTGGGAGAAGATCATCCTGAAGCAGGACCGTAATATGGATTATCTGAAGGAGACAGTCCGCAAAATCTACAAGGCTCTGAAGAAAACCGAAAAATACATGTCCATCCACTACGATTATATTGAAGAGCTCCTGCCCAGAGATATCTTCTTCATCACCACCCAGGAGCTTCTGGACCTGTACCCGGATTTGACTCCAAAGGAAAGGGAGAATAAGATCACTCAGGAAAAGGGCGCTGTTTTCCTGATGCAGATCGGTGATAAGCTGTCCAACGGAGAGCCCCACGACGGACGTGCACCGGATTACGATGACTGGGCATTAAACGGAGACATTCTCGTATGGTACCCGGTTCTGAACAAAGCAGTAGAGCTCTCCTCCATGGGTATCCGTGTGGATGAAGAGGCACTTGAACGCCAGCTTGCCCTGTCCGGCTGTGAGAACCGCTCGGAACTTCCCTTCCAGAAGGCAATCCTTGAGCAGAGACTTCCATACACCATCGGCGGCGGTATCGGGCAGTCCCGTATCTGCATGTTCTATCTCCGGAAAGCACATATCGGAGAGGTGCAGGCATCCATCTGGCCAGACGCCATCCGGGAGACCGCTCTCTTACATGGAATCACCCTGTTATAAGGAGACGGACATATGAAGGAGAAACTGACCCGAAAAGATGTGGAGAAGATCCAGTCCGAGATCGACCACCGGAAGCTGGTCTTACGTCCCCAGATCCTGGAAGCTGTCCAGGAAGCCCGCGCACAGGGAGACCTGAGTGAAAACTTTGAATACTATGCCGCCAGACGGGAGAACGGCAGCAACAACAGCCGTATCCGCTATCTGGAAAGAATGCTGAAAAATGCCGTCATCGTGGAGGATCATTCCTCCTCCGATGAAGTAGGGCTTAACAAAACCGTCACCGTCTACATCGAAGAGGATGACGAATGCGAGACCTACAAGATCGTCACCAGCATCCGGGGCAACTCCGTGAAAAACCTGATCAGCATCGAATCCCCTCTGGGAAAGGCGCTGCTTCACCATCACACAGGCGACAGGGTAACCATACCTGTCAGCGATACCTACAGCTATGAGGTCATCATCAGAAGTATCGAGGATACCAGCGAGGACGAGGATGATCATATCCGGAGATTTTAAAACCAAACAAGAGAAAAGACAGAGCAGCCGCCCTGTCTCTTCTCTTTATTTCTTCCAGCTCAGAATTACCTTGAACAGATCTCCATCCACTTCTACCTTAAAGGTTCCGTTCTGCAGTTCCGTAAAGCTCTGGGCAATGGCAAGTCCAAGTCCGCTGCCCTCGGTATTGCGGGACATATCTCCCCGCACAAACCGCTCTGTAATCTCATCTGCCGAGAAATTCATCTCTGCTGCAGACATGTTCTTAAAGCTGACGGTCACCTCATCCTCTCCCGCCTTCATCTCAATATACACACGGGAATGAGGCATGGAATATTTCAGAATATTCTGTACCAGATTGTCTATGATACGGAAGGTCCGCTGAGGATCCAGCGACAGGATACACTTTTCTTCCGGCAGATTCCACCTCATATCCAGTGTACTTTCCGCGATCCTGTCTTCATTTTCCAGACGCACCTGTTTGATCAGATTCACCAGATCTACCTCTGCAAAATTCATGGTGATATTATTGGTAGTTGCCTTGCTGACCTCAAACAGATCCTCGATCAGCACCTTCAGCCGCTGGGATTTCCGCTCCAGAGTATCAATATATTCCTTTCGTTCCTCCTCCGTGATATCCTCCTTCTTCAGAAGATCCACATAAGTAATGATGGCTGTCAACGGTGTTTTCAGGTCATGTGACACATTGGTGATCAGCTCCGCCTTCATGTTCCGGCTTCTGACCTCTTCATCCACTGCTTTCCGGAATCCGCTCTGAATCTCTGTCAGCTCATCCCGGATCGGATTCAATATGCCCATATCCTCATCCGTCGGAGTATTCAGATCTCCCTTGGCGATGGCTCTGGTCACATGCAGAAGCTTCTGGTAATCCTCCTGGATCTGTCCGCATTTTTTCTTCAGCAGCACATACAGGATACCCGAATAAATGACTGCGCCAACGACGCCGCCAAACCAGATGCAGCAGAGAAATGCTACCACGATCCCGTTCAGTCCCACAAGCTTCCAGATATGTCTGCTCAGCTTTTCATCTACCTGAATGTCTGTCGCCCAATGATAGATCCGAAGCCACAGTCCCTTCAGCCAGCGGCAAACAGAAACGCAGAGCATATGCTCCTTCAATGTCCGGATCGGATGGGTCACATACGGCAGCAGAGAAGCTGTGATCCAGTACCAGAAGAAGGCAAATGCCGTCCAGGCAAGAAAGATAAAACCAATTGCTGCCTGTGCGGACATATCGCCAAAGCCAACGGACTGCATATCGCCTACAATCCCCTCCGTTCCACGCTTCAGGCTCCATATACATGTCTCGGTTGCACCCCACGCGGTCATGCCCGCGCCCCAGATTCCCAGAACAGCCACCAGCTCTGTAGGAAGCCGGAAGATACCCTTACTGCGAAGCGCCAATACCGGTACATTCTGCAGAATCAACGCCAGTACAGCCATCACTGCCATGATCGCCAGGACCCCTACCATATATCCACTGCTGGCATACGCCTCCCGCTCCGTCCAATAATCCTGCCAGAACTCATCTGCCGTGTCATCCCGATAAATGCCAAAGGCAAACATGGCATTCTGGATCCGGGGAATGGGCAGCTGCTTGAGCACCTCATTGTTCCGCAATGCCTTATCATAATTGATCTCAAGCTCATAAGATTCGGAAACCGCCTCTTCCGCATAGGATGTCTCCATATCCTCGTAGGTGACCTCCATATACTCATAATCATCCATGCCGTTATCCTGCATGAGCCTGCTCATGGACGCCTGCTGCAGATATCCGATCAGCTGGCTTTCATCCATCTCTATATTCTGAGAAGAATGGACCTTCGGAACGCCCCGGCTGTCATAGGAGATGACCAGCCATGACTGATAATAATCTGATGCCCCTTCCTCACCATGAATGATCCCCTGAAGACCTGTCTGGGATCCAAAATCCTTATCCACACCGGAAGCATAACTGGAGTACTCATTCATGCTCTGTACGGTCGTATATTGGTTGCGCATATTTTTCATCAGACGGTTGGCTGCCTCCCGGATGCTGCTCTGCTCGTCCCCACTTAACCGGTCCGTATCGTAATTCTGTGTAAAATATGCATACGCATCCATATTCGGCGTCGTCTCATAATTCATATAATAGATGGAGGACAGAAGGTAACGTTCAAATTCCTCATCCACATGGAACAGCTTCGCTTCCTGAACCTCCGCGTCGATCTTTGCTCTGGAAGCTTCTATATTTTCTTCTGCCCGCTCCCTGAAATAAGGGTACGCATTGCACATGGCTGTACTCGCCAGTACCGCACACAAAAGAACGATCAGGATGCTTCCTCTTCCTTTTTTCTCATTGTTTTTCCATTTTATACCCAACACCCCACACCACCTTTAAATATTTTGGATTCTTTGGATTGATCTCGATCTTTTCCCGGATATTTCTCACATGGACCATGATCGTATCGGAATTCACGGCTTTCTCATTCCATACACGCTCGTAGATCTCATCTGCGGAAAACACCCTTCCCGGATGCTTCATCAAAAGGAGCAGGATCCGGTATTCCATGGGCGTCACCTTTACAGGCTCTCCGTCTACCCGAAGCTCCACCTTTTCCTCATCCAGTTCCAGACCGCCGATCCGATAAATATGTTCTTCTTCTTTTCTGCCGCCATTTTGCAGCTTTTCCATGTAACGACTGTATCTGCGAAGCTGGGAATTGACCCTTGCCAAAAGCTCCAGCGGTGTAAAGGGCTTTGTCACATAATCATCTGCACCCATATTCAGCCCCAGGATCTTATCCACCTCTTCTGATTTGGCAGACAGCATGATAACCGGAAAATCATAGTCCTTCCGCATTTCCATGACCATCTGAATGCCGTCCTTTCTCGGCATCATCACATCCACGATCGCCAGATGGATCTCCTCACGGTAGATCACTTCCAGCCCCTCAATGCCGTCCGCCGCCTTGAACACTTCATAACCCTGGCTTTTCAGATAGATCTCAATGCCATCTCTTATTTCCCTGTCGTCTTCTACCACTAAAACCTGATATTTCTTCATACTTTCTCTCCCCTTGTATTCTCATCTCATACAGCCGCTCCTTTCCTTTCTGATATCCGTATTCTAGCGGCTGAATCTTAAAAACAAATGCAGGTATTTCTAAAGAAATCCTAAAGAAACCCTGCATATTTTACCAATCTCTGTTCTTACCCTCAATGTGCAAGGGTATTATCTATACATTTACCCGATGTACTTCAAACAGGTCCTTCCCCAGGCGCTCCACTCGAAGTACAAAATCAAACCGGTTTGTGTCCACGCACATATGATAATCCTTCTCCGGAAATACTTCCTGATTTTCCGGTCGGAAAAACTTCTCAGCAGACGGCTGGCAGCGAAGCATTTCTGTCTCTGCCTTCATATCAAGCTCTCGTCCCTCCAGAATGCTCTTAATATATCTTCCGCACAGGGTATCCTCCGGAGCTTCCGACACACCTTCCAGCCCCATGCAGACAAGGGATACCTTCCCGCAGCCCTTTTTACGGATATATTCCGCAATTGCCCGGGCATTTACCAAACTTCCGGTCAGGATCTCCTCTGCTCCGACTGCATTTACGATTCCCTGGGTACCGGCACTGGTCGTATGTACCAGAGTTCTGCCTTCTATATCCGCCCCTTCTGTCTGCGACGGAGAATTGCCGTAATCAAATCCCGGCAGTATCACCCCGTGGCGTTCTCCCACCAGCAGATAGTCCGGATGCTCCTCCTTCAGGGCATAGGCGGTCTCCTTTGCCCCCACCGGAAGGATCCGCCCGGCGCCTGCCGCCGCCAGATAACATTCCAGAGAGAATGCCCGAAACACATCTATGATGACCGTCAGTCCCTCCGCCTTTCTTGCTCCCTCTATCTGCTGTAAAATCTGAATTTCCATAATCTTCATCCTCTTGTTTTCACGCATATTTTTTATATTATAGCACATGCTGATCCTGTGGAAAAGGAGGATTTGCCAATGCATCAAAATGAAGAATCTGTACCGCCGATCCCCGACGAATACCGTTACCTGAAGCCCTGCTCCGCCCAGGACTGTACCGGACTGATTCCGGCAGGACCGGTAGATGAGCGGGAACTGGAGGACTACGAGGAACTGTATCCATTCCTGCCAAAGGTTCCGAAGGGAACAAAATATCAGGAAGCAAAAGGGTAAAAAATGCACGCAGTCCCCGCAGACTGCGTGCATTCTTATGGAGGCAGCCAGCTACCACCATCCAAATCTCTTTTTTGTATCCTCGATACATAAATCTTCTCCATGAAATACAGCAGAAGCATTCTCTGCCAGCTTTTCTGCCCATGAGCCGCCCAGTCGGTTTTTAATCACTTCATATGCCTCTGCAGTATGGGGTGCTCTGCTTCTCATATTATGCGCGTCACTGGACAGAATGTGCACATATTTCCTTCGGATCAGCTCCAGCGCTCTTTTCTGCAGATCCGGCTTTAGCAAAGTCCCGGCATTCATCTGACACAAAGCACCCTTCCGGATATACGGATCCAGGTTCTTTTCTTTCGCAAAAAAACAGGAATACCGTTCAATATGTGCAAATACCGGTCTTATTCCCTGATCCAGCAGATGGTCAACCATCTCCTCTCCCCACAGAGGATAAACGGATGGCCATTCAAGAAGCAGATAATTGGTATCCCCCATACAGAGCGACGGCAGATCCACTTCCAAAAGCTCAGACGACATATACACCTCTGCGCCTGCCTTCTGGCTTATCTGAAGCTCGCTGCAGATTTTCTTTACCTGCCGGACTGCATCTGCACGACGTGCCAGAAACACATCCACATCCTGCCGTTCTGCATAAAAGTGCGGGGTGAATATGATCTGCCTGACTCCGGCATCCCGTTCTGCCCGAAGCATTCTTTCCGTAACATCCATATTTTCTGCACCATCATCTACTCCTGGAAGAATATGACAGTGAAGATCACTCAGCATTTACTTTCTCCTCCTGTCTGCTTTACTCTCTTTTTTAGACGGTACATCATCACTGTAATAATCACAATTGTAATAAGCGTAGTAATCTCTGCTGTCCGCACCCGTCTTTTTCACGTTGTACATATTAAGGACTACGCCAAATATATTCACATTCATACTCTCCAGCTGCTTTTTCGCCGCCAGCACATTCTTACGGCTGACCTGATCATGACTCACTACCAGAATCGCACCATCTGTATATTTACTCAGAACAGATGTGTCCGTGACCGCATTCACCGGAGGCGTATCACAGATCACATAATCATATATAGAGGAAAGGTGGCTCAGCAGATATCCCATCTTACTGCTTCCCAAAAGCTCTGTCGGATTAGGCGGGACGATCCCCGCAGTCAATACGGAGATCCCGATATCACTGAACTTGACGATCGTATCTTCCAGCTCTGCCTGCCCGTTTATCACATCTGTGATTCCTTTCTGATTCCGCGGAATTCGCAGATACCGGTGAAGTGTTCCCTTTCGCAGATCACAGTCCAGCAATATGACCTTCTTGTTATCCTGTGCCAGAGTCACTGCCAGATTGACTGCCACATTGGATTTACCTTCTGCAGGAACACTGCTGGTAACCATCAGTACCCTCTCATGGGCGCCTGTATCCAGAACGTAATTCAGATTCGTGCGAAGCGCTTTATAGCTTTCTGTATATCCAAAGGACGAATTGGCAGATACTACTCTCAATGTACGCTTATTCTGCTGAATATCCTGTTCTCTTTTAAAGATCGACATTGCTCTTTCCTCCTCTCTTCCTGCCTTTTCCACCTTCCTTTTCCAGCGGAATCACACTCAGGACCGGAAGTCCCAGCAAATTACGAATCTCTTCTTCACTTTTAAAGGTATCATTTAACAGCTCCTTCAGGATCAATATCCCCAGACACAAAAGCATACCAAAAGAGCCTGCGGCTAATATGTATTTCTTTTCATTTGGAGATACAGGAACTCCTGTGGTCCAGGGAGCATCGATAGTCTTTACCGAACCGGCATCCACGGTATCCATAATAGCAGCCGGAGCAAGCTCTACAATTTTATCAACGATCTGCAGCGCCATCCCTGCATCCGCATGCTGCACACTGATACGCATGATCTGTGTCCCATCCACCGATGACACAGAAATCGCTCCCGCCAACGTATCATAGGTACAGGTAAGCCCCAGATCCTCAATCACCTGCTCCAGCAGAGTATGACTTTTTAAAATAACTGAATATGTTTTTACAAGATTGCTGGAAGCTGCCATATCAGAGGTCGTGACGGTAGGAGCCGCTGCCTCCTTTGAATTATTTACCAGCATATCCGCACTTGCTCTGTACACAGGCGTGACTCCATACCTCACATATGCATAGCCAGCTCCCGCGCTTACCAGTGTCACGAGAATAATCAATGCAAGATTCCGCCAGAGCAGGTACATGATCTTTTTCAGATCAATTTCAATATACTCTTCATCCTGATATTCCATTTTTCTCCCTCATTTCCATCACAGACATATGGTTTCTCTGTCTGCGCTATATCATATCACATATATACATATTATAAGATATCAAATATCCTGTGTCAAATCAAATACCATATACAAAATCACATAATACAGCTTCCTATAACATATAATAACTTAATCAGGGTGGTGATACGAATGTATGAAGATTATATTTCTGAAAGACTTGCCGCATTACGGATAGCCAAGAACGTCTCTGCACGAGAGATGAGTCTTGCGATTGGTCAGAACGAAAGCTATATTAACCGAATTGAAAATAAACATGCCTTTCCTTCCATGCAGTGTTTTTTCTATATCTGTGAATATCTGGATATTTCTCCAAAAGATTTTTTTGACACATCAATTCAAAACCCCATTAAAATTAATGCTTTAATGGAAGAGCTAAAAGAATTGGACGAAGAACAATTGAACACTGTGATTGCAGTGGCAAAAGGTCTGCAGCACAGATCAGGCTGTAAATAAACCCAGGGAGCAAGCTCCCCGGGTTTCTGGAATATCCATTATCTCATGATACGTCTTATACAGTACCTGCTCATAAACGCAATGATCTCTGTATCATTACCACTTTCATAAAACGCAATCAGCATCCCCTTAAACTCTTCCAGCTTCTCAATCGGTATCTGAAAGATTCCAATATCATTTTCAATCAGTACCTTGTTTGCCATCAGCTGTGCTACTCTCTTGTTTCCATCAATAAACATCTGCGCCCTGGCTATATAGCAAAAATATTTTAAAGCTTTTAGCTCCTCATCTTTTATCTTTTCAATCTCATGAAGCCTATCCATAATAATTCCTGTCTGCGGCATCTCCGGTTCCCATGAAGTACCGCCAATCTGAACCGGAATCGTTCGGATCTCACCAGCATAACGAAAAAGCAATTCTCCAACTACCTTATTATATTCTCTTAAAAGCATAAGACAATTATCATATGCAAGGTTATCCAGCAAAAACTGCCATGCTCTTTTCATATTAATGACAAACAGCACTTCTTCTGTTTTTGTTGTCGTTGGAGCATTCGCAAGTATTGCTTCTGTCTTGGGAAATGTGGTTCCTAACCCTTCCAGATTGGCACTCTTCCATATACTGTCTACCAACAGTCTTTTTGCCATCTCTATTGCAGAATCATGCATTTTTCTAACCCTTTTACTATTCTATATTTTCTAAAACAGGCGCTCACAGCTAAAGCCGGAGCGCCCGTTTTTATCTTTTGTAAATAATATAAAATTAAATTTCTTAGAACTTGCCTTCGCTTGCAGCTTCTTCAATAGAAACAGCTACAGCTACCGTCATACCAACCATCGGGTTGTTGCCGGCACCGATCAGACCCATCATCTCAACATGAGCCGGAACGGAAGAAGAACCTGCAAACTGTGCATCAGAGTGCATACGTCCAAGAGTATCGGTCATACCGTAAGAAGCCGGTCCTGCTGCCATGTTGTCCGGATGAAGGGTACGACCTGTACCACCGCCGGATGCAACGGAGAAATATTTCTTTCCTGCTTCCAGACGCTCTTTCTTGTAGGTACCTGCTACCGGATGCTGGAAACGGGTCGGGTTGGTAGAGTTACCGGTGATGGAAACGTCTACGCTCTCTTTCCACATGATAGCAACACCTTCCGGAACGCTGTTAGCGCCGTAGCAGTTTACCTTTGCACGAAGACCTTCGGAATAAGCTTTACGGAATACTTCCTTTACTTCATTGGTGTAAGGATCGTACTCAGTCTCTACATATGTAAATCCGTTGATTCTTGCGATGATCTGAGCTGCATCTTTTCCAAGACCGTTCAGGATAACGCGAAGCGGTTTCTGACGAACTTTATTTGCTTTCTCTGCGATACCGATAGCGCCCTCAGCAGCTGCGAAGGACTCATGTCCAGCCAGGAATGCGAAGCACTCAGTCTCTTCTTCCAGAAGCATCTTTCCAAGGTTACCATGTCCAAGACCTACCTTACGGGTATCAGCAACAGATCCCGGAATACAGAATGCCTGAAGACCCTCACCGATTGCTGCTGCAGCGTCAGCAGCTTTTCTGCAGTCCTTTTTGATTGCGATAGCAGCGCCTACAATGTAAGCCCAGCATGCGTTCTCAAAACAGATGGGCTGAATGCCTTTAATCTGATTATATACATCCAGACCTGCATCCTTGGTAATTTTCTCTGCTTCCTCGATAGATGCAATCCCATAGCTGTTCAGTACAGCGTTAATTTTATCAATACGTCTCTCATATGATTCAAATAATGCCATTTTCGTCTACCTCCTCGATTATTCCTGTCTCGGGTCGATGATCTTCACGGCATCAGCCACACGACCATACTGTCCCTGTGCTTTTTCCCATGCGGTGTTGGCGTCATCACCCTTCTTGATGAAATCAGTCATCTTTCCAAGGTTCACGAACTGGTAACCGATGATCTGATCGTCTGCATCCAGAGCGATACCGGTTACATAGCCTTCTGCCATTTCCAGATAACGGGGTCCCTTTGCCAGAGTTCCGTACATGGTACCAACCTGGGAACGAAGACCCTTGCCAAGGTCCTCAAGACCAGCGCCGATTGGAAGTCCGTCCTCAGAGAAAGCACTCTGAGTTCTTCCGTATACGATCTGAAGGAAGAGTTCTCTCATAGCAGTATTGATTGCATCACAAACAAGGTCCGTATTCAGTGCTTCCAGAACCGTTCTTCCCGGAAGGATCTCAGAAGCCATAGCTGCGGAGTGAGTCATACCTGAACATCCCAGTGTCTCTACCAGAGCCTCCTGGATAATACCCTCTTTTACATTCAGGGTCAGCTTGCAGGCGCCCTGCTGCGGTGCACACCAGCCTACACCATGTGTCAGACCGGAAATGTCTTTTACTTCTTTCGCCTGTACCCACTTTGCTTCTTCCGGAATCGGAGCAGCTCCATGATTTACGCCCTGCGCTACCGGACACATTTTTTCAACTTCATGTGAATAAATCATTTGTTTAAAACTCCTTTCAAATTGTCATATTAGGTCATTTAAAAAAGACCTCATATATATTTCTATTTTCGCATAAAATGTACTTTTCGTCCAGCGGTTTTTTCGTATTTGTGAAAATTTAGTCGAAAAAAAATCATCCTTCTTCTTATTTTCTAATAAATACATTCTGAAGCTTTGCCGTACGATCCTACGGCTGCCCGATGCGGCTCTCAATATCCTCCAGCGTGAAGCTTCCGCCGCCCTGATATATAACTGCCGCCGTAATGTCATTTCCATTGATCTCCGAAATCACACTGTCATCCGCCCATGCCTCCAGCTCTGCGCGGATCATAACCTTCCCGTCCTCACAGAAAAACCGCACATGGCTTCCGGCGCTGACATAACTGAAGTCTTCCATGCCATCTCCCCGGTCTTCCATCTCAGCTCCTGCCTTCTGCCCGTCCACCAGGGGCTGGATGCCTGTCTCAGTCCGTTCCCAGAAAATATGCTCCTGAAGCTGCGCTGTAAACTCTTCTTCCAGGAACTGGTATACCGTCAGCTCCCCATCTTCCTGATCTGCCATAAAGAAGGTATCAATATAGAGACCGGTTCCATGCTTGATGTTGAACCATATGGCAAGCTCCGGCTCCCCGTCCCCGTCGTAGTCCGCTTCCTGAAGCACAAGGGGAATCATATAATTGGATGTATAGGGATAATGGATCTGCGCATAGCTGCCGCCGTACTCCAAAAGCATCCACTCATAATCTCCCTTTCCATAAAGAGTGTACGCTCCGGTCTGCCCCAACAGATAAGTATCCTCCTCGGTTCCCGGTTCCGGCGTATACGCCAGTCGTTCAAAGGACTCCCGCACATCGGTGATCTCCGCCAGATTCCAGCCTTCCGCCTCCGGATCGCATGCCAGTCCCACCTGAAATTCGTCCAGATCATAGTCCTCCTGGGGTGCGCCGAACTCCTGAGGCTCCCACTGGCTTCGTCCGCTGCCGTCCCTGTTCATGGAGAAATACTGCTCCCGGATCAGCGTATCCCGCCATCCCATACTCTCTCCTTCTCTGAAGCCATACTCCGACACCTTCAGATAGATCCTTCCGTCCACCGGATTTACTTCCGTGTATGTAAGCTTGTCTCCGGGCTCCGTCTCCCAGTCAAGGGCTGCACCATCCAAAAGCATCTCCTCTTCACTTCCGTCCGATTTCACACGCACAAGGCTTTTGATGCCTTCCTTACCTTCCTCCTGCCCCCGTTTCGCTGCCAGGATCGCACCCCTGTCCGGCTCAAAGGCAAGAAACTCCAGTCCTTCGCCCACCTGCTCCTCTCCGGTCAGATCAGGCTTTGCCCGGTACAGCTCCGGGAAACTGCTCTCATAATTCCGGTATTTCTGATAATAGACCCAGCCATCCGCTACATGAAGCGTATCCGCATCCGTCAGGTCCTCCGTCTTCATCACGCCCTCCGCACGATCATAGGAATAAAAATCTCCCACAAACATTCCCGCACTTCCCTCGTAATGTCCGGCAGCAAATACCAGATAATCCTCATCTGCATAGAAACCATTGATGACTTCCGCCTGAATCGGATCACCGGTCAGGCTCCCGACAGTTCGCTGCTCCTGCACAAAAAGCTGTTCCAGGATTTTACCGTCTTCGCCTGCCCTTTCTGTATAGAGACTGCCGTCCCCGGCGCACCCCAGAATCCTTCCCTCAGCGATCATCCGAAAGCCGCTTTCGTCCAGCTCATACTGATAGATGCTGTCCTTTTCATCCCCGCTCTGTGTCGTATATAAATACGCGCCGTCGGAATAAAGCTGCTTTCCACTCATATAATAGTTCATATCTCCTACCCGGATGAGTGTCCCCCCATTATTCTCTACCTCCGCCGGCTTCTCTCCAGAATCGGAGGTCTCCGGCTCTGCATCTTCCGGTACTGCTGTCTCTGTCTGCTTCTTTGGCTCTTCTTTCGGCTCTGCCGCCTGTCCGCATGCCGTCAAAAAAGCAGCAAATACACCCATTGCTGTCAGAAGCGCCATTCTTTTCCGGTATCCTGATCCATTCAGCCTCATCTCTTATCCCCCTGTTTTCCCTTATTCATCCTTTTTCCCCGCAGACAAAAGCACCAGTACACCGCCAAGGGCTGCCACCGCAAATTCCACCTGCAGCATCAGCTCCACACCGGATGCATTCAGCAGAAATCCTCCCAGCAGACTTCCCAGAACCCCTCCCAGCGTATTGGTTCCTGTCATCACTGCCTGTCCTTTAAATTTGTCCTGCTCTGCCATATGCTCATTCACATAGTAGACCGATGCAGGGACATACAGTGCAAAGGATCCCATCTGCAGCATCTGCTGCAGATAAAGCTGGAACATATTGCCCACCAGAAGAAGGCTCAGTGCCTTCAAAACGAAGAACATACCCGATACGATCAGAAGCGTCCGGCTGGAGAATCTCTTTACCAGCCTGGAGAAAAATACCATGACCGGAAGCTCCAGTACGGCTGCAATGGAAAGCGCCGTCCCCATCTGCGCCGAATCTCCTCCCAGATGACTGACGATCTGGATCAGATAAGAATTACTCATATTGTGGAAGGTAAATAAAAGCGTAATACCTGCCAGGGTCAGGGTAAAATTTTTATATTTTCCGAAAAATCTCCAGATAGAAATATCAGAGCTCTCTTTTTTCTGCTGCCGTGCTTCCTGCATCCCTTCCTGAAGCACCGGAAGAGAACACATGGTAAGCACCACGATAACCATCAGAAAAAGTCCCAGAAGCGGAACCGTCACAGAACCAAAATGCTCCACCAGAAGTCCCAGCACATAAGAGGCGCCTGCATAAGACAGGGAACCCACTCCCCGGGCAATGCCAAAGTCCATCTGCACGCCCCGATTCACATAGTAGACGCTGACCGAATTGACCAGCGGCTGAATCACCTGTAGAAACACATCCGACAGGACGAACAAAAAGGCAGTTGCCGCAAGCCAGTTGGGCGCCAGACACAGCAGCAGAAGGAGCACCGCCAGCACCCCTGACAGAAGCGCTGTCAGCCGATGCAGATCCAGCTTTCCGGACGCGTCCGCAATTGATGCAAAATATGGCTGCATCACCACTCCCAGTACATTTCCGACCGCGATCATGACACCGATCTGTGCACTGTTAAATCCCTTAGACAACAGAAACACAGTGGCGAAGCCGTAGATCACACAGAAAGATGCCCAGTATGCCCCCTGCAGGATGCTGTACTGAACCTCCAGCTTTTTGGTATTTATGTTCACTTTCTGTCCCTCCTCATATCCTGGAAATTACCAATATTATATGAAAAACTCGTCCTGCACGCAAGGATTTTACCGGAAAAGAATAGTACATTTTCTTTACCTGTGTTATAATGCCCCTGTCATTTTAATTTTACCAATCTGAGAAAAGAGGAAGCATACTATGAACTATGATAAAATTCTGGAGCTGGTTCACAGTGCCCGCAGTATTATCTTCAATGAAGAGCTGGCACATGCGGTCACCGTGAAAGGCGCTGCCGACTATGTAACGAAAGTAGATGTGGCAGTTCAGGAGTATATGAGAGAAGAGCTTGGCAGACTCACACCCCATGTCATTCTCCTGTCAGAGGAGCAGGAGAATCAAAATCTGGATCCCGACAGCTCTTACTGGATCCTGGATCCCATCGACGGAACCACCAATCTGATCCACGATTATCAGATGAGTGCGGTATCTCTTGGACTGTACGAGCAGGGACAGATGGTCTTCGGAGTGGTCTACAATCCTTTCACAGACGAGACCTTTCACGCAGTCCGCGGACAGGGGGCATACCTGAACGGCAGACCGATCCATGTCTCCCACCGGGAGGCCTTTGATACCTGTATCATTGCTTTCGGATCCAGCCCTTATCAGAAGGAACGGGCTGATATGCTGTTCCCGATCTTTCAGAAAATCTTTGTAGCGACCGCTGATTTCCGCAGAAGCGCATCTGCGGCTCTTGATCTGTGCTATGTGGCTGCCGGAAGAGTAGATGCCTATCTGGAGCTCACTCTGAATCCCTGGGATTATGCCGCAGGCGCACTGATCCTTCAGGAAGCCGGCGGAAAGCTTACAGACTGGGACGGCAGGGAAGTCACATACCTGAAAGGCTCCAGTGTTCTGGCATGTACGCCGGAGATCTATGATAAGATGAAAGCCTTCCTGTAAAGGGCAAAAAGGACGGCAGCTTCTGTTTCACTGCCGTCCTTTTTACACCTTCCAGTCATAAATATTCCCTTCTGTAATTGCATGGAACATCCGTTCCTTCGCCCCCGGATGCTCTCTTTGTATCTGCGCCAGCAGTTCCTTGGCATATGCCCGCCTGGTGGTCCCGTCCACCGGGCAGGGACTTTTCATGACCGGGATCTCATACCTGCTGCAGAAGCCCTTCACCTGCGCCTCCTCCACCAGCATCAGGGGACGGAGCACGGAAAGCTTCGTATCCTCAAACCAGGTGACCGGAGGAAATGCATAAAACTGTCCCTGGAAGATCAGGGACAAAAGCATGGTCTCCACAAAATCATCCTTGTGATGGGCATAGGCGATCTTGTTGCATCCCAGGCGCTGTACCTCCGTCACCAGTGCACCTTTTCTGAGTTTGGCACACAGAGAACAGGGATTCTTTTCCTTTCGTTCTTTCAGAACGATCTGACCGATCTGTGTATGTACCACCGAATACTCTGTTCCGAGGGCTTCACAGTAAGCCTCTATCTCTGTAAAATCCGTATTTTCAAAGCCCAGGTCAACACTGACCGCACAGACCGAAAAAGGCTTCGGATAAAAGCGGGACAATTCCTTTAGTGCATACAGCAGAGTCAGACTGTCCTTTCCTCCGGATACACCTACCGCGATCCTGTCTCCCGCTTCAATCATATGATATTTTTCCACTGCCTGCCGTACCAGGCTCAAAAGCTTCTGAAGCTTCATCATTTCTCCCATCCCGCAGACCGTCCACACCAACACAGCCCCGGAGGAGAATTCTCCCACAGGGCTGCATCGCGCGTTTCTGCATGTTCTTTTTACATTTCCAGATACTCCAGAATCGCTTCCAGTGGCTGGAATCCGATAATGGTCCGGAAGATCTTCTCTCCGTTCATCAAAAGCATGGTCGGGACCGAGCTGATACCATATTTTTCGGCAAGCTCAGGTGCCTTCTCAATGTTCACCCTGCAGAATCTCACGTCGCACGCTTCTTCTGCCGCTTCCATGAGAATCGGGAGCTGTGCTTTACAGGGACTGCACCAGTCTGCGTAAAATTCCACCAGCACCGGCTGATCTGCCCCCGTCACTTCAGTCTGAAAATTGTCTCCGGTAATCTCCCTGATTTCCATTGGCATTCTCCTTTCTGAACTACACACTAAAAGAATACCCGTTTTCTTTCCCGTCTAATCAGGAAATGGCTGCCACAGCTCTACGCGTATACGCGGATCACGGATGCCACCTTCCGGATCATGGACATTTCACCAAAAATTACCAGTGCATCATGCAGATGACGGCTTACCACCTTATCCGTGATCACAACCAGCTCTGCCACACCGTCCACTGCCGGCTTCTGGATCACCTGATTGATACTCACGCTGTTGTTGCCCAGTACACCTGCCACACCTGCCAGAATACCCGGACGGTCTTCCACCAGAAGGCGCAGGAAAAACTTATGCTCCGCATCTCCGGATGCTTTCAGCGGAAGATTTTTATAACAGCTGCATCCGATCCGGCCGCAGCAGCCGTACTGCATATTCCGGGCAACGGCGATCACATCGCCCACCACTGCACTGGCTGTGGGGAACTCACCGGCACCTCTTCCCTGGAACATGGCGTCATCCACCGCATCTCCATGAACAAACACCGCATTAAAGGAATCATTCACATTGGCAAGGGGATGACCGGAAGGCAGAAGCATGGGGAATACCCCCACCTCGATCTCTCCATCCAGATTTCTTGCCACACCCAGAAGCTTCAGGGTACAGCCAAGCTCCTTCGCGTACTGGATATCCCTTGCTGTAATGTTTGTGATACCCTTGATATCCACATCTCCAAAGGTTACACGGGAATGGAAGGCAATGGAAGCAAGAATTGCCATCTTGCGTCCTGCATCCAGTCCCTCAATATCAGCCGTGGGATCTGCTTCTGCAAAGCCCAGCTCCTGCGCCTTCTTCAAAGCCTCCGAAAAATCCATGCCGTCCTTTGTCATCTTGGTCAGGATGTAGTTGGTGGTTCCATTGACGATACCCATCACTTCCGTGATCTCATTACCCGCAAGACACTCCTTCAGCGGGCGGATGATAGGGATTCCTCCTGCCACTGCCGCTTCAAACTGCAGGTCACAGTGATTCCGCTCTGCCGCATCCATCAGCTCCTTACCGTGCTCTGCCATCAGATCCTTATTGGCAGTCACCACATGCTTTCCTGCCTCCAGCGCTTCCAGTATATAAGTACGGGCAGGCTCGATCCCTCCCATTAATTCGATAACGATACTGATATCCGGATCATGGACGATACTGCTCCAGTCATCGGTCAGCACCTCATCCGGAATCCCTTCTCTTTTTTTAGATGCATTTCTCACCAGCACCTTTGTAATGGACAGATCCGCCTGAATCTTGGAAGGCATCTCCGCCTTTCTTCTCTGCAGCAGCTTGTAGACGCCTCCGCCTACCGTGCCTGCTCCCAGAAGCGCCGCTTTTATTTCCTTATATTCACTCATCTTCTTCTCCAAACAGTACGTTTTCTATAATTGCTGCCGCGTCCCTGATACAGTCCGCACAGGCATACTTTGGTTTTCCGGTCTCCACACCCTTCAGTTCTCTGCATACGATCGAACCGCATTTTTTCTGAAACTCACTGACGATCCTTTTTGAAAGCTGATAAGTCCTGCCCTTTGTCTTCGGCGCATCCAGATCGCCGCTGCTGTTCTTCAGTCCCGCAAGGACCACTGCTCCTGCCAAAGCCCCGCAGGTTCCTTCCATACCGCCCATTCCCAGACCGAAGCCTTCGGTCATACAGAACACCTGAGACTCATCATATCCAAGCAGATCACAATAGGTACATGCCACAGACTGCGCACAGTTATATCCCTTATCATGTCTTACGATCGTATTTTCAATTCTGCTTTCCATCTGTACCTCCTAAATATTCGCCCGGATCAGCTTCGGCTTATAACCGCATTCCTGCAGGGCTTTGATGATTGCCTCCTTATGCTCCGTACCGAATGCCTCCATCGTGATCTTCAGCTCCACAGCCGCATTCCGGTTGGTGCTGACGAACTGATTGTGATCCAGACGGATCACATTGCCCTGCTGCTCCGCAATAACAGACGCCACATTCACCAGCGCACCCGGCTTATCCGGCAGGAGAACAGATACAGAGAAGATACGGTCTCTCTGGATCAGACCATGCTGAACGACCGAGGACATGGTGATGATATCCATATTGCCGCCGCTTAAAATACACACGATCTTCTTGTTCTTTACATTCAGATGCTTCAGTGCCGCTACGCTCAAAAGTCCCGAGTTCTCCACGATCATCTTGTGGTTCTCGACCATATCAAGGAATGCCACGATCAGTTCATCATCCGGCACTGCGATGATCTGATCGATATTTTTACGGATATACGGGAAGATTGTCTTGCCCGGCTCACGTACCGCCGTACCGTCCGCGATGGTATCACTGTGATCCAGACAGATCACCTCTCCCTTTTCCAGGGACTGCTGCATGCAGTTTGCTCCCACCGGCTCCACGCCAATGACCTTGATCTTGGGATTCAGCTGCTTTGCCAGCGTTGCCACACCTGCCGCAAGCCCGCCTCCTCCAATGGGGACCAGAATATAATCCACCAGCGGAAGCTCCTTGAAGATCTCCATGGAAATGGTTCCCTGTCCGGTTGCCACATCCAGATCATCAAAAGGATGGATAAAGGTATATCCGTGCTCCTTTGCCAGCTCATAGGCATGGGCGCATGCTTCGTCAAAGTCATTGCCGTAAAGCACCACCTCGGCTCCGTAGGATTTGGTACGGTTTACCTTGATCAGCGGAGTCGTGGTCGGCATACAGATCACTGCCCTGCAGCCATACTCTCTTGCCGCAAATGCCACTCCCTGGGCATGGTTGCCTGCCGATGCCGTGATCATTCCCTTTGCCCGTTCTTCCTCGGAAAGTGTACTGATCTTATAATAAGCTCCGCGGATCTTAAATGCGCCTGTCTTCTGCATGTTCTCCGGTTTCAGATATACTCTGTTTTGGCACTGGTCACTCAGATACTGGCTGTGCATCAGTCTTGTCTCCGTCGTCACTCTGCCGACAAGCTCACAGGCTTCTTCAAATTTTTCCAAAGTCATCATCTTTTTCGTATCTCCTTTGCTGTATCATGTATGCTCTGCGTTTTTCTACTCCTCGCCCTTCTCGATCAGGAACAATGCATTTACAAATGTGTCTGCGTCAAACTTCTGTAAATCATCAATATGTTCTCCCACACCGATATATTTCACCGGCACGTTCAGCTCTGACTGGATTGCAACAGCGATGCCTCCTTTGGCAGTTCCGTCCAGCTTGGTCAGGATGATGCCGGTCAGCTCTGCCGCTTCTCCGAACTGTCTCGCCTGCTCCAGGGCATTCTGTCCGGTAGTGCCGTCCAGTACGACCAGCGTCTCCCGATAGGCCTCCGGGTATTCCCGCTCGATGATGCGGTTGATCTTCTTTAACTCCTCCATCAGGTTCTTCTTATTGTGGAGTCTTCCTGCCGTATCGATCAGAAGTACGTCCGCCTTTCTTGCCTTTGCCGCACAGACTGCGTCATAGACAACAGAAGCCGGATCAGCCCCTTCTGCGCCTCCGATGATCTCCACGCCCGCACGGTTCGCCCATTCTGTAAGCTGCTCTCCTGCCGCCGCACGGAAGGTATCTGCCGCTGCCAGTACGACTCGTCTTCCCTGTTCCTTCAGCTTGCCTGCCAGCTTTCCTACAGAGGTGGTCTTTCCCACTCCGTTCACACCGATGACCAGTACAACCGAGGTCCGATGCTCGAACTCATAGGCAGTTTCCCCTACCTGCATCTGTTCCCGGATACTGTTGATCAGAAGCTCCTTGCATTCTTCCGGCTTTTTGATATGCTGCTCCTTCACCTTTTTTTTCAGATTGCTGATGATGGCGGTTGTGGCGTTGATCCCGATATCTCCCATTACAAGAATCTCCTCGATCTCATCATAAAAATCGTCATCAATATCTGAGAATCCGCTGAAAATCGCATCCATGCCGGACATGATATTGTTCCTGGTCTTGGATAAGCCCTCCGCCAGGCGCCTGAAAAATCCTTTCTTCTCCTCAGCCATAGTTGGCACCTCCTATTTGTCCAGATCGTTTTCGATCAGATTAACGGATACAAGGGTGGATACACCCTTCTCCTGCATGGTGATTCCATACAGTCTGTCTGCCGCATTCATCGTACCCCTTCTGTGGGTGATCACGATGAACTGGGTATACTTGGTCAGTTTATGTAAATATTTTGCAAAACGTACTACGTTGGAGTCGTCCAGCGCCGCCTCGATCTCATCCAGCAGACAGAAGGGAGACGGCTTTAAGTTCTGTATCGCAAACAAAAGAGCAATGGCCGTCAGCGCCTTCTCTCCACCGGAGAGCTGCATCATATTCTGCAGCTTCTTGCCCGGCGGCTGGGATATGATGCGGATGCCGGTCTCCAGTGCATCCTCCTCATCGATCAGCTCCAGTGTACCCTTACCGCCGCCGAACAGCTCCTTGAACGCCTTATCGAACTCCTTCTGGATCAGCACGAACTGTTCCCGGAACTGCTTTTTCATACCGCTGTCCAGTTCCGAGATCACCTGCCGGAGTGCATCCTCCGCCTCCATCAGGTCATTTCTCTGTCCGTTCATAAACGTATAGCGTTCTGATATCTCTTTATAATCCTCAATGGCATTGACATTCACGCTGCCAAGCCCCCGGATCTCTTCCTTCACTGCCGTACAGCTCTTTTTCAGCTCCGGAAGACTGGTATATTCTTCTTTTCTGAGCGGAACCGCCGCATTGTAGGTCAGTTCATATTCTGCCCACATATGGTTCATCAGGTTTTCGGAATTCTCATCCAGCTTTTCCTTCTGACCAGTCAGGCGGAAAAGCTCCTTGTCCAGCTCGTTCATACGGGTGGACAGCTCCTCCCGTCTGCCGAAAAATTCCTTATGGGATGCAGACTGATCCTCTTTGCTCTGCTGAAGAACACGCACCTTTTCCTCCAGTCCGGTGATCACTTCCCCAACCGCATCCATCTCGGACTGCAACGCGTCGATCCCTTCTTCCCGGCTTCTGGAATCCTCCTCTGCCTGCCCCATATTCTTCTCAAGCTCCTGCTGCTCCTCCCGAATCCGGTGAAGCTCTCCCTCGATACGCTTCAGGTTGGAGGCGGCAAATTCCGCTTTCTGCAGAATGGACGCCGTATCCAGATGATACTCCTCCAAGGTCCTGGAAGCCTCTGTTTCCTTCGCTTTGTCCTCCTCCAGCCGCTGCTGATAGGTCTCCACAGCAAAGGTATGTGCCTTCTCCATCGCCTCAGAATCCTTCAGCTCCTGAAGATTGGTCTTCTTCATCTCCTGGATCTCCGTGGTCTGACGGGTAAGCTCAAGACTCTCCTTCTGGAACTGCTCCAGATCTTCTCCTGCGGCACGCTTCTGATCTGCCAGCTGCTCCACACTCATCCTTGCAGTATTCTCCCGTACGCGGATCTCCTGGAGCACGGAAGCCCCCTGATCCAGCTTCAGATAACAGCTGCTTCTCTCATTCTGGATCTCGATCAGCTTCTTCTGGACACTCTCCAGATCCTGCTTCAGATGCCCGACCTTCAGCTTCAGTTCATCAATTTCCCTGTTTCTGCTCAAAAGACTGCTGCTGTTCTTAAAAGAACCGCCGGTCATGGAACCGCCCGGATTCATGGATTCACCTTCCAGGGTCACGATCCTTAAACTGTATCTGTATTTCTTCTGGATCGCCACTGCATGATCGATATGATCCACCACCAGCGTTCTTCCGAGAAGCTGTGCCATAATATTTCTATAACGTTCCTCCGTCTGCACCAGTGTATGTGCAAGCCCGATGACGCCCTCTTCCTTCAATGCCTGCTGCTGTCCGAACTGCTGCGGGCTCCGGACTGCCGTTAACGGGAGAAAGGTCACCCGTCCGAACCGGTTCTGCTTCAGAAACTGGATCAGCTTCTTGGCTGTCTCTTCATCCTCAGTCACCACATTCTGGATACTTCCGCCAAGAGCCGTCTCCACAGCAGTCTCATATTTCTTCTCTGTCTGGATCAGATCTGCCACCACGCCGCAGATACCGGACACCCGGCTCTTCTGTTCCATAACCCTTCGGATGCTGCCGCCGTAACCATCATAACGCTCCGCCAGATTCTGCAAAGATTCCAGACGGGATGCCTCTCTGTGATAAGCAGACTGTCCGTCCTCCAGACGCTTCCGGCAGATGGTGATCTGCTGCTGAAGACTGGCAACTCTTTTCTCCACCTCTGACCGTTCCTCAAGCTTCTCCCGCAGCTCCTTTTGAATCTCTGAAAGCTCCTGCTCCTGCTGCTTCAAAAGCTCATCCTGTCCAAGCTCCGCGCTCTTCATCTGGATCAGCTTCTGATTCACCTCCGCCTTACGGATCTGTATCTGCTCCATCATGGCGTCGTAGCGCTGTATCTTACCTTTAATGGAAGAACGCTGGTTCAAAAGAGTGATGATCTCATTCTTACTGTTCTCTATATTGGTCTGACTGTCCTTTATATGCTGCTGGATATCCAAAAGCTCTTCCTCTGCCTTACCCTGTACCTTTTCTGCCTGGGCAAGCTGAGTATCCAGATCCTCCTTCTCAGCGAGAACCTTCTTCTTTTCCTCTGTCCTCTGCTCTTCTTCTCTTCGGATGCTTTCTATCCGTTCCTGATAGTGCCTGCTGCTTGCGGCTGCAGACCGCACCTGCTCCTTCAGAACTGCGATCTGGCCCTTCATCTGCTGCTTCTTCAGACGTGCGGAGGATGCCTCCTCTTTTGCCCCGTCGATCTGCTGCTCGATCGCCTCCAGCTCCTTCTCGATCCGTTCATATTCCAGCTTGGTATTCTCAAAGACCGCCGTGGTCTCCTTCATATCCCCTTCCGTGATCCGCTGTGCTTCCTCCAGCTTCTCAAGCTGCTGCCGGATATGCTCCATCTCCATGAGGAAAATATGGATCTCGTACTCCCTGAGCGTCTCCCGCTTCTTCAGATACTCCTTTGCCTTCTCCGCCTGACGCTCCAGCGGTCCCAGCTGCTTCTCCAGCTCTGTCAGAATGTCATTCACCCGGAGAAGATTCTGCTTTTCATCCTCCAGCTTCTTCTCTGCGACCTTTTTCCGTTTCTTGAACTTCACGATTCCGGTGGCCTCATCGAAGAGCTCTCTTGCCTCCTCCGGTCTGGTACTCAGGATTCGGTCGATCTGTCCCTGTCCGATGATGGAGTAGCCCTCCTTACCGATACCGGTGTCATAGAACAGCTCCTGCACATCCTTCAGACGGCAGGACGTCCCGTTTAATAGATATTCACTCTCCCCCGAACGATATAACCTTCTTGCGACTGTAACTTCCTCATATGCCACCGGAAGCTGATGGTCTCCGTTGTCAAGAGTGATCGCCACATAGGCATAGCTCAGTGCCTTTCGGTTCTCTGTACCGGAAAAAATAACATCCTGCATACTTCCGCCGCGGAGCTGCTTCACCCTCTGCTCACCCAGCACCCAGCGCACGGCATCCGCCACGTTGCTTTTTCCCGATCCGTTCGGTCCCACAATGCCTGTGATTCCGTTGTGAAAATCAAATACAATCTTGTTGGCAAAGGACTTGAATCCCTGCACCTCTATACTTTTTAAATACATGCAAATTATCCTGTTCTATTTATGTTTTTCCGTCAGCGCATGATATGCCGCTGCCTGCTCTGCCGCCTTCTTCGTGCGTCCGCTGCCCTCACCGATGACTCTGTCACCCAGCATGGCCTGTACGATAAAGAGCTTCTGATGATCCGGACCTTCCTCTCTGACCAGTTCATAATGCAGCTTTTCCTCATGGTGCGCCTGAATCCGCTCCTGTAAAATGGTCTTACTATCAAAAAAGAGTTTCTTATGCTCCAGGTCGTTCAGAATAAATCTTAATATAAAATCTTTCGCATTAGTAAAACCACCATCCAGATAGATCGCACCGATCAGTGCCTCACAGGCATCCGACACGATGGATGGACGCTCTCTTCCTCCGCTTACCTCCTCTCCTCTGCCAAGCCTGATATATTTCTCCAGAGATATGGCTCTGGCACAAAAGTCCAGACTCTGCTCACAGACGATGCTTGCACGAGTCTTCGTGGCGTCTCCCTCAGGCATATCCGGATACTTCTCATACAAAAATTCACTGGTGGTCAGCTCCAGTACCGCATCTCCCAGAAATTCCAGACGCTCATTGCACTTCAGTCTCCCCAGATGATGCTCATTGGCATAAGAGCTGTGGGTCATTGCCTGCCAGAGCAGCTCCTGATTCCTGAATCTGTAGCCTGTCTTCTCTTCCAATTCTCTGAAAAGAGCTTTTTCTTCCATAATCTTCTCCTGTTATACAAAAAAGCCCCTTCTGAAAAGGGGCTTTTATTTTTCTCAGTTTAATGCATTTTTAATCTGCTCAACAGCATCCCCGACTGATACGATCTTCTCCGCATCCTCATTCGCGATCTCAATATCAAATTCCTCTTCGATGCCCATAATAATCTGAAATACATCCAGGGAATCTGCTCCCAGATCATCCACAAATGTGGTTTCCATCGTAATCTCCTCTGCATCCACATTCAATACTTCTGCAATGATTTCCTGTAATTTTTCAAATTCCATGATTTTCAATTCCTTCCTGATTTTCTTCTGCCTGAATTCCGGCTTTGATTTTCTCATTCATCTGCTGCTGTGTAAAAGTGGCGCACTGGATGATGGAATTGCGGATCTCTGCCGCTTTGGAGCTGCCATGAGTCTTAACGACCAGCCCTTTCAATCCCAGAAGAGGAGCGCCTCCATACTGTGCCGTATCAAAACGCTTCAGTGTCTGCTTCAGAGCCGGCTTCACCAGAAGCGCTCCGATCTTGCTGCGCAGACTGCTCATCATGCCCTTCTTTACCATGGAGATCAGCGTACCGCCGACTCCCTCATACAGCTTCAGAATAATATTTCCCGCAAAAGCTTCGCAGACGATCACATCTGCATACCCGGACGGGATATCGCGTGCTTCAATGCTTCCGATAAAATTAATATCCTTGCATTCCTTCAACAGCGGAAATGTCTCTTTGACCAGTGCATTGCCCTTCTCTTCTTCAGCGCCGATATTCACAATGGCAACTCTGGGGCTGGATACGCCCATAACGTTCTCCATGTAAATCGAGCCCATTCTGGCAAACTGTACCAGATGAGAAGGTCTGGCATCCACATTGGCTCCGCAGTCGATCAGCAGAGAAGCCCCTTTTTCGGTGGGTAAAAGCGGTGCAAGAGGAGGTCTCTCCACTCCCTTGATCCGTCCTACGATAAGCTGACCGCCTACCAGAACCGCGCCTGTGCTGCCTGCACCCACGAACGCGTCAGCCTCTCCATTCTTCACCATCTTCATGGCAACTACAATGGATGAATCCTTCTTCGTACGGATCGCCTGAACCGGAGGTTCTGCCATCTCGATCATCTCTGTGGCATTCACCACCTGTATCCTGGAAGAGTCATACTGATACTTTTTAAGCTCCGCCTCTACCGCTTTCTCCTGTCCAACCAGAAACACCTGAATATCTTCCCGACTGTTTACCGCCTCAACGGCTCCTTTTACAATTTCCAGCGGTGCATGGTCTCCGCCCATGGCATCTACTGCGACTCTTATCAGTTCCTGCATCCTTTTTCCTCCTTGTTGTCTATATCATAATACGAAAACACATTCTCGAAGTCAATACTTTACAAAGAAAAAAAGAGACAGAATTGTGATTCTGTCCCCTTTTGTCTTTCATGCCTACCAGCGGGCTACCACAGTCTCTCCTGCCTTGGCCTCAGCTCCGGTCGTATACTCCAGCTTAGAAGCAGTCTCGCCATCCATAACGATCTGCATAACCTCCATGCAGTATCCCTTTGCTTCCATACCTTCACGATCAAAACGGATCAGCTCCTGTCCTGCCTTTACCTCCTGATCAACCTTCACGAAGGACTCAAAGCCCTCTCCCTTCAGGTTCACCGTATCCACGCCGATGTGGATCAGGATCTCGATGCCGCCCTTTAACTCCAGACCTACCGCATGGTTGCTGCCTTCCATGGTTACGGTAACCTTACCGTCAGCCGGAGCTACAACCACATTCCCTGTCGGACAAATCACAACTCCGTTGCCAAGAGCGCAGGATGAAAATACCGGATCCTTCGCCTCTGTCATCGGGATCACCTTTCCGTCTGCGCAGGCTTTCATCTCATACGCTTCCTGAACTTCCTTCTTTTTAAAAAAATTAAACATTTCCTTTCCCTCCTGTCTATATTATCAGCATATCAGTGCGATTGCTTTCCGTCTATTCATAATCTTCCTTATTTTATGGAAAATTATGATTCCTCCGGTTCCCTTCCCGGAGTCTTCAGATCAAATTTCAGAATACAGAACTTAAATACTGCGTAATACAGCGCCCCGAAGGCAAGCCCCACCGGAAGAAGCAGCCACGGATTCTCCGCCATGGGCGAATTGACCGCCAGCAGATAATCCAGAAGTCCTGCACTGAAATTAAAGCCCATGCGAAACGGCAGTACGGCACAGACAAAGGCAGATACTCCTGTCAGAAATGCATGGATAAAGAAAAGCCCCGGCGCAAGAAACATAAAGGAAAATTCCATAAGCTCCGTCACGCCTGTCATAACGGAACAGACTGCCGCAGAAAAAAGCAGTCCTCCCGCCATCTTCTTTTTGCCCGGAAGCGCGGTGCGGTACATGGCAAGCGCCGCCCCCGGCATGCCGAAGATCATCACCGGGAAAAATCCGGTCATATACTGTCCGGTCTGACCATATACACCTGTCCCGTTCCAGAAATGATTCAAATCCGAGATTCCTGCCAGATCGAACCAGAATACCGAATTCAGCGCATGATGAACTCCTGTGGGTATCAGCATCCGGTTCAGGAACGCATAAATCCCTGCCCCTACCGCTCCCGTCCCCACAAGGGAATTGCCGAGATACACACATGCCGAATAAAAATAGGGCCATACAAAAAACAGACCCAGCGCGATCAGCAGCGCCTCCGCGGCAGCTGCAAAGGACACAAATCTGCGCCCCTCAAATGCCGCCCACGGTCCCGGAAGACGAATATAACGGTACTTATTGCTGCATCTGGCTCCTGCAAGTCCACACAGGATCCCTACAAACTGATTATCAATGTGTTCAAAATGCTCTACATCCAGATAACCGAACGACAGCACCCGGATGCTGTCCGGCGCCAACAGTCCCTGAATGACCAGCCAGCTTACAATACTTGCCAGTGCTGCTGAACCGTCCTGCTCATCCGCAAGCCCGGTGGCAACTCCGACCGCAAATAAAAGACTCATATGCCCGATCAGTGCAGAGCCTGCCTGCACCATCATCTGTGCAGGGATACTGTTGCTCCCGTGACCAGACGGATCGATCCAAAACCCAAGTCCCATCAAAAGCCCTGCTGCCGGAAGACATGCCACCGGAAGCATCAGGGCTTTTCCAAGACGATATGCATATTTCATCCTTTGCACTCCCTATCCTCTTGTCTCGCAAAGTTCTCTATTGTTTATCATAGCAAATCTGACCATGTATGTCAATGAAAGCAGGGATCTCCCACACATACAAAGAAGACTCCGGAAAACCGGAGCCCTCTTTGTATGTATGTTTTGGATAGTGGATTGGCTAAATTACATTAATTTCTTAAATTCATCTGCCACATGCTGTACCTGAGGTCCAACAATAACCTGTACAGCAGTCTTGCTCGGACGGATGACTCCGCTGATGCCTGCAGATTTGATCTTCTTCTCGTTTACTGCAGTATAATCCTTGATCTCAAGACGAAGTCTGGTAATGCAGTTGTCAACGCTTGTGACGTTTTCTTTTCCGCCAAGACCTTCCAGAATGATCGCTGCCATTGCGGTATAGTCATTGTTTGCCAGCTCGATCTTCATCTCGTCTTCATCATCATCCTCACGACCCGGAGTCTTCAGATCGAATTTGGTGATCGCAATACGGAAGATCAGATAGAATACAATTGCTGCTCCTGCGCCAAGCGGAAGGATGAGCCAGGTCTTCGCTGCTGCCGGAAGAGCTGCACTGAACACAAGGTCAGTAAGTCCTGCGGAGAAGGAGAAACCTGCGCTGAAGCCAAGGCTTACAGTGATTGCTGCGATAACGCCGTACAGTACAGAGTAGATTACGTACAGTACCGGAGCAAGGAACATGAATGCAAACTCGAACGGCTCGGTAACACCGCAGATGAATGCACAGAGTGCTGCTGCACCAACAAGACCAACTGCTACTTTTCTCTTCTCAGGCTTTGCACAGTGAACGATTGCCAGTGCTGCTGCCGGAATACCGAACATCATGGACGGGAAGAAACCGGACATGTACATACCAGCTGCTCCGCCTGCACCATTTAACATCTCGCCTGCCCAGAAGTTACCAAGGTCATTGATACCTGCTGCGTCGAACCAGAATACAGAGTTCAGTGCGTGATGCAGACCAAACGGGATCAGGAGACGGTTCAGGAAGGTATAGATACCAACACCAACTGCTCCAAGACCAACGATGCTCTCACCTAATGCTACCAGTCCTCCGTAAATGATCGGCCATACGAAGAACAGCACTGCAGATACTACGATAGAGAATACTGCGGTTACGATAGCTACGCTGCGCTTTCCGGAGAAGAATGCAAGCGCATCCGGAAGCTTTGTGTTTTTGAATTTGTTGTAGCAGGTAGAACCGATCACACCGGCAAGAATACCGATGAACTGGTTCTGGATCTTACCAAACGCCGCCGGTGCTTCTGCACCCATCATAACGGATACTGCTCCGCTGGACAGAAGAGTGGTGATCATCAGCCAGGATACCAGACCTGCCAGTCCGGAAGTACCATCGTGATCATCTGCCATACCAACTGCCACACCGATTGCGAACAGCCAGGACATGTTGTCAATCAACGCACCGCCCGCTTTTACCAGGAAGAAACCGATGATCTCAAGTACTCCTGAAATCTCGCCACCCTGCATTACATTTGGAGACAGCGCATAACCGATACCCATAAGGATACCGCATACCGGAAGACATGCAACCGGAAGCATCAGAGCTTTTCCAAGTTTCTGTAAATATTTCATCATATCTACTTTTCCTCCTTCTTTCTAGGACTTATTTTTGATGATTTCATTTTACAAAATCCCGCTCATGATGTATAGTTATTATCTTATCCTCCCTATGGACTATCTTCGATTCTTAAATATCTATAAAAAACAATAATTTTTTATAAATTTTACATATATGGATATTTTTATTTTAACTATGGATTATTTTCTCATTCTACGTTAAAATATACATATTGAACAAAAAACCCTTATAATGGACAAGATACTTATTCACTTCTTATGAAAGGAATCCATATGACTCCAGAAAACAGAGACTTTCATATATTATCGGAATTTGCCCTGATCGGTCTTCGGAATCTGAAGATCCGCAACCGCCTGATCATCTCTTATCTGATATCTACGGTGCTCCCCCTTCTGTTCATGTATGTATACGCCTACTCTCTGTACGGCAGTACAGAACTGACCGGACAGCTTCTGGTCATGGGGATCCTGATGATCCTCGCCGCACTGACCATGACGATCTATACCTATCTGAGTATCTCACATCCGATCCAGCACATGATCCGGACCTGCCGGGATATCTCCGACGGCAATCTGGATGCCCGGATCCAGGATCATGCCTTTGACGAGCTGTCATTTTTATCGGATAATATCGACGGCATGGTGACAGAGATACAGCTTCTGTTAGAGCAGCGGCAGAAAAGCGAGGCCAGAAAACGGGAGCTGGAGCTTAAGATCCTGCAGTACCAGATCAATCCGCACTTTCTGTTCAATACATTAAACACCCTGCGTCTGGTCGCCCAGATGAACCAGGACAAGGTGGTTGCCGAGGGTATCCGCTCTTTAAGTGAGCTTCTGAAGAACACCCTGATCAATGATCAGGAGTTCATCACCATTCAGGAGGAGATCGCCAATCTGAAGCATTACTTTTCCATCCAGGCGATCCGCTATGCAGGAAGCTTTCATGTAAACTATGATATTCCGGAAGAGATTTCTTCCTTTCTAGTCCCCAAGCTTATCCTGCAGCCCCTTGCGGAAAACTCCGTGCTCCACGGCTCCTACAATGACGGAACGATTATGGAGATCTATATCAGCTGTCATTTTACGGACAAGGATATTCTTCTGGAAGTACGGGATGAAGGAAAGGGCTTTGACATGAATGACCGGGCAGCCGTTCCCAAGGGACTCGGCGGAATCGGAAGCCGCAATGTCAACGACCGCATTCATCTGTATTTTTCCGATGATTACGGGCTTACGATTACCAGCAGCCCGGGCAGAGGAACCTGCTGCCGGATCCTGATTCCGGCTATCTCCTCTTTTTCCGAACAGGACCCAACTCATTATGCAACATCTATTTAGGAGGCTTTTATGTATCAGGTACTGATTGTTGATGACGAACCAATTGTAAAGATCGCTCTCCGGTCTATGATCGACTGGGGCGAGCTCGGTTTTCATATCTGCGCCACCGCTTCCAACGGTGAGGAAGCGCTGGAAATGGCAGGCAGATTCTCTCCGGATCTTATCATCTGCGACCTGAAGATGCCGATCATGGATGGTCTGGAGCTGATCCGAACCGTTCAGGAACAGGGTATGAAATGTGAATTTCTTGTCATCAGTAATTATGAAGATTTTAATTATGTAAGAACTGCACTGGTGCTGGGAGCATCCGACTATATTCTGAAGGTAAGCATCAGCCCTGAGGAGCTGTCCTCACAGCTTGTAAAGATCCGGGAAAAGCTGGACGAAAAGGCTTCTGCCGACAGAAAAAGTACCATTACTACCGATCAGTCGCTGCTTCATCAGGAACAGCACGCTGCATGGAGGGAATTTTTCACTCACAAAAACTATGATCTAAAAGCACTGGCTCATATTACAGGACTTTCGCCGGATGAATCGGGACCTCTCGCGCTCTGTCAGATTTCCTTTGACTGGTATGCCCAGAATCTGGAAAATCTGCCATCCATGGATCTGATCCGGAGCACTCTGAAAAACGCACTGGAGCAGATCGACCACCGGAGGATCATCTTTTTCAGTACCAGCAATACGCTGCTGGTCATTCCGGAGGAACAGTTTGCAAAGCATCAGACGACCCTTCAGGGACTTGCAGCCCGGATATCTCAGCTTTTTGAATATTATATGTCCCTGTCACCGACGATCATCTACCAGAATGATATCCCGGATCTTCTGGAAGCCCGCTCGACTTACCACCATTTCCAGGACCTGCTGGAGCTGACCTTCTACGGGCAGATGGGAAGGATGAACGCGCGGGATCTGACAGTTACTTCACAGATTCCGGATCTTTCTTATAAGGATCTGGCAGCAGAACTTTTGTCCATGCCTGCCAAGGAACAGCCTTCCTATGCGGATGACCGGATCAGACAGCTTCTGGATGCCTGCAGTGATCAGCATGTGATGCCCTCCCGGCTCATTCAGTACTGCATCCGTTTTCTCTGGGAACTGGAATACCAGATACCCGGCATCAGCAGCCAGGTCCATGATCAGCTTGCCGACAGTGCAGAACTGATCCGGAATGCCCTCAGTCAGGAAGAGCTGCTGAAAAACATGCAGGATGCGCTGAAAGCAATCTTCCCTTCATCCGAGAGCAGGAGTACCGGGCACACCCAGTACAGCCCGGAGATCACACAGGCGATCGCATATATCCAGAATAACTACAACCGGAAGATCAGCCTTGCATCCGTGGCAGAGCATGTGGGATTAAGCTCCGGCTACCTGTGCCGTATCTTCAAGGAAGAGACAAGCATCAGCATCAATTCTTATATCAACAACCTGCGCATGACCAAGGCAGGAGAGCTTTTAAAGGATAAGAACAGCTATATCAAGGAGGTGGCGATTTCCGTCGGCTTCGAGGATCAGCTTTATTTCAGCCGGCTGTTCAAACGCTACTACGGCGCTACTCCGTCCGAATACCGGACTGCGGGACATTCCTGATTTTCCTGCTGCCGGACTCCTGACCGTATCCGGCAGCGGGATCCGAAACCGTATGATCCACATAAAAAACCCCGTATCGAATCCGATACGGGGTTTTATTCATTCAGATATTTGAATTAATCAACTGCAATGATTTCCTTCTTGTTGTAAGAACCGCAAGCCTTGCATACTCTATGAGGCATCATAAGAGCGCCGCATTTGCTGCATTTTACCAAGTTCGGAGCACTCATCTTCCAGTTTGCTCTTCTCTTATCTCTTCTTCCCTTAGAAGATTTATTCTTTGGACAAATAGACATAGGTTACACCTCCTCTATGTTTTTCTCTTTCATTCGTCATTGCCGGAGTTATAACCATTCCAGCTTGTTCACACTTGTTATATTATACATACCATATCTGGTGATGTCAAGCAATTTTTCATAAAACTTATACACAAAATCTCCGGATAAATTCCTCGGATCATCTGCCCCGGCAGGTCCAGTAGATGATCGGTCCCGTCCCAACTGCCACCACTGCCGCCAGCCACAGAGGACGCTCTGTAAGCAGCAGAAACAGGGTGACAAATATGACCGCCATATAACGGTTAAAAAATCTCATCCACATTTTCCGTCCCTTTGGTACATCCCTGGTCTTTGCATCTGCTTCCTCCGGATGAGTCATGGTACAATGGATGACTGCCGCCGGGAAACGGGTCTTCCGAAACTCCCTCCAGGCAGTGTATTCTACCCCGTCAATCTCAAATACCGGGTACATGCTTTCCTTGGTAATGACCAGATTCAGGTTGTTCTCTTCGGCATACTGCAGCAATGCTTCCGTGAACTCCCTCTTATTCTGGACCATGGTATCCGGCATAAAGGAAAACTCCTTCTGATGCTCCGCCCTTGCCACTTTTTTGTAATCATTGATAATTTCCATAAATCTGCCTCCCTTCCTTTCCAGCTCATCCATTTTCTGAAGCACCTGATCCGGGTCCAGCTCCTCCAGCTCCGTGTGAAGCAGGCTCTGGCAGATACGGATGCCCGCATCCAGCTCCTTTTGCTTCTCCTGCATGGTTTCCAGCTGCTTTTTCATCACCCGCTCAAGCGGCACCTGACCATCCAGGACGGTCCGAATATCTTCAATAGAGATATCCAGCTTCCGCAGGATCTTGATGATCTGGAGCATCTGCACGTCCTCTTCTGTATATTCCCGGTAATTGTTCCCGGAATTTCTCGATGGATGAAGAAGCTCCTTCTTCTCATAGAAACGGATGTTCTGTTTTGTGACGCCGGTCCTCTTTTCCAGCTCATGAATGTTCAATGTCTCTTCCTCCTTGCTTTCCTGTAAGCTGAGTATAGGGGATATAGTAAGTATAAGGTCAAGGGATTTTTACAAAAAAAGCGGCACGTCTTCAAAAACAGCAGGTTCCTAAGAACCTGCTGCTCATAATACTCATATATATGGACTATTTGGTCAGTCTCAGAGTCTCTCTTGCAATTGCAAGCTCCTCGTTAGTCGGAAGAAGCATTACCTTTACCTTGGAGTCTGCTGCGGAGATCATTCTTCTCTCGCCGCGGACATCATTTGCTTCATCATCGATCTTCACGCCCAGGTATCCCAGATATTCGCAGATTGCTTTTCTGCTCTTCTTGTCATTCTCACCAACACCTGCGGTAAATGCGATCGCGTCAACACCGTTCATAGCTGCGGTGTAAGCGCCGATGTATTTAGCCACACGATAGATAAATGCATCCAGAGCTACCTCTGCCAGATGATTGCCTTCTTCCTTTGCACTTTCAATGTCACGGAAGTCGCTGGATACGCCGCCGCTCATGCCCAGTACACCAGATTTCTTATTCAGGATATTCAGCATCTCGTTGATATCGATACCCTCTTTGTTGCAGATGAACTGGCAGACAGCCGGATCAATGTCACCGCTTCTGGTTCCCATGATCAGACCTTCCAGAGGGGTAAGTCCCATACTGGTATCCACGCACTTGCCGCCGATGGAAGCAGAAATACTTGCACCGTTGCCCAGATGACATACGATCACCTTTGCATTCTCCGGATCCAGACCGGCGAATTTAATTGCCTCTCCGGACACGAACATATGGCTGGTTCCGTGGAAGCCGTATCTGCGGATGCTGTACTTCTCATAGTACTCATGAGGAATTGCGTAAAGATATGCTTTCTCCGGCATAGCCATACCAAAAGCGGTATCCCATACAGCTACATTCGCCTTGCCCGGCATAACTGCCTCACATGCCTCAATACCCATCAGGTTCGCCGGATTGTGCAGCGGTCCTAAGTCAAAGCACTCTCTGATGACCTTCTTCACATCCTCATTTACCACGATAGACTCGCAGTAGGTGGTTCCTCCGTGCAGTACACGATGACCAACTGCAGCGATCTCATCCGTGCTCTTAACAACACCATGCTCTGCATCCTGCAGTGCATCCAGAACCAGACCGATTGCTACCTTGTGATCCGGCATTGGCTGCTCGATCACAAACTTGTCCTTGCCTGCCGGCTGATGTGTCAGCTTGGAACCTTCAATACCGATTCTCTCACAAAGTCCCTTTGCTACTACGCTCTCATCATCCATATCGATCAGCTGATATTTCAGGGAGGAGCTTCCGCAGTTAATAACTAAAATCTTCATGTTTATGTATTCTCCTAATTTTTTTATAGCTGGCAGCGCTGTCATGACCTGGGTCTTTGCACTGCTCATTGCCTTTCGATCCTATTTTACGATCTCACCGTATACTTCTCTTCCGCATCCTGCCGCATTGGACTCATCAGTATCGATGTGCATAGCCAGAGCGAATTTCGGGCTTACACGTACAACCACGTCACCAAACACAAGGCTTCTGCCGTCCGTATCGATCTTAACAGATACCACATCCTTATCCTGAACGCCGAGCTTTTCAGCATCTTCCGGAGTTGCATGGATATGACGCTTTGCTGCGATCACACCCTCCTTCAGCTCTACTTCACCGCAGGGTCCAACCAGCTTGCATGCGCCGCTTCCTGCGATATCTCCGGACTCACGAACCGGAGCGGTAAGACCAAGACTGCGTGCGTCCGTCAGGGAGATCTCCACCTGGCTTGCCGGACGAACCGGTCCTAAGATGGATGCGCTCATCTCACTCTTCGGTCCTACTACTTTTACTTTCTCATTGGAGGCATACTGTCCCGGCTGGGAAAGATCCTTCTTCTTGGTGAGCTGATAGCCTGCTCCGAATAAAACCTCCAGATCCTCCTGGGTAACATGTACGTGACGAGCAGATGTTTCAACGATAAAATTCATATTATCATTCTCCTTTTCTTGTATATAATTGTAAATGCCGCTTCTGCAGCTTTACTTTCTGTTAGTTCTCCTGCACCTCTGACACAAGGATGCAGTTCGGGGTCTCTACCTTCAGCGGCTTGCCCCACATACTGAAATACTTCTTCTCAAAATTGATCCGAAAGATTGTCATGGTATTGGACTCATGGTTCAGCGACATAATATGACGGTTGTCCGGGAAGAAATCTCCTGCTTTCGGATAATCTCCGCTGACCGGAAGGATGCATATCTTCTCGAGCATTCCTGTCTCGTTGTCTATACTGAAAATTCCCATACTGTTGTCCCCTGCATTGGAGCACAACACGTATTTCCAGTCTCTGGAAAAACGCAGCACACATGCGGCGCTTCCCTTGGAATGGTAATTGTTCAGCGTAGAAATGGTCTGTACCAGTTCAAATATCGGTCCTCTCGGACCATCCTTATAGGAATATACACTGATATAATTCTTCAGCTCACAGATCAGATAGGCAAATCTGCCATCCGGGCTGAACTTGATGATCCGCGGTGCACTCTCCAGCTCACAGCGGAGCATATCCACCAGCTTGATCTTGCCGGTCTCATAATTGAACTTATAGATCTTCACCTGATCCACGCCCAGATCCACTGCACACAGGTACTTCTGATCCGGCGTAATATTCACACAGTTCACATGGGGGCGGAAATTCCGCTCTGCCACACTGCCAAGCCCCTTGTGGAAGATCTCATCCGTCATCTCTCCAATGGTGCCGTCCTCATTCAGACGCATGATCGTCACCTTGCCGTCATGCCAGCCGCCCACAAAGAGATACTTATCATCCCGGTCTGTGGAAAGATAGCAGCCCCGCATACCGCAGATGGATGCACTGTTCATAGGCTCCAGATCTCCGTCCGGAAGAATCCGGAAGGACTGGACTCCCTCATCCGAGATGGAATAGAGATACTTTCCGTTGTGTGATTTCTTAATATAGGAAGGATTGTTGATGGGAATCACCTTCCGCTCTACCGCCTGTCCGTTCTCCACGTCCAGGTCATAGATATAAATGCCCTTACTGCTGCCGTGGGTGTAGGTACCCACATAAGCCACATATTTTTTCTGTTCCATGTATGGCTGCTCCTCTCGTCCGGCATTTCCAGATCATTTCTGATTCTGCAGTGCAGCTCATGCACTGCTCATAGCTATAAAAATAGTACCATATTTTTATGATTTTGTTAAGGGTTTTTGGTTATTTTACAAAATATCTTCTCATGGTCTCCAGTGTATACTGAATATCCTCCTCCGTATGTGCTGCGGACAGGAACATTGCCTCAAACTGGGACGGCGCCACGCAGATGCCGTTCTCCAGCATATGACGGAAATATCCGGTGAATGCTTTTGTGTCGGATCTCTTCGCACTGGTATAATCCGTCACCGGGTCCGGAGTAAAGAACATGCAGCCAAGAGAGCCCGTATAATTCACCTGACAGGGAAGCTCCAGTTCTTCACACAGTCTCCTCATGCCTCCGTATAAGATCTCTCCCATCTGCGCAAGCTTCTCATACACTTCCGGATGCCCGTTCAGATAAGTAAGCTGCGCCAGTCCTGCTGCCATTGCCACCGGATTGCCGCTCAGAGTTCCTGCCTGATAGACATTCCCCACCGGAGACACCACCTCCATGATCTCTCTTCTGCCGCCGTAGGCGCCTACCGGCATGCCGCCTCCTATGATCTTGCCATAAGTGGTCAGATCCGCCTGTATGCCAAAATATTCCTGTGCGCCTGCACGTCCCAGCCGGAAACCGGTGATCACCTCATCGAAGATCAGCACAGTGCCGTTTGCCGTACACAGCTCCCGAAGCTTCTCAAGGAACCCCTCCTTTGGCGGAACCACTCCCATATTGGCTCCCACCGGTTCAACGATCACTGCTGCGATCTGCGGACCGCATGCATCGAACAATGCTTCCACACCGGAAATATCGTTATATACCGCTGACAGAGTATCCTGGGTACAGCCCTCCGGAACCCCGGCACTGTCCGGTACTCCGGCTGTCATCACACCGGATCCGGCTTTCACCAGCATGGCGTCGCTGTGCCCATGGTAGCAGCCCTCAAACTTTACGATCTTATTTCTGCCTGTATAGCCCCTTGCCGCCCGGACTGCGCTCATGACCGCCTCCGTACCGGAATTCACCATGCGCACCATCTCTACAGACGGAACCATGCTGCAGATCAGACGTGCCATATCCACCTCAGCCTCTGTGGCAGCACCAAAGCTCAAGCCCTTCTGACATGCTTCAGCCACCTTTTCCAGCACCATAGAATTGGCATGTCCCAGGATCATGGGCCCCCATGACCCGATGTAATCCAGATAACGCTTCCCGTCCGCATCCGTCAGATAAGCCCCTCTGGCAGAATCGATAAACCGGGGCGTCATTCCTACTGACTGAAATGCCCTCACCGGAGAGTTCACGCCTCCCGGAATCAGGGTCACCGCCTCTTTAAATAATTCCTCTGATCTTCCCATCAGCCGATCCTCCCTTCATCCATGAAATATGCAAGCTCCTTTGCATAATAGGTCATATAAATATCCACACCTGCCCGATAAGCACCGGCTGCCATCTCGCACAGGATCGCTGCCTCGTCCACATAGCCCAGCTCCGCCGCTGCCTTCACCATGGCATATTCACCGCTGACGCTGTATGCCGCCATGGGCACGCTGGTGGCATCCTTGATCTCACGCACCATATCCAGATAGGACATGGCCGGTTTCACCATGATAATATCGGCTCCCTCCTGAATATCCAGAAGAGCCTCCTTCATACCCTCTCTGCGGTTATGGTAATCCATCTGATAGCTTTTCCTGTCTCCGAACGCAGGCGCACTGCCTGCCGCATCCCGGAACGGACCATAGAATGCAGATGCGTATTTTACTGCATAGGACATGATCGGTGTTGTCACAAAGCCCCGCAGATCCAGCCCCTCCCGGATTGCCCGGATATGTCCGTCCATCATATCAGAGGGCGCCACCATGTCTGCCCCTGCCTGCACCTGCGACACTGCGATCTGTGCAAGCTTTTCAAGGGTCAGGTCATTGTCCACATATTCCCCTTTCAGGATCCCGCAGTGTCCGTGGCTTGTGTACTCGCACATACACACATCTCCAATATAATACAGATCCGGCACTTCCTTTTTTGCCTTCTCCAGCGCCTTCTGGACAATACCGTCACAGGCATATGCCTGACTTCCCTGTGCATCCTTGTGATCCGGAATGCCGAACAGCATCACGCTGCCGACCCCCGCATCAGCCATCTCACACAGAATCTCCGGCATACGGTCCACGCTGTAGCGGAACTGCCCCGGCATGGTCGGAATCTCCTCTTTGATATTTTCTCCCTCCATAACAAACATAGGGTATACAAGGGAGCTTTTATCCATTCTGGTCTCCCGCACCATCTTTCTCAGATTTGCCGTCGTCCGAAGCCGTCTCGGTCTGATTGTCATATCCATCCTCTTCTACCTCTTTTCGTATTCTGTCTGTCCAGGTCTTTGCCATATGGTGATCCATCCCTCCGGCATTGATGCCGACTACCAGATCTCCTTTTGCTGCGATCCCCGGAAACTGAAAATCGCATAACGTCCTGTCACTGCACACATTGACCAGTATCCCCTTGGACCGGCACTCCCGGCAGATTTCTTCATTGACGGAGTCTTCATCCGTCGCCGCCAGCACCAGAAAGACGTCTGCTCCGATGCTCCCTCTGCGATAGGACTCCTTCTTATATATGAGCCTTCCCTCTTCTGCAGCCTCCAGGATCCCTTCTGAAGCCTCCGGCGCAAAAACCGTCAAAAGCGGCGCAAAAGCCAGCAATGTCCCCACTCTTCTGGAGGCAATCCTGCCGGCTCCGTAGACGTTGATCTTCTTATTGGAAATATCCAGAAACAAAGGAAAATATCTGCTCATATCCGCTCTCCGTCCTCATTCATTTCTCAATGTCCGGAACCTCTGACACGGTCTGCATCCGATATTTTTCACGGTTCCGGGCAGCCATAAATATTTTACTACGAATATGCAGAAAAAACAATTGACATCTGGCACTTTCTTGTATATATTATATTCGTTTAGTGTTATTAAACTTTTTGTTTAAACATACGAAAATGGAGGGAATTATGAACATCGGACCCAAGATTAAAGAGCTTCGTGTCATGAAGGGTCTTACACAGGAGGAGCTTGCAGACCGCTGCGAGCTGTCCAAAGGATTCATCTCCCAGCTTGAGCGGGATCTGACCTCCCCTTCCATCGCTACACTGGTAGACATCCTTCAAAGTCTCGGAACAGACCTGAAGGAATTCTTCAGCGACGATGCCGATGAGCAGATCGTCTTTCATGACACGGATTATTTTGAGAAATACGACACGGAACTGAACAACAAGATTGAATGGATCATTCCCAATGCCCAGAAAAATGCCATGGAGCCCATCCGGGTCACCCTTTCTCCGGGCGGCTCTACCTATCCTGACACCCCTCACGAGGGAGAAGAATTCGGATATGTCCTGCAGGGAAGCATTACGATCCATCTGGGCGGAAAACGGTATAAGGCAAAAAGAGGCGAAGCTTTCTACTTCACCCCCTCAGCCAGCCATTATATCTCTGCCGGAGAAAAGGGCGGCGCTGTCTTTTTGTGGGTAAGCACCCCGCCGAACTTTTAGACCGCTCCTTAACCCATCATACCATATACAAAGGAGATTTCCATGAATCATCGATTAATTGATCTTCAGCATATTACGAAAATTTATGACGGACATCCGGTACTGGATGATCTGAATCTTTATTTTAATGAAAATGAATTTCTGACCCTGTTAGGTCCCAGCGGCTGCGGCAAGACCACGACCTTACGTATTCTGGGCGGGTTTGAGACACCGGATCAGGGTCGTGTGATCTTTGACGGACAGGATATTACCAGCCTTCCTCCAAACAAGAGAAACCTGAACACGGTCTTCCAGAAATACGCGCTCTTTACTCATATGACCATTGCGGAAAATATCGCCTTCGGTCTGAAGATCAGCGGCAAAAGCAAGACCTATATTGATGACAAGATCAAATATGCCTTAAAGCTGGTCAATCTGGACGGTTTTGAGAAGCGTATGCCGGAATCCCTAAGCGGCGGACAACAGCAGCGTATCGCCATTGCCCGTGCCATCGTAAATGAACCCAGGGTACTCCTTCTTGACGAGCCTCTGGGTGCCCTGGACTTAAAGCTCCGCCAGGAGATGCAGTATGAACTGATCCGTATGAAAAACGAGCTGGGCATCACCTTCGTCTATGTCACCCATGACCAGGAGGAGGCGCTGACCATGTCCGACACGATCGTCGTCATGAATCAGGGCTATATCCAGCAGATCGGAACTCCGGAAGACATCTACAACGAACCCAAGAATGCCTTTGTGGCAGACTTTATCGGCGACAGCAATATCTTCCCCGGCACAATGATCGAGGATAAGGTGGTAAAGATCCTCGGAACCATCTTCCCCTGTGTAGATACCGGCTTTGGACGCAATAAACCCGTGGATGTGGTCATCCGTCCCGAGGATGTGGAGCTTGGCGCTCCCGGAGAGGGTATCGTGGACGGTGTAGTCTCCCATATGATCTTCAAGGGAGTCCATTACGAGATGGAAGTGGAGGCATGCGGACGGGAATGGCTGGTACAGAGCACGAAGATGCATCCTGTGGGGGAGCCGGTCAGCATCCGGGTCGACCCGTTCAATATCCAGATCATGCATAAGCCGGAATCTGAGGATGAGGAGGCGGTGGTGCTCGATGTATAAGAAATCACTCTCCTACCCTTATCTCATATGGGCAGCGGCATTTATCATCATTCCTCTGCTGTTTATTGTATACTACGGACTGACAGACAAAAGCGGAGCATTTACCCTGGCGAACCTTGCCGCCATTGCTACGGCAGAGAACTCCAAAGCGCTCTTCCTCTCCCTTGGTCTGTCTCTTTTAAGCACGGTGATCTGCCTTTTACTGGCATATCCGCTGGCACTGATCCTGTCTGCAAGCAAGCTTGGAAAATCCGGATTTATTATTTTCCTGTTCATCCTTCCCATGTGGATGAATTTCCTGCTCAGAACACTTGCCTGGGTCGTCCTTCTGGATACCAACGGCGTACTGGATACCCTGCTCAAGACCCTGGGGCTTCCCAGGTTTAAGATCATCAATACTCCTGCTGCCATCGTATTCGGCATGGTATATGACTTCCTGCCGTTTATGATCCTGCCCATCTACAATGTCATTTCCAAAATTGACGTAAATGTGGTGAACGCAGCCAGAGATCTGGGAGCCAACAGCTTCCAGACCTTATATAAAGTAATCTTCCCGCTGAGCCTTCCGGGTGTGATCAGCGGCATTACCATGGTATTTGTCCCTTCTCTGACGACCTTTGTCATCTCCACTCTGCTGGGCGGCGGCAAGATCCTGCTCATCGGAAATGTGATCGAACAGGAATTCATGAAGGGAACAAGCTGGCATGTGGGCAGCGGACTGTCACTGGTTCTGATGCTGTTCATCATCGTCAGTATGATCCTGACTACCAAATATGATGACGGGGAGGGTAATGTATTATGATAAAAAAATGGATACAGCGCTTTTATCTCGTCCTGATCATCCTCTTCCTGTATGCCCCCATCGTGACACTGATGGTACTGTCCTTCAATAATTCCAGGACATCCGTCAAGTGGGGCGGCTTCTCCCTGAAATGGTATGAGAAGCTCTTTCAGAATGAGACGATCCTTGCGGCGCTGGGCAACACCCTGCTGATCGCCCTGCTGTCTGCAGCCATTGCGACCTTGCTGGGGACCTCCGCAGCCATCGCGATCCACCATATGAAAAAACGCCGCCAGAGCATCTGCATGAGCATTGCCAATATCCCCATGCTGAATGCGGAGATCGTTACCGGTATTGCGTTTATGCTGCTGTTTATCACTGTCGGAGATCTGCTTGCCATGTTCGGCATCGAGTTTAAGATGGGATTCGGGACCGTCCTGATCGGACATATTACCTTCAATATTCCCTACGTCATCTTAAGCGTCATGCCCAAGCTCAAGCAGTTTAACCGCTCCATGTACGAGGCGGCTCTGGATCTGGGTGCCCGGGAAAGTCAGGCATTTTTCCGCATTATGCTGCCGGATATCATGCCGGGTGTACTGTCCGGATTTCTTTTATCCTTTACCATGTCGCTGGATGATTTTGTCATTACCCATTTCGTCAAGGGACTTGGTGCGGATACCCTGTCCACTCTGATCTATTCAGAGCTTCGCAAGGGCATCAAACCGGAGATGTATGCACTCTCTACCCTAATGTTTCTTGCCGTATTTATTATACTGCTGATCGTAAATCTGAATCCGCGGGAAAAATCCCGCACAAACAAACAAGAAAGAATAGGAGTATCATTATGAAAAAAAGAATTTTACTTGCCTGCGGCTGTCTTGCTGCAGTCCTGCTCACCGGCTGCGGCGAATCCTCTGCCGGCGAAAACGGGGAACTTAACGTCTACAACTGGGGCGAATACATCGATGAGGAAGTCATCGACATCTTTGAGGAAGAGACCGGCATCAGCGTCAACTATAAGACCTTCGATACCAACGAGGATATGTATCCCATCATCGCCAACGGCGCGGCAGACTGGGATGTAGTATGTCCTTCCGATTACATGATCCAGAAGATGGTGGACAACGATCTTCTCCTGGAGATCAACTATGACAATGTTCCGAATCTGTCCTATATTGACCCGGCATATATGGAGACCGCAAAAGCATTTGATCCGGAAAATAAATACGCAGTTCCTTATACCTGGGGAACCGTCGGCATCCTTTACAACGAGACCATGGTCGAGGAAGAGATCACCAGCTGGGATGCCCTGTGGGATGAGAAATACGCGGACAGCATCGTTATGATGAACAATCCGAGGGATGTATTTGCTCCTGCTCTTATCTCCAACGGTTATTCCCTGAACTCCACCGATGACGGAGAGCTTCAGGAAGCTGCAGCGCTTCTTACTGAGCAGAAGCCTCTCGTTCTCAAATACACGACAGATGAAGTACGGGATATGATGATCGGTGAAAAAGCTGCCATCGGCGTGATCTACTCCGGAGAAGCAACCATCTGTCAGGAGGAAAATGAAAATCTCCGCTATGTGGTTCCGGAGGAAGGCTCCAATGTATGGCTGGACTGCTGGGCAATCCCTGTCACCTGTAAGAATAAGGAAAATGCGGAAAAGTGGATTGACTTCCTCTGCCGTCCGGACATTGCGCTGAAGAACTTTGAGTATATCTGGTACTCCACTCCCAATACCGGCGCTCTGGAGCTGATCGAGGACGAGAACGTCCTGAATAACGAGGCTCTCTTCCCGGGCAACGATGTCCTCTCCCGCTGCGAGACCTTCTCCTATCTCGGTGAAGAAGCAGAAGAAAAGTACAACAGCCTCTGGAAACAGGTACTGTCCGAATAAAACTCCTCCTTCCGGGCAATACTGTCCGTGAGGTGGACCATATGAATAATCTGACTGATAACTATGTTGAAAATATTTCCGGTCTGCGCCAGCTCCTTGGTACAGACCGGAATTTTGATATTCTGGAGAAAAATCTGCTCATTGGGGGACGCGCAGCCAGTCTTTTCTTCATCGACGGGCTGGTCAAGGACGAGATTCTGGAAAAGATACTGGAATATTTCTACAGCCTGAAACCGGAACAGATGACCGATTCTGTGGACGATTTCCAATTCAGACATCTTCCGTACATTGAGGCAGAGGTTCTGGAGGATATGGAAAGTGTCCTTAAAAATCTGCTCTCCGGTGTCCCCTGTCTTTTTGTCTCCGGGATGACCGGCTGTCTTGCCATCGACTGCCGGACCTATCCGGTCCGGGGTGTGGATGAACCGCTGAAGGACCGGACGCTCAGAGGCTCCCGGGACGGCTTTGTGGAGACCATCGTCTTTAACACCGCTCTCATCCGCCGCCGGATACGCTCCCCAAAGCTTCGTGTGGAAATGCACAATGCCGGCAGGAGCACACGGACAGATATTGTCCTGTGCTATATGGAGGACCGGGCAGATGAAGCCTGTCTTACTTCCCTTCGGGATCGTATTGACAGTCTCACTGTGGATGCTCTGACCATGAATCAGGAAAGCCTGGCAGAACTGCTTCTGCCAGGCCACTGGTACAATCCCCTTCCGCGTTTTCATCTGACGGAACGCCCGGACACTGCCGCCGCTTCCATCCTGGAAGGAAATATTGTGGTATTAGTAGATAATTCCCCCTCTGCCATGATCATGCCCACCAGCTTTTTTGCCATTACAGAGGAGGCAAATGACTATTACTTTCCGCCCATCACCGGAACCTATCTCCGGCTGTCCCGGTTCCTGATCACATTTCTGTCATTGATCCTGACCCCGCTTTTCCTGCTCTTTATGCAGAGACCCGAATGGCTGCCGGCAGGACTCGCCTTTATCCAGATACAGGATACGGTCAATATTCCTCTGATCTGGCAGTTTCTCCTTCTGGAGCTGTCCATTGACGGACTGCGGCTCGCTGCCATCCATACACCGGATATGCTGAGCACTCCCCTCTCCGTCATCGCCGGTCTGGTCATCGGGGAATTTGCCGTCAATTCCGGATGGTTCAATGCGGAGGTCATGCTTTACATGGCATTTGTGACCATTGCCAACTATTCTCAGTCCAATGTGGAGATGAACTATGCCGTCAAATTCATGCGGATCCTTCTGCTGCTTCTGACCTGCTGGTTTGAGCTTCCCGGATTTATCGCCGGCATCCTGCTGATCATCCTGAGTTTCTTATTCTGCAGGACCTTCTCCGGGCACGGCTATCTCTATCCGCTGATTCCCTTTCACTGGGATACGCTGAAAAGACAGCTGTTCCGTGTAAAAATGTAAATTCCAAAACCCTGCGGATCAAAAAGTAAGAGCAACTCCTTCATGCGTCAGCAGCCTGACCTTTTTATCAATCCCGCCTGCATATCCGGTCAGACTTCCATCCGAGCCCAATACACGGTGGCAGGGAATGATAATGGAGATGGGATTGTGACCGACTGCTCCGCCCACTGCCTGGGCGGACATCCGGGGCAGTCCTCTCCTTCCTGCAATCTTCCTTGCCAGCTCCCCATAGGTCGTCGTCCCTCCATAGGGGATCTCCAGAAGAAGCTCCCACACCTCTCTGCGGAATTCACTGCCCTCCGGCGCCAGCTTTAATTCCCGCCCGGACGGCTTCTCTCCGGCAAAATAGCGGTCCAGCCACTGCTTTGTCTGCGTCAGGATCTCAGAATTCTCACATTCCGCCATCTCCTCCTTCACCGAACTGATAAAATACTTCTGCCCTTCCAGCCAGAGTCCCACCAATGCCTCATCCTTCTGGGCAAGCAGCATCCGTCCCACCGGCGAATCATAATGTGTTGTATAGATCATAACCTTTTCCTCATCGACACTACTTCACGGGTACCCGGCATCAGCTCATAAATCTCTCTACGATCTCCTGAATGGCGGAATGATTATTATCCCGCTGACATATATAATCCGCTTCTTCCTTTACCAGCTCCAGCGCATTGGCAACTGCACAGCCCACACCTGCCGCCTGTATCATGGACAGGTCATTGCTCTCATCTCCGGCTGCAATGGAATTCTCCACCGGGACTCCCTGAGACTCACAGAATGCGCGCAGAGCATCTCCTTTGCAGATTCCCTTTGGTACGATCTCCAGATATTCCGCACAGCTGAAAAACACATTTGCCCAATCCTTCGCCCAATCCGCCAGATGACAGCGAAACTGTTCCAGACGTTCGTGGTCATGAACGTCTATGGCAAGTGCCTTGCAGGATTCCTCCCTGAGCGACTCCCTCATATCCTCCACAACCTTTGCAGGCATTCCGGTCTTATTAATATAATGAGCCAGATTCTCATCATCCTTTTCTGTGAGCACGCCGTTTCCCTCGTATACCTGAAGATAGATCCCTGCTTTGCGGGCTTCTTCCACCAGCCCTTTCATATGGTCCAGTGACAGCGCCTTTGAAAAAAGCACCTCTCCCGACGCGCAGTCCAGCACCGTACCGCCATTGAAGGCAATCACATAACGGCAGCCGATCCTGTCCAGTCCATAGGTCCTCAAAAGCTTCTCTGCATTGGCAGCCGGTCTTCCTGTAGTAACGACCACTTCATGCCCTGCTTCAATTGCACATTTCAATGCTTCTATATTCTCACGGGACAGCTGATGCACATCATTCAGCGCTGTGCCGTCCATATCCAAAAACAGAATCCGTTTCTCATTCTTCATCCCGATCTTCCACAGGCTCTGCCGGAACAAATACCCGGTCATGAACCACATCCTCCTGTATTTTATTCAGACTGACTGCATACTCCATAAAATACTCCTGGGAAGAAAGCGCCTGCTTTCCTCTCCGGTCAATCTTCGCATAGGTCCCGTCCGGCTGCTTGATCTGTGCCTTCACTGTATCCTGAAGCTGGATCTCCAGCACATGCTGTACCTCTTTTTTTAACTGTTCATTCTCAACGGGGAACAGAATCTCCACCCGACGGTCCAGATTACGGGGCATCCAGTCTGCACTGGAGAGATAAATGTCCTCCTGTCCGCCATTCAGGAAATAATAGATCCGGCTGTGTTCCAGAAAAGTGCCCACAATGGAGCGTACCGTAATATTTTCACTGACTCCCGGAATTCCCACCTTCAGAGAACAGATTCCTCTCACGATCAGGTCAATCTTCACGCCTGCGGCACTTGCCTCATAAAGAGCCTCGATCAGTCCCGGATCACACAGAGAATTCATCTTTGCCACGATACGGGCAGCCTCGCCGTTCCTTGCGTATGCAGTTTCTCTCTGGATCATCGTCAGAAAACGGTCTCTCAGCCAGAGCGGCGCCAAAGACAGCTTGTTCCAGCTTGCCGGCTCGGAATAACCGGAAAGCATGTTGAAGACAGCTGTTGCATCCTCTCCTATCGGCTCTGAACAGGTCAGAAGTCCCATATCCGTATAAAGCTTTGCTGTAGAATCATTATAGTTACCGGTTCCCAGATGCACATAGCGGCGGATCCCGTCCTCCTCTCTGCGCACTACCAGAGTAATCTTACTGTGCGTTTTCAGTCCTACCAGTCCATAAATCACATGACAGCCCGCGCGCTCCAGCATCTTCGCCCATGCAATATTATTTTCCTCATCAAAACGTGCCTTCAGCTCCACCAGAACAGAAACCTGCTTTCCGTTCTCTGCCGCCTGTGCAAGTGCGGCAATGATCGGTGAATTTCCGCTGACCCGATACAGAGTCTGCTTGATAGCAAGCACCTGAGGATCCTTCGCCGCCTTTTTCACCAGATCCACTACCGGATCAAAGGTCTGATACGGATGATGAAGAAGAATGTCTCTCTTCCGGATCTCCTCAAAAATATCCGGCTTTCCGGTCAGCTCCGGAACCGGCTGGGGAATATATTTCGGCTGCTTGTACTCCTCAAATCCTTCCAGCCCATACATCTTCATCAGGAAAGTCAGATCCAGCGGTCCGCCGATCCGGTAGATGGCATCTCCGCGAATCTCAAATTCCTTCTTCAGGATCTTTAAAAGCTGTTTATCTGTCTTCTCATCCACTTCCAGACGGATTACCTCGCCCCACTGGCGTTTTCTGAGCTGCTTCTGTATCTCCTTCAGCAGGTCGGACGCCTCATCCTCATCAATCGGCAGATCCGCATTCCGCATGATCCGGTATGGATGGGCACAGAGAACATCATAGCTCAGGAACAGCTGCGGCATATTCCCTGCAATGATCTCTTCCAGCAGAATCACCGTCTTCATGTTTGCCTCGGCTGACGGAACCTCCACGATTCTTGGCAGCCCCGCCGGAACCTGCACGGTAGCAAACTCCAGTTCACCGTCCTGCTCGTTCTTTTTCTTCAGAAGCGCTCCCATATTCAGCGTTTTATTTACAATCAGCGGAAATGGTCTGGAGGAATCCACTGCCATGGGAGTCAGCACCGGATACACATTCTCCATAAAATACTGGTTCACATATCGCGTCTGCTCTGCAGTCAGCTCACTGTAGCTTCCGATCACCTGCAGTCCGCACTGCTTAAGCCCCGGAAGCAGCGACCGCTGCCAGGTGGAATACTGCATATTTACAAAGCCATGCACCCGGTCATGGATTGCCTCCAGCTGCTGCTCAGGTGTCATTCCGGAAATATCCTTCTTGGAATACTCCGCATTGACCATATCCTTCAGAGACGCCACACGTACCATAAAAAATTCATCCAGATTGGACGCTGTAATACTCAGAAATTTCAGCCGCTCAAATAAAGGGTTCGTTTTATCCCTTGCCTCTCCAAGTACCCGTTCATCAAACCCGATCCAGCTCAGCTCCCGGTTCTCAAAATATTCCGGTTTCATATATTCTCTTTTCATGGCACAATCCTCCTAACCCAGTCTCTTCACTTTCAGAATCGGTCTGATACTGTATACTTCCTCAAAAAACTCTGTTTTTTCCCGGAAAAGTACCTGTTCCAGAGTCAGATCCTCCATGGTGTCTACCAAAATCTGCATGGTATGATTATCCTTTACGGTCACACGGATCTCCTTGATCTTCTGCTTATGACTCCGGTCAAGGGCATTCGCCACACGCAGGATAGCCGTCAGCTTCATGATGGTCATATATTCAGCACGCTCCAGCAGGGAGGAAGCAGCCAGCTCCTCAAAAGGAAGAATCTTTCCACTGTTAAAACGGACTGTATTTGCCACCATCTCCCGCTCTGTATGGGACAAGCCGATGATCTCTGTTGCCATAATGATGCTGTAGGAGCATTCTGAAGACTGAGCCATGTTGATATACTTTCCGCAGTCATGCAGAAGGACCGCGATCTGCAGAAGCAGACGCTCCCGCTTCCCAAGCCCGTGAAACAGCTTCATCTTATCATAAATAGTCAGTGCAAGCTGTTCCATGACAACCGTGTGATTGCGGTTCGTATGATAGCGCTTTGCAATATTTCTTGCCGCTTCAATAATATCGTTTTCAAAATTATGTCTGGACTTTAAGATCTTCTTCTGTTCTGCATAATCATAAGCGACACCGTCTGCCAGATCTGTGCCCAGAATAAGCACTCTCTCTGCCCCTGTCTCTTCCAGAAGATTTTTATAAATAACCAGTGTCGGAAGCATAAGAGAGCTGTTCTCCATGGAAATTCCCAGCTCTGCAGCCATCACCTGCTGCCCCTTCTGCACAAATTCGTTATAAAAGCTTAGGAACTCCTCTCTCGTGATCTGATTGCCTTCCTGCTCTCTATGGATATATTTGTTGACATATTCGATGTATTTTCCCACCAGAACCATGCAGCAGATATTTCGTTCCTTCAGATAAAGCTTCCGATAGGTCCTCAGTTCATTATTCAAAAGCTCCTCCATCACAGAAACATAGCGGACTGTCCGCTCTGCCACATCTGCGAGACGCTCTCTTAACCGGAGCGTACCAAGCCGGATGTTCTGCGTTGTCACCAGGTTGTCCTTATCGAACAGAGAAATCTGGATGCTCCCGCCTCCAACATCCACAATGGCAGTTCCCTTTTCGATGATCTTCTGGAACTCTTCCGAATTGGATGCAATAGATTTGTATCCGAGAAACCGCTGCTCGGAATTGCTGAGCACTTCTACCCGGATTCCGGTCCGCAGATAGATCCGGTCCAGAAGGACCAGATTGTTTCTGGTCTCACGAATGGCGCTGGTGGCACAGGCACGATATCCTTCCACACCAAATTCCTTCATGATCCTCTGAAAATCCAAAAGAACACTGCACAGCTCATCTACCAGCTCCGTACCGATCCGTCCGGTCGCATACGCATCCTTTCCCAGCTCTATCCGGTGCTTTACATGATTCACCACACGGATTCCCTTTCTGGCTGAAAGCTCATAAATCTTCAGATTCACTTCATAGCTTCCAATATCAATCGCAGCAAACATCACACATGTCATGGCTTTTACCTCCAATATTACTGCCGTCCGGTGCTTCCAAAACCTCCTCGGTCCTTTCCTGTCAGTGTCTCTGTCTCCACAAAAGAAATCTCCGGCTGATGCTTCATGATCCTGAACTGGCAGATCCGGTCATTTACATGGATCACCGTGTCCCGCACAGCAAGTGCAGGAAAGAACCACTGATCATTGTCCCCGCAGTAGCTCTCATCGATCAGTCCCATACTGTTGGTCTGTAATATCCCGAAATTCTTAAAGGTACTGCTTCTGGGTATCACATGAGCCTCATAGCCTTCCGGAAGCTCCATTGCCACTCCCAGAGGAATCAGTTTAAATTCTCCCTGCTTCAGCTCCACTTCCTGTGCGGAACGCAGATCGATCCAGTCGGATTTACCTGCTATATAAGTCAGCTTATCGATCTCCTCTGAGAAATATTTTATCTTAATTGTCTCCATTTTATGTCTCCTACGCGTATAATACTGTTTTTCCAAGAGAAAGGGTCGTCTTCACATCAATTACCCTCTGATTGGAGCTGCCCTTCCAGGGAAGGTTATTATCCTTCAGCTCCTCCACAAATCTTCCGTCCACGACCACATCCAGATAAGGGATCAGCTCCAGATGACAGATATCCTCCCACAAATATCCCGTATAGAGCCACATGGTCTTCTTCGGGTACTTTTCTCTGATCTCTCTGATCAGCTCCAGAAGTCCGTCTCTCGTTCCCAGGTAAAGCGGATCTCCGCCGCTGAAGGTGATCCCGCTCACATAATCCTTATTAAGCTCTGTAAATATCTCCTGTTTTGCCTCCTCGTCAAAAGGAAGCCCTCCGTCCGGATCCCATGTAATCGGATTCTGGCAGTTTCTGCAGTGATGAGAGCATCCCGCGAACCAGAGCACGACCCGCAGACCGTCCCCGTTCAGCATATCCTCTTTTGTAATATTATGATATCTCATTAAGACCTCCGTCCTCCTTTTATAACTGATAGCTCTCCAAAATACATCTGCGCAGAAGAGTCAGAGCATGTACCACCGCCAGCTCACGAACAGCTCTGCGGTCTCCGCTGAAGTGAAATTCCTCCACTTCGATCCTGTCCTTTACCTTGCATCCGATATATACCAGCCCTGCCGGTTCCCCATTCTCTCCGCCGTCCGGACCTGCATAACCGGTCACGCTGACACACGCATCCGCTCCGGTGAGCACTGCACCTCCCCGCGCCATTTCCCATGCTGTCTGACGGCTGACTGCAGTATACTTTTTAAGAGTTACCTTTTTCACTCCCACAAACTTTCTTTTTGCCTTATTGGAATAAGTTACAAATCCCTGCTTAAATACCCCGGAAGCTCCCGGCACATCCGTCAGGCGTGCACTCAGCATGCCTCCCGTACAGGATTCCACTGTAGTGACGGTCATATCCTGTTCCTTCAGAAGGGCAACAATGGTCTCCTCCAGAGTCACCTTCGGATCCGTTGTAAAGATACAGCTTCCAAGCCGGATCTTCAGCTCGCGCACCATACCCTTCACCTTCATTTTCGCTTCTTCCTCACTCTCTGACTGGGCAGAAATACGAATATCTACTTCTCCCGGTACAGACCGGAACATAAAAACCAGCTTCTCCTGCGCTGCCAGAAGATCCCGGATCTCTTCCCGGATCTGTTCCTCCTCCATACCGCAGATCTTCACTGTTTTCGAATAAGAATAACTCTCTGTTTCCTTTTCCATCTCAGATACTTCCTTCCAGAATCACATGCTTGTTTTTGATCAGGTAATCGATCAGGGATATGACCGTCAGAATCAGTGCGATCCAGACAAGTACCTGACCGATCATATCAAATACTCCTCCCAGATCCAGAAGAAGCACAATGATCATCAGCATCTGAAAAGTAGTCTTGAATTTTCCCCAGTAGCTCGCTGCGATCACAACTCCATTGTCGGAAGCCACCAGACGGAATCCGCTGATAATGAACTCTCTGCTGATAATCACAATCACCATCCATGCCGGAAGCATATCGGTAGAAACCAGACAGATCAGGGCCGCACAGACCAGAAGCTTATCTGCCAGCGGATCCATGAACTTTCCGAAATTCGTTACCAGATTATATTTCCTTGCAATCTTTCCGTCCAGCAGATCCGTCAGGCTTGCCACAATAAAAATGCCCACCGCAATGTAGTTGCTGTAGCCGGGGACCAGGTCCACCAGGGCAAACAGTACAAAAAACGGAATCATAAGTACACGCAGTACAGTCAGTTTATTCGGTAAATTCATCTGCAATCTCTCCAATCAAATCATATTCATCAGCTCCGGTCACACGTACTTTCACAAAATCACCGGACATCAGTTCCTCCATCGTCTGAATGAAAATATAACCATCCACACCCGGAGCATCTTTGTAGGTTCTCGCCACATAGGCATATTCATCGGCAACCTTTCCCTCCACCATACACCAGAGCTCTCTTCCGATCATCTCCCTGGCTTTATCAAAGGAAATCTCCTGCTGAAGCTCCATGATCTCATCTCTGCGCTCCTCCTTGAGCTCCTCCGGAATCTGCTCCTCCATCTCTGATGCAGGAGTATCCTCCTCCGGGGAATAGGCAAATACGCCCAGCCGGTCAAACTCCAGCTCATCCACAAATGCCATCAGCTCCTCGTGATCCTCCTGTGTCTCTCCGGGAAAACCACTGATCAATGTGGTTCTCAGGCAGATCTCCGGAATCTCTCTGCGAAGACCTTCCACGATATCTCTCAGATCCTGCTGACTGGTCTTACGTCCCATTCTCTTCAGGACCCGGTCGGATGCATGCTGGATCGGCAGATCCAGATACTTACATATCTTCGGCTCCTCCCTGATGGTCCGGATCAGTTCATCATAAATCTCCTCCGGATAACAGTATTGTACACGAATCCAGCGAATTCCCCTGATCTTACACAGTTCCCTCAGAAGCTTATGAAGACTTTTCTCTCCATACAGATCCACTCCGTAGAGCGTGGTCTCCTGTGCGACCAGTATCAGCTCCTTCACGCCCTGCTCTGCCAGCTCCTCTGCTTCCTTTAAAAGGCGCTCCATGGGAAAGCTCCGGTAAGTTCCTCTCAGCTTGGGAATGATGCAGTAGGTACAGTGCTTATTACAGCCTTCCGCAATCTTCAGATGCGCATAATGCCCGCCTGTGGTCAGCATACGTTTCGCATCGGTCAGTACCAGCCGGTTGATATCCTCGCATCTTAACAGATGTTCTCCTCCCAGTGCCTCTTCCACCGCTTCGATAATGCTGTCATAGGTCGTTGTTCCAAGAACCGCATCCACCTCCGGAATCTCGTCAATGATCTCCTGCTTATACCGCTGTGCCATGCAGCCCGTCACGATCAGCGCCTTACAGCTTCCTGACTTTTTATACTCTGCCATCTCCAGGATCGTATTCACACTCTCCTCCTTGGCATCCCCGATAAAACAGCAGGTATTGACCACGATGATATCCGCTTTTGCTTCGTCATCCGTAAAGCCATATCCCTTTTTCGCCAGCAGTCCCAGCATCACTTCCGAATCCACCAGGTTCTTGTCACAGCCAAGGGATACAAATAGTATGTTCATCATAGATGATGTAGTCTCCTTTGTTTTCTTCTTCCATATATTGTGTCCGATTCCCGGACATCCAAAAATGGCTCCACGATTATTATAATACGCAGAAGGGTGAAAAAGCAATGACTATTATTCCAATTCCCGGTACAGATACGCCCCTTCTCCGTCCTCTGCCTGCACTGCATACATATGATATCGGGAGTCCAGATACAGAAGATATACTGCCCCTTCTGTATCTTCTGCCTCCAGAACATATCCCTTTTCCTCAATAATCTGCTCCAGACTCTGTATTTCCGGGATCCGGCTTCGACGAATTTCCCGCATGAGAACTTCTGCCTGTTCTTCTGTACACGCAAGTGTCTCTGTCACAAGCCGGACCTCATTTTCTGAATATGTAATTGCACAGGAACTATTCTCTTCTCCGGCTTTCCCTCTGTACAGACTTCCGGCAGCTGCATACAGACCAGATATCAAAAGCAGCAGTATCCCTGCGGTTCTCCTCATGTTCATCAGGCTCCTCCTTTCCGCAGTGTCCTGTGGTACACCTGAGAGGATCACTGCTGCCCTGCAAATGTTCTTGCATCTGCCTCCAACGGCTGATTTCTGTAACTATCATAGCCGCTTTTCCTGCCATCCACATAATTACGGAAATTATGCTTCCATTGATCCAATGTCTCCTGATCCACCTGAAATTCCGACGGCCGCTGCAGTGCTTCGTGCTGATAGGCATGACGAAGTTCATGGATAATAGTGCTCATCAGATAATAGGAATCTGCAGGAGGCAGTTTCTCCACCGGGTAGACATTCAGCCGGATCTTCTCCTTTCCCGGCATATAGGCTCCATTGGTAAGGATCCGATCCTCCGGCTCCTGATAGAAGAAATGGATTTCCTCCTTTACTGATATCCCCATCACATCCGCCGCTTCATTCATATAATCCTGAAGCATTCTCTTTCGTTCCTCCACAGATGCCTGTGCCCATGCTTCTTCTGTGTAGCGTCCTGCAGCCATCAGCCCCATGATCTGCTCCTGCATCTGACGGTCTGCCGCCTCTCTTTGCTCCTCAGTTGTCGCGATATAAGCAAGCTTTCGTTCCTGACCCGTCAAAGAATCCCAAAGCTTTTCCAAAGGCTCTCTCTTGTCTGTTCCGGCTTCTGCTTCCTGATACCTTCTCTCCGCCTGCCGGATACAGTCACAGACCTGCTTCTCATGATGGACATACTGTATCACCGCATACTCCAGTGCCTGCTGCAGGCTCTCCATTCCTGCCGCCTCCTCCAGAAGTTCCCGGCGTATATCTGCCAGAACTCTCCGGACACTGCGAAGACTTCCTGCACTTTGGGAGAGCTCCGCCCTGCAGCTTCCGATTCTGTCCGCAAATGCTTCCATGCACACATGAAAGCTCTGAAGCTCTGATCCCGCCGACTTTATGGGCTCTTCACTGATCTGAAACCGCGCCATTTTCTTCCTCCCAAATCTTTTTCAGCTCTTCCAGCAGATATACTGCCAGCCAGTTTATCCATTCGGTTTCCTTCCTGCCGCAAAACAGGATCTGCTCCTCCATATTCCTGATAACAACATCCGATCCCCTGCGGTCCAGATGGATCCTTTCTTCCCCGTTCACAATACAGAGAAGTTCTCCCTGCTCCTCCTCCAAAGCATCTGCAAGAGCTCCCACCAATAATGGAAAGGACGGAATCAAACGAATCCGCTCTCCCTGTTCACATACATATACAATATCCTCTCCCCGCAGATAAAACCATTGTTCGCCCTTCTGACTGTCTGAATTTATAACCATGCAGATCCATGCACCCTCCATCATATGAAGCAGATATCCTGCCAAAGGTGTATCCGATCTTGTATCTGTGAATATCACTCTGTTCATACCTCCCTTTTCTATATAGAAACGGTCTCAAAAAACACAAACTCCTCATCTGCCAGCAGAATTTTATCTCCGGAACTCAGCTTTACCTCCTGATTTGGAGTAATTTTCTGTCCGTTTACAAAAGTAAAATTTGTAGAATTTATATCTGTAATATAATACGTTCCGCCTCTGCAGCGGATATGCGCATGCAGCCGACTGACGGCGCCGTTTCCCGATATACAGTAATCCGCCTTATGGTGATCCTTTCCCAGTGTAAATACTTCCCTGTATATCCGGATCCTTTCTCCTGTCCTGCGCCTGATCAGTGTAGCTGTCGGAATCCGGATCATCCCGTCAGATATTCTTATATCTTCCCCGGCTTTTGACAGCACACTCGTCTCACCCACAGAAACCGGGATATCCGTTTCCCGGGGATATCCCGGTACAGACTGTATGATCCCCACCGGTGCTTTTGATTCTTTTGGCCCTTCTTTTCTGCGGCGAGACCCCAGCCTGACAAGTACAGTCACCAGCCACGCAAACAATGCACCTGTGGCAGCGGCAGCTATCATATCTTTTCTCAAAATAATCTCAATGCTCAGATTCTGATTCTCCGTGCATAAGATCAGCATCATGCTCCTCATACCTGTTCTCCAATATGCAATTCTGTTCCTTTTGTCTGGGAATATATGGCGATTGCCCTTTGAATGATTCCGGCTCCTGTAAGTCTTCTGTTACAGGAGCCTGTCCTATAAAACGCAGATGTTTGCTCTAAACAATTACATCTCCTGCAAGATCTGCTGCCATCTCACTGTTTGCAGTCTCTGCATCACGGTATATTTTTGCCATCTCATTCAAATCATTTGAATGTTCCTGAATCATCTGCACCATCTTCTGAATATCTTCATCCAACTGCCGAAATCTGGTCTGATACGCTGCAGCTGCCTCCCCTTCCCATATACTTCCAAGACCATCCACCAGCTGAACCATCTGGGATGTCAGATTCCCTACTACAGTTCCTTTTGCAGCAAACTCACTGGATGCTGCTTCAAGCTGTTCCGGAGTTACTCTTAATGTTCCTTCCATCTTCTTCTGTTCTCCTTTTTCTGTTTTATCTACTTATATTTTCTGACTGCAGCAGTCTCTGCATTCTGGCTTTCTGCCTGCTCATATTTTGCAGCAATACTCAAAAGTGCCGCAACATACCTGTCGATCAGCATACTGAAATTTGTCATCTGAATTTTGTCATTCCCAAAAGCCGTATGAAACGCGTCCTTTGCCTGTCCTTCCCACATGCTTCCAAGATTCTGTTCACATGCTTCCAGCTCACTTACATTTGTCTTCAATCCATTGTTCAACTCTGTAAGCTCCTCCGCCTTCATCCTCAACTGTGCCGCTGTTACTCTGATCAATGCCATTTTCATTTCCTCCTAGCTGTGATATTCTCTTCTTTTTGCGCGCCTGTAGGCTGCCATCTCCGCATCATATATACGCTTCGCCGCCTTTCGGACAGCAGATGCTGCTCTGTCCAGATCATTCGCACTCTGTTTTATGTTCTCTCTTAACTGTAATCCCCTGGACAGAAACAGATCTGCCGCCTCTCCCTTCCAGGCGCCTGCCAGTCTTTGCAGGGAATCCTCCATCTCTTTGTTCGACAGCCGTCTCATGTCACAGGCGATCTCTTCCAATTCCTCCGCCCGTCGTATTGCCTGCCGAAAATCAAACCGGATCTCTGAAGCTGATTTCATTCTCATCTCCTCCATTGTTACTGGTATAAACGCAAAACATTTTCTTCGATCTTTCCTTCATTTTTCTGATAATACTGCAGGCATCGAAATCCGGACTTACAAAGCTGTTTTCAGGTATCAGATCAACAAATTCACTAACGCTCATGGATGTATCGGTATATTTCACCCGCTGCATGACCGAGCATACTTTTATCTCAAGATATCCCGGGATCATCCCCAGATTCTCCTTTATCTGTTCCTCTGCACGACGGCAGATTCCGGACACCAGATACTCATCCGATATGTAGGATCCGTCACATGCCGCTTTTGCCTCAAATAAAAGATCCGGTGATTTCTCCGGACAGGCTGTCACCTTATAATAATCCTCCAGATATTCCCTTCCCAGATAAGAATATATCTGAAAGCTTTCTCCGTACTTTTCTTCCAGTAACCGAACCGCCTGTTCCTTGTATTCTGTTCTCCTGTCTGTACAGGCTGTAAGAGAAGCTGCTGTCACTGCCACACCTATCACCTTCCATATTTTCTTCTTCATCTTCATAACCACACTCTATACGATCACATCCGACGGCAGGTCCAGAGAAATCTCCTTTGCCTCCTGTTCCCCGCGGGAATAGACTGCTGCCATCTGATTCAGATCCTGCACATGTTCCATCAGCCTTGCCAGCATCTCTTCCATCCTGGGTCTTTGCTGTTCAAAATATTCCCGGTGGGCATCCGCCGATTCTCCGTTCCAGTAGCCTCCTGTCCTTGCCACAGCGGTCTCCAGCTCAGTAAAGGACACCTTCATCCCCTTGACCTTCTGGAGCACTGCTTCCGACTTCTGCCTTAGCAGCTCCGGTTCCACCGTCAGAGAGCCCAGAAAAGTCCCCGCATCCAGCCACGATCTGCCTCTGTCCACAATCTTCACATCCTTCCCTTATACTCTGACTGCTTCTACTGCACGTATCACATCTCCCTCACAGCGGCTATACTCTCTTCGTGCATATTCCATGCACTCTGCCAGTTCCTGCATCCTTCCAATAAGCGCTTCCATATCCGAACAATCCTTCCCTGCCTGTCTGTGAAACACCTCGCTTGCCATTCCTTTCCACATAGAATGCAGTTCTTTCAGTTCGCTCCTCAGCTCCTCCAGACTGCCTGCCGCCTTTGCAGTCTGCTCTCTCAGAACCTGTATATCCCTGTGCAGCTGCTCTGTGTCAATCTCCATATATGTAACTGCCATATCTGCCTCCAAACAAGCATTCATATGCTGCAGAAGCAGAACATCTTCATCTGTTCTGCCAGTAACGTGCTCTCCATATCTATCCGCTGAATATCTATTGCGATCATACCTTCCTCCTGTAGCTACAATTTAACTCTTTTGACCTCTGTTTCGTTTTTTTCTGACCAATAACCTGTTTTTCTGACAGACAACCGATTTTACAGAAGGAGCAGCCTGCATCCACTGGTAATTCCACTCTGTTTCAAAGTCTGATTCAAAGGAAGGATCCTGTTCTCATCCAGACTGCAGAGCAGCAGATCCTTTTTCGCCTGTGGGGTATCCTTTAAAAACTGATCTCCCAGCTCCTCCAGCAGATCAGCCACATAAACATTTTCATCCAGCTTAAAATCAAACTGATCGTTCAAAGCCGGTACATATACATCTGCCAGAATCACAGAATCCATCCCTCCTCATTTAAATAAAACCAGACCTCTTCCCGCGGTATCCTCTGAAGCTCCAGCCTCTTATTCCTGCAAAGAGATCTGGATACCCTGACTGCTCCTGCTCCCAGATAAATGATACAGGTTCTGCCGCTTTTCTTATGTATTTCCATGACGGTCTCTGCCTCCTCCATCTGAAGAAACATGGACCGCAATGGTTCTGTCGTCTGCATATGCTCTTCCATCACACTTAAATAACCCTTTGCCGTCAGATCCTGTAAAAGCAGGAGCGCCGATTCTCTCTTCAGCTCCTCTGTCTTCAATTCAAAACCATATAACCTTTGAATACCTGGTGCAGCCGCCAGGAAAAGAAATTCTCCCTGCTCCAAAAGATAGACCTGTTCCTTCATAATACCAGCTCCTTTATTGGTTCCTTCCAGCTTCTGGAAAGCGGAATCCTGATATTTCCTCTCAGAATAAGACAGTTTTGAGACAGCTTTACTCCCTCGATCAAGTTCCTGTTCACCAGATAGCTTCTGTGGCATCTGACAAAATGCCCGGACAGCTTCTTTTCCAGATGATCAATGGTATCATAAAACCCATACTCCGCATTTTCTGTACAGGCATACACCTTCTTCATCCTTGCCTCAAAATACAGAAGCTCCCCATAAGGAATTCTCTGTCTTTCCTCTTTGTTCTCCACAACAAAAATTTCTCCTGTATCCGGTTTTTGTAGAAACCGGGAAAAAACCTCCCTGATAACCTTTTCATTCCGGAGCCTTTCTATCTTCACACGTTCATTCGTTTGAAGCGCTGTTTCCTTTCGAATCCCTTGTTCCAACAAAAGCATATCCGTCTCTGTTCCATTCAGTACCGCATGAATCATAGAACTCCTCCCCGAACCAAAGGCAGGACCAGACGCTCCGCCATTGCGGAATCATCCGAAGAAGGAGCAAGTCCCACTCCGGCTTTTGTCACTCTCCCCTGCTCCTGGAAAGGAATATTTCCAAACTGGAAGATCCTCTGCCCATTTACATTTCCTCCCAGATGGATGCCGGTCCTGTAAGACACCAGATTCTGATACACCTTGTAACCGGCGGCAGCCATACTTTGCTCCGGATTCAGACAGGAAATAAAATAGAATCCATGGCTGCTTCCCTTTTCCGAAATATTTTCAAGATATTTGTGAATGCTTCCCTCTGCTCCTTCCAGATGATATACCGCCTGTACAAAGGCGGAAAGATCGGTAATAAAGATAAAAAACCGCTCTTCCTGGTTCATTTGCTCTGCCAGTTCCTCCTGCTCCGTCCCTCTGCTTAAAAGCTCCTGCTTCTTTTGATTTCTCTCTGCAAACACAGGAACTGTATTTTTAAAGAACTCATATACTGCCTTTCCATCAGATACATAATCTGCCTGAAGCTGCCTGGCGGTCCGCTCCATCTCGCTTCCCTGCAGTTCGATCACACACAGCTTCGCATCCGGCTTTTTTGCCGCCGCATATAACAGAAGCTTCATCACATTTGTTTTGCCGCTTTGCTCTCTGCCCTGAATCACATAACTGTATGTCCTCCACAGATCCACCGAACAGACGGATGCATCCTGCTCCAGATACGCAAAGGGAAGATACCTTCTGCTTTTTTGTGCGGTCTGATACTCCTCCAGAGAAGACAGATCCTCCAGTACCGGATGGTCAGGGATCACCGGGATCTGTCCTGCTTTTGCTCCCTTCCATGAATCCCTCATCTGCAGACAGTCCTTTCTGATCTTCTCTGATCTCTCATATGCATTCCCTGCATCCACCGCCAGTGCCGTCTGAAACTCAAGAATACTTCCATTTACATATGCCAGTCCTCTTCCCTTTCTATCTGCTTCCGGCAGATTTTCTACCCGGGAAGTACGAAGTGTCTCCGCATATTTAAATTTGTCTCCCATCTCCAGTGACAGAACCGTACGGATATTTTCTCCCAGCCTGGTCGGTATCTCATTCGCACCAAAACCGCCGGAAGAAATGGCAAGAAAGATTCCATAGCCTACACCTTCCCTTGAAAGCCGGAGCATGAAATCATCATACCTGCCGTCTGTCTTATCACGGAACCCGGCATAATTGTCAATGACTACCAGAACTGCCGGAAGTACCCCCTCCCTGCAGCCAGACTGTATATACTGACTGAAATTTCCTCCTTGAAACAGCTTCTTCCTTTCCTCTGCCATCCTGTCCAGCATACAGAAAAACGTCTTCACTTTATCCAGCTCTGTATCCATGATAATGCCTCCGCAATGGGGCGCATCTCGGAAGGGGAGCAGAAGTCTGCTGCTGAAATCCAGAATATAGGTATGGAGCTTCTGAGGACTGAAAAAACTCAGCATGGAATAAAGAAGTGTCTGAAGAAATGTACTTTTTCCAACGGCAACCATACCGCAGACCGCCAGATGCCCTCCTTCTGCAAAGCCAATTTTTAAAGGCTTCTGCGCCTGATTGGCAGGATCGTCATATAATCCGATCACCGCCTCCAGCTTCTGACCATTCTCCTTCCATTCCCCATTCCCAAATGCTCCGTTCCCGAATTCTTCCAGCTCCTGCAAAAGCAGCTTTTCCGGAAGAACCGGAAGCCATAATCGCAGAGACTTGCCATAATGATGCTGTATCGCAGTCCTGGAAAGATATTCCACGACTGCCTCCAGCTGGGTCATCTCTTTTTTTCCGCCTGTCTTTTTCTTTTCTGATCCCCCTCCTGTATCGATGGTTCTTCCGGTCAGTGTCATCCTTACCGCAGCAGCAGACCGGTTCTTCTTCGGATCACTGATGTATTCTGCTCCGCTGTAGCCAGTCTGGAACTGCTCGTAGATCTCATCATTTCCCACCTGAAGATAGCCTCTGCCCGTCTGTGTGATATATGCCGCATCCGGCTTATGCAGCATATCACTGCTGTCCTGGCGGTCCTGAACCCTCAGACAGAGCCGGAATCTGGAATTACTCCATATATTATCGTCCACCGTACCCCCCGGCTTCTGTGTTGCCAGGATCAGGTGTACCCCAAGGCTCCGCCCCACTTGCGCCACACTGATCAGCTCCTTCATAAACTCCGGCTGTTCCCGTTTCAGCTCTGCAAATTCATCGATCACAATGAACAGATGAGGAATCGGAAGCTTTGCCTCATGATTCTTGTACAGACGGGTATACAGATTGATGTTGTTGACATTATGCTCCGCAAAAATGCGCTGTCTGCGCATATTTTCACTTTTTATGGAGATCATGGCACGCTGCACCTGATTGCCTGAAAGGTTGGATATCTGTCCTGCGAGATGAGGGAGATCAGAGAACAGATTTGCCATGCCGCCTCCCTTAAAGTCGATCACAAAAAATGCCACGTCATCCGGACTGAAATTCACTGCCAGAGACAATATGTACGTCTGAAGCGTCTCACTCTTTCCGGAACCGGTAGTGCCGGCCACCAGCCCGTGAGGACCATGATATTTTTCATGAATATCCAGACTGCAGGTGCTTCCTCCCGCTTTCTGTCCGATGGGAACACGCATGTTTTCATAATTACGGTTCTTTTTCCACCGTTCCGGCACATGAAGCTGTTCCAAAGAATGAACCCCATACATCTCAAAAAAGCTCAGTGCCCCTGGAATTTCTCCATTCTCCGCTGCCTCGTCCACCACAATATCGCAAAGTCTTCTTGCCAGTTGTTCCAGCTGCTCTGCTTTCGTCTCCTCACAGACCAGATCTCTGATCAGTACATCGCTGTCCGACACATGAAAATAGTTCGATATCTGTCCGTCATTTTGCAGAACCGCTTCACATCTGTTAGGGAGCTCTTCATATCTCTCTGTCAGAAGTACCGTCGTAACTCCGTATTCTGGTCTGGGGCTGCAGATCAGCCGTTCCAGGAGTTCTCCCTGAAGCAGCTCCCTGTCATCTACAAAGATCATGTAATGAGGCAGCGGATACTTCTTTTTCTCTGACAGGCTTCCGTTCTCTGTCCTCATCTGCAGGATCCTTGCCAGTTCATAACAGATTTCCCCTACTTCCGCCTTATCGCCGGCAATCAGACGGGTTCTGTGATCCTCTGTCCACACATGGGGAAGCCACTTTGCAAATTCCCACCTTTTCCGTGCCTCTGATCCCTCCGGACAGACAAACACCATCTTCACATCTGTATAACAATTGTTCACTGCCATCTGGGCAATGAGATTCCGCACTATCCCATATGCCCCTCTTTTTTGAGGTCCGCCCACGATACCAAGTACCCCCTGCCCCCTCATATCAATACAGAAGGGCACGGATACCAGCATCTGATAACTGTCCCTGATCAATGCCGGTTTTTCCGCAAGATTGTCCCGAATCATCGTAAACTTCTCCCTGGGAATCCGTATTTCCGCCTGAAACGGAATGGTCCCGGTGCCTATACGCACCCACATAAAGTCCGGCTGACGTTCATTGTGATTCCACAGTCTGGCATCTGTCTTCTGAAACTCACAGCACTCCTGTCCGGATGGATAGTTCCGGTACAAAAGCTCCCTGCTCTCGTCATATTTGTTCTTGATGAACTCCGTAATCTCGATCAGGTACCTGCCATAGGCATTGTATCTTAGCTCTTCCTGTTCCTCTGCTTCCTTCCCTGCGTATTTAAGATTCATAAGCGCCCAGAAGGTTCCCAGAACAGCGGATGCCGCTGCCGTCACCAGTCCGGTAAACATATAAAGACTGCTCCCCTGCCGCCCTGCATTTAAAACTGCCATCATACACCCAAGCATCATAGGAACTGCCATGGTCAGGCTGGGTCCGATCGTCAGAAAAACCGGTCTTTTCTTTACCGGATTCAGCGGAGGGGGAGCTTCAATCTCTATGGGTTCCGTATACAGTGCTCCTGTCATCCTGGGGGCACGCTTGAAGTACCCCGGCACCTCCTTTGACGGCTCCTCATCCGGCAGAATAAGCCCTTCTGACGGATGAAAGACCGGGAGTCTTTTGTCATCTACCAGACAGGCACCAGACAAGCTGCACACTGCCAGATATTCTCCCATAAAGATGATCCTCAGTCCAAACAACGTGATCTGATCTCCAAATGTAAGGAACACCTGATTTCTGATCTTTCTTCCATTCAGATAAGTTCCGTTGCTGCTGGCATCCTGCAATACCCATTTTCCGTTATACCAAAACAGGGACGCATGATGTTTCGAGATATAATTTCCAAAGCTGTAAACAATCTCATTATCCTCATCCTGCCCGATGCTCAGCTGTCCTCCCTGTCCCAGATGATATTTTGTAAATACAGAAAAAGAGCCTTCTCTTTTCAGGACCACCATTGCCACCTTCCCGGCTTCCGGGCTGAGCAGTTCAAATATCTGCCCGTCTTCCAACGGAATCCCCGCTCCCTCCTGCCCTTCTCTGGTCAGAATCCGATAGTACCTCTCGGTTACAAAGCTCCAGCTTCCGTCTACGATTTCCAGCCTTACCGGAACATCCCGCCTGAAACCAAAGATTCTCTGCTCCAGCAGAATACGGTGATCTGCATTATCCGTCTCCGGAAGCAGATATTCCTGATAGCCTCCGGAGGCATATGCCATTATGATATATCTCATACCTCCCTTTCCTTTCGCTTTGCCGCAAACAGGAACCACCAGATTCCTCCGCCCAGAACTGCCAATACTGCCAGTGCGCCGTAGAATACCGTCTTATTCATAAAGAACTGAACAAGAATATTGGAAGTGATCAGAAAACGCAGTTCTTCTGTGCCCTGTTCATTTCCGGCTGCATCAAAGGCTTCCACTGTCATATTCTGCCAGTGATTGGCACTGTCTATGGTAAAGATAATCTTTCCGTCCAGATCACTCAGCTTTGCTGCCTCGTATACGGTCTCTTTTCCGTCCACGGTCACCTTTACATCCGCAAGACGGATATTATCCTGCACATCCAGCGTTACCTCCCGGCTGTTCTCCCGATACTGTCCGTCATTTTCCACGCCGGAGATCAGGATACTCGGACTGGTCTTGTCCACCACGAACTCGATCTTTTTCCCTTTGGTATGATTATCGGAAGTATTTGCCGCCCGGTCCTCTGAATAAATCGTAAGAATATAGGTGCCTTCCTCCGCAAAATTACTCTCATCCAGCATATAGGTATACTGCTTCCAGCTCACATCCGTACCGGTCTCGCTGACGGAATAGTCCTCTCCTTCCACCATCGTACGCAGATTCCCGTTCAGATTACAGGTAATCTCCCGGAATTCCAGTGTATCCACATTCGTCTCGGTCACTACGATATCCTGTTCTTCATTGGTATAATACCTGCCATTGGCTCCGACCAGCCGCTCTGTGGCATCATCAAAGGTATACACGGATCCAAAACGGTTGACAGAAAAGATCACACTTGCTTCGCTCTGATTGCCTGCCAGATCCTTCACAGATGCCTCCATGGTATAGATATCATCCACCTCCGGCACATGCTCAAAATCATTCAGCTTGATTTCCATACCATTGGCTGTATGATTCTTTACTCCGTTCATTTCCTGTACGCCATTCTTATAACCCTTCATCAGGATTACAGAACCATTGGCATCGTAGTTTGTATCCGAATAACGGATTCCTGGCATAACGATCCCATTATTCGCTGACATATGCTCAATGTCGAAAATCTCCAGCTCAGGCGCCGTCTGATCCACCACAAAACGGTCCTGTTCATACTCTTCCATGGGATTTTCTGCCTGATCCATACCGGAGATATCAAAGGTGTAATCTGCATCTGCACGAAATGTGACCGTTGCCACATTATGATCACCGTTTCTGCTCCAGCCGGATACAGAAGGTACTCCCGCACCGGACGCTGTCACAGCCACCTGAATCAGTGCCGGGTCAAAATTGTGCTCCAGAATATCAATAGTCGCTGTACGCCCCTTTGCATAATAGTAATCATTTTGATTCTGATGATTGTCATAGGTAACCGTCAGCTCCGGCACTGTCTGATCCACGGTAAATTCGTCCACCCGGTCATAATCAGCTTTGTTGCCTGCCATATCCTCAAATGCCACGGTAAATGTATAATCCCCGTCTGCCTGGAAGACTACGCTGCACTCATGCTTCGTATCGTCTCCTGATCCGGATTCCTTCCATCCGCTGATGGACGGCATGATTCCGTCCGTATTGGTAATGGTAAAATTCACATCACCTTCATCAAAGTTTCGCTCCCGGATCGTCACAGTCGCTGTCCTGGTCTGACGATAAAAACGTTCATTTGCCGGATCATTCAAATCATATTCCACCGTAATGACCGGATCCGTTACATCAATATTGTAGAGCTGCTCCACATGTCCGGTATGATTGGTATTATCCGTAAAATCTGCTTCCACCTTTACGTCATTTTCATTGTTGGAAGAGGCTAAAAGCGTCATATCCTCTGAATATTCATAAGTAATTGCCTTCTTTGGATCACCGTCCAGACCCGAACCTGCCTCCTTTGCATAATCCATAGAACCGGAAAGGGTGCTTCCTCCTCTATATGTATAGCTTCTGAGTCCCGAATACGTGTCCTTCAGGGTCAGATTGAATCTCACATCCGTATTATAGAAATCCTTGCCGCCCACGGTTCTGCTGGGATCCGTATGGGTGGTGATCACTGCACTTCCCGTACTGGAATGCTTCTCAGCGCTTTCTACAATATGTCCCCTGCTCTTCTCCAGCATATTCTGGGACCAGTCAAACACCTCCGCCTTTACTGTCCCCTTGAAATCAGCCGTTTCCAGAGGAACTGCAGTCTCATGAGAGGCACCTGCCGCCGGATCCACGGAAATCTCTCTCACGGATACCTTTCCATGCTCATCCTTGATCGTATATCTGATGATATGGATTCCCGCAGTCTTGTCCTCTGCCGCTGTCGTGATCGTCATCTTGCTGTCTGCAAATAAATATCCCAGATCCTTATAATTGACCGCATCCTGAAAACCGGACGGACTCACCTGATAGGAAAGTGTTAATTCCGGTTCCGTCCTGTCAACAGATGCATATTCGGTTCCCAGAACCGTTTTATTTCCTGCCAGATCCTCACAGGTAGCCGGAATATTATAATTTGCTTCTGCAGACAGCGGAATCTCCCACAGGATCCCGTCTGTATCCACAGTCTCCGAAGCAAGTGCTTCTATAAATGCTTCTGCATTGCTTCCCGGCGCTCTGGTTCCTCTACTGTCAAATACCTCCAGCTTCTTCAGCTCTTCCTTCGGCTCATGATAACGTACATTGTTATCCTCGATCTGAAGTCTTAAGACCGCTGCCTCATCAAAATATCTGCGTCCGGTTCTGCCGTAAATATTTTCAGGCTCCAAAAGCCTGCCGGATACATCCACATAAGACGTTTGAATTACAGGCGCCGTCTTATCCAGCACCAGCAGCGTACTTGTGTAAGACCCGTCCTTCACTCCCTCAGCCATACTGCTTCCCTGTACCTGACCTGCCGTCATCTGGTTGGCTGCAGCATCCTTATATCTCATGGTGATCACATATCTGCCTTCCTCAGCCAAAGTAAAGCTTCCCTCATATACATTTCCATTCCGGGACCAGACAACCGAAGGCAGGACAACCGGGCTTCCGTCCTTTGTAATCTCCAGAACATAATCCAAAAGCCCTGTCATTCTGCCGCCCTCCATCTTCGGAAGCGCATAATGTTCATTCAAAGAGAAGGATACCTGTATGTCCTCCCCATAATATGCGGTATACCCGGTCACAGGAACACTCTTCGTTCTGTCGTTGGACGGATCCTCCTGTCCGTTCTTCACCAGCCGGTACGCCTCATTGTAGGAAATATCAAATACCGGAGCTGTGCGATCCAGGATAAAGGAGCTGCCGGTAAAGGTTCCTGCATCCACATCTGTTCCAATCATTCCATTTCCTGCACGGTCTGTATAAGCAACCTGCACTTCATATTCTGCCGGAGATTCCATACCGTCAAATCCCAATTCTGTCCTGTGGATCCTGCCGTCCGTTTCCCATTTCAGGCAGTCACCGGTCAGGCTGGCTGCCTGTTCTTTGGTTGTCTTATTGATAATCTGAACAGAAACAGCCCCTGCATTCCAGTAAGCTTCGTTGTCGTCAATTGCAAAGGAAATCTGCACATCTTCCTTGTGGGCAGCATTGTGATATACATCCACGCCGTTTACCTGCCGGTCTGTCTCTCCGGCAATCTGAAATCCGGTCAGTACCGGCGCTTTGTTATCCAAAACGACTGTACCGCTTTGATAAACCTCATTCCCGCTGATAAACAAATCTCCATGATCAGCCAGAACCAGTTTGTTGGCTGATCCATCCTCATAGGCTGCCCGAATCTCATATTCGATCTCTGCTCCACCCGCTGTTACGGTATCATATGGCAGATTCAGTCCGGCTGCAATCTGTCGATCGGCATAGGTTCCCCAGCTTGCACAATCCGCCAATTCACCCTCCGCAGAAGAGGATACGGTAATCTGCGGTTTTATACTTTCTCCATTTACATCTACATTTTTCTCATAATAAGCCTCTGTAAAGGTAAGCTTCACCTCTTCCTGCGTTCTGCCTTCTTTTGGACGGTAATATCTTCTGCTGATCCTGCTTCCTTCTGCTTCCTCACTGTCAGCCACAGGATACTCTGCTGCAATGGTCGGCGGAACACTGTCCACCACCAGAATCGTCGTACCCTCTGCCACCACAGACGGCTCCACTGCTCCGACTGTCTCATTTCCTGCCTGGTCCACGATACGGGTAATGGTCAGTACCCCCGCATGCTCCCCTCTGACCTCTGCTGTTACAGGAATGATGGAATAGCCCTCTCCATCAATTTCTGCTGCTGCATTTGCATCCACTTCTGCTGTTCCTGATACAATACCTTCATCATCATCTTTCGTACCATAGGTAAATTCTATGGTCTGTACACCAGAGATCTGATCCTGGATATATAAGATTGCTTCTATTTTGGTCTTTGCAAAGAAGCGTTCCTGAATACCTGTAATTAAACTACTGAACAATCCCTTTGTACTCTGATTCGTCACATTTTCCTGACTATATGCCTTGTATTCTACCTGAATATTGTCTTTTCGTGCCGAAACCTTGTCCTTCTTGAACTCCCGCTCTACCATTTGATCCGACACATTCAGCACCGCACCCCCTGGAATTTTATCTCCTGTACGGAACTGATACTTCCCTTTGTAGGTGTCATCCGCCTCCGGAAGCTCAAACTTCCACTGCCCGTCAATCTCTGTTCCGGCAAGCTTTGTCCACTGTGCCTGGGCTTCCTTCTTATATTCAATAAAAGGTTCTGCACTGCTGTTATGGTCATTCTCTATGGTGATTGTAAAGGTTGCATCCTGATTCACCCAGCCAGCCGCATTTGCCTCCTGATCTGTCGATATATCAGATTCCTTCAGTTCCGGAGCGGCTTTATCAATCTCAACGGTAAGCGGTCTGCTTCCTTCCGCCTCGTTTCCAGCCAGATCATACGCTCTTACCCGACAGGTCTTTTTCAGATACTCATCTGCTGAAATCGTACAGCCATAGACATTTCCTGACGGATCCTGAAGGACCATCGCTGTCACATCCGAAGCATCCGCTGTATTGACCAGTTCCACCCTGGACAGGTTCTGCTCCTTCACCTCTGCCTTGATCTCCACATCCTGATTGGTAAGGATGCTGTCCTGATCTGTTCCGGTGATGGCTTCTGCCTGAATCACAGGCGCATCCACGTCATAGACAACGGTAAAGGTATGTTCCGCTGTATTCTGTATATAATCGCTGACACTGCTGGAAATTGTTTTTGTTTCTGATGTTTCCGGAGCACCCGGGGCAAATTCCCGGTCTGAAACTCCTGCCGGATCAAAACCTGCTCCTTCGTCCTCTGCCATAACCGTAAAAGACTTTTTCCCATCCGGCTCCAGCGCCTGCTTATTGTAATAAACGGTATTGCCGTTTTCGATCACAGTCTCTCCTTCTTTCACCGTGATCGTGGGAGCTTCTGCATCCAGCTTCAAAGTCTTTACAGAAAACAGGAGCGACTGATTACCCACCCAATCCTCGGCACAATAATAATAGGTGGTATCTGCCTGAAGCTCCAGCGGATCACCTGCTTTCCATTCGGTCATGTGCTGAATATCTGGTACCTTCGGATCCGTAGTATAATAGATTCCTTTCACACCCGAAGCCGTATCCTCTGCCGAAAAAGATGCGCTGCTGACTGCCCTCGCCCATTCCGGAGCATTTGCAGGATATGCATTCTCATATTCAATCTCCAGATTCACAGTCGGCGTATCCATATCCTTTCGGAAATCACCAAGAGAAACCTCTCCAATTTTACCGCTGGCACTGTTCTTTACTTTGATTTCCACATTATCCCTATCTCCAGTCACTTCAAAATCGCCGTCAACCAGCTCATAGCCCTCTGCTGCCGTGATACTGGCTTTGTCAGAAAAATACCATATATCCCCAACCTGAACTGCACCATCTACAACTACCTGTGCTTCTGTAATGTCCGGATCGTAGGAAATTGCAAAAATCCTTTCAATCGTACCAGTATAATTTTCCTCACCGGTTACAGCTATTTTATGCTCTCCCTTATCTATAAACTGCAAAGGATCCGGAGCTACTGTGTAAGTAGGAGTATTTCCCCCGTCTTCCACTTTCACAGTTACCTGATGAGGATTTCCCGTATAGACAGCTGATTCCGGCTCTATGGTTACCATCTCTTCCGTCAGCGGTTTCTTCTTTATGGGAAAATCCTGAGTTTGTTCTCCTTCCACATCGCTGTTTCCATCAGCTGCTTTGACCGTAACCGTGCCCTCACCGGCATTGACATTTTCTCCGTAGGAAACTGTATAGAGACTCTCCTCTACCACTTCTCCATCCGCATTTTTCACCACAATTCCCGGTTCGATCCGGCTTCCGGTATATGTCGTATCACTGTCCGGCATAAGCTCTATGGTGCATGTTGACAGATCAAGTACCTGAACTGTCAGTTCTTCTACCGTCAGTTCTTCTGTTGCCTGTACCGGCAAACCATAGTCTGACCAGCCGTGAAAAAACAGAGCCATCGCTATGATAAATGCCAGAATCCTTTTTGTCTCCTTCCAGATGCTTTTGTATCTCATTCCATACTCCTCCTATATTACCTCTTCTGAATGTATCAGGATCAGTTCCCGCTCTATCTGAAAACGTCCTCTTCGCACCAAACGACTGTCAAGTGCAGCAGTTTCTGCTGAACTGTATCCCTCTTCTGGTGCTGTAAAAAAGACTGCTTCTTCCGTTTTTCCAAGTTCTGATGAAGGTTCCCGGATCAGGTGTTCCACCTTCCTTGCTCCCGGCTTCACCGCCTGCCGGATTCCCATATCATCCTTCATCTCCTGTGCTACATGCTGTATAGGCGAAACTCTCCGGGAGAGCAGCCTTCCGCTCAGCGCATTGGCAGCTTCCATCTCCTTTACCTTTTTCCGCTTCTGCCGTCCGGTCAGATATCCCAGAACCGTTTTCATGTCCAGCACAAAATACAGCACTGCCGCAAGAATCAGGCAAAGGATCGACAAGGTCAGGCATCCCAGAAACAAACGATGGTAAAGCTCAATTTTCCCGGCAATCACATCCATTCCTCACACCTCCTGACTCTTCCCGAAGGCAGACTGGATCATTCTTCGGGCCTGTACGATAGTCTCCTGAAGCTTCTGTATCTCCTGTTGAATCGCCTCCCGGTTACCGGCACTTACCTCATTAAAATCCGTCTGCAAATGCTGAGTTACATTTGTAAGCTGCGCTTCCATCTCTTCACGGGTCACTCCGTCGTTCCGGAAATCCACCACCCGGGAAACGATCTGCGTTGCCAGTTCCTGATACATAATGAGCGCCGTCCGCTCATTGTCTGCTTCCACCAGATTTCCTGCCGATAAGGACACCATATCGTTCCAGTAATCCCGAAAAGTAACCGGGGCATCTCCTGTCTCGTCCACAATTCCTATCCTGGAATAATAATCTGAGACTGCATACAGCCTTTTTGCCCTCTCGATCTGCTTCGGACTTAAGTACTTGGAAGCTACTGATTTCTCAAAATAGCTTTTTGCATTCTTTTTGTTGCTCTTTTCTTCAAACTTATAATAATATGCAATTCCTGCTTCATATGCGAACCGGTCATACCCCTCTTCATTGTCCTTAAACACCATCTCATTGGTATCCTGCCCGTTTCCATAATCAATCAGTACAGACCGAAGCTCTTCGCTTTCTTCAGAGGTCAGCACATTATCATCCAAAAAACCTTCCTGCAAAAGCTCCAGATATCCTTCACTTCTTGCCGGGTCCAGGTTGATCGCCTTTCGATAATTGGTAATTTCATCCTCCTTTACCGTAGAGTTTTTTGCAGCAGTCAGATAAGCATCATAATTGCTTGCCTTTGTACGCACTTCCATACTGTAAAACACTGCGGCTCCCACTCCCAGAAAAACAGACAAGGCTGCGGGAATGATAAATCCCCGGAACTTCGCCATCTGCTTTTTCCGATATTCAATATCCGGAACCCATGGATTCTCCAGATCATACATCAGCTCCGCACAGGACTGGTAACGGTCGATGGGATTTTTCTGCGTGCATTTCAGAATGATCGCTTCCAGTCCCACAGACAGATTCGGGTTCCACTGACGGATCGGATACATCTCATAGGGTGGTTCACTCGGGTTATGCCCGGTAAGCAGATGATACATCGTTGCCCCAAGACAATAAATGTCGGTCCTTCCATCCGTCTGTCCGTGTCCTCCGTACTGTTCCGGCGCCGCATATCCTCTGGTTCCAAGACAGGTGGTATCCTCAATACTGCTGACCTTATATTCTCTTGCCGTTCCAAAATCAAAAAGAACGATATTTCCATCCGACTTCAGCATGACATTGGAGGGCTTCATATCTCTGTATATAATCGGCGGCTTTCTTGAATGAAGATACCCCAGTACATTGCAAAGCTGCTTCGCCCAGTCGATCACACTCTCCTGAGGCTGCGCACCGTACTCCTTCAAAATGTCGCTCAGCGTCTTTCCTTCAATATAATCCATCACAATCAGGAAAGAACCATCTCCGTCAATTACATCTATGATACTGGGCAGATGAGGATGATCCAGACGCTTCAGCATATCGGTCTCCACGATCAGTCCCTGTCTGACCACCTCAAAATTCTGTGTTCCGTCCTTACGCACCTCTTTGATTGCCCATGTCTTATTCGCCCGTTCATTGAGTGCCATGTAAACCACACTCATACCGCCCTGACCGACTTTTCTCAGAATCCGGTATTTGCCATCCACAAGCGATCCTATTTCCAGCATGCTCTCCACCTCTAATCCGCCCGGATCAGCAGAGCGGATATATTATCCACCTCCTGCCGGTATTTGTTCAGTTCCGTCAGATATACCAGACTTTCCTGCATCATCTTTTCATTCAACAATCGATAGGGATTCAGGTATTCATACAGTTCCTCCAAAGCCACTGTATGGCGGAATCCGTCGCTGCAGAGAAGGAACATACTTCCCGGCGGTACATTTCCTGTATAATAATCCGGTTCGATCACCTGAGATGCGCCTACGCACTGCAGCAGCACATTTCTTCTGGAATCTCTCCTTGCCTCTTCCCAGGTCATCCTCCCTGCATCCATCTCTCTTTGGATAAAGGTCTGATCCTTCGTAAGCTGCACCAGTTCCTCTTTCAGATGATACACTCTGGAATCCCCCACATTCCCTATATAATAAACATGGTCCACAATCAACAGTACGACCATGGTTGTTCCCATATCCACATGTATTGCGTGCCCATAGCTGCTGATCTTATCATTGGCACGATATACCAGATCACTCCAGCTTTTTTGAAGAGATTCCATACTCAACCCCTGATAAAGGAGTTCTGGAAATTCATCTTCAAACCAGCCTGACAGCATCCTGACCAAGGTCGCACTGGCAAGCTCGCCCTTTTCGAGCCCGCCCATGCCGTCACAGATCGCGGCAAGGATCACCTTGCCGTAATCTGTCTGTGCAGCCTTGATCAAGACAGAATCCTGATTTGTACTTTTTTTGATACCTGTATCGGTATGTGCTGTAAACTTAAATCTCATTCCATTCATCTTCATTGAAGATACCTCAACTGAACAGGAGAAGGCTCCCGGTTCACTGAAAAACTCTGTATTTAATTTGTTTCAGGGATTTATAAAAGCGAATGCCTTTAGATATTTCAACTATATGTTTTATTATATTTCATCTTTTGTAGTTATTCAAGCCCTTAAAATATATTTATACAACATCGCCAAAAATTGTTAACAATTTGTAAACTGGCAGCCTGAAAAAAGGCAGGGAACACTTCACTGCATTCCCTGCCCTTCTGTTATCTCTTCTATTTCTTTTTTTATTCCGACAGAAGTATTCTGTCATTATCCAGATTCTTTCCCGCACCCATGCGAAATCTGTCCAGAAGATCAGAAACGGTCATATTCTTCCGTTCCTCTCCCTGTATATCCAAAATGATCCTTCCGTTATCCATCATCAGTGTACGGTTGCCCAGCGTCAGCGCCTGATGCATATTGTGAGTCACCATCAGACAGGTCATATGATTCTGCTCAATGATCTTCCGGGTCAGATCCAGCACCTTCTCTGCCGTCCCCGGATCCAGCGCCGCCGTATGTTCATCCAGCATCAGAAGCTGCGGCGGCACCATGGTGGACATAAGAAGCGTCAGCGCCTGTCTCTGTCCGCCGGAAAGCAGTCCCACAGGCTGCTTCATCCGATCCTCCAGCCCCATACCCAGAAGGGAAAGCTGCTCCCGGAAGCGCTCCTTGTCCTTTCTGGAGATCCGGCTGAAGGGTGCGTTGCCTCTGGAGGCACGCAGATAGGCGAGCGCCAGATTCTCTTCAATGGTCATATGCGGCGCCGTCCCTCTCAGAGGATCCTGGAAGAGACGTCCGACCACGCGGCTTCTTTTATATTCCGGCATAAAGGTAATATCTCTGCCATTCAGCACAATGGAACCCTCATCCAGAAAAAATCCGCCTGCCACTGCATTCAGCAGGGTAGATTTTCCTGCACCGTTGGAGCCCACGATCGTTGCAAAATCTCCCGGTTTCAGATGAAGAGAAAGTCCGTCAATAGCACACTTCTCATTCACGGTTCCCGGATTAAAGGTCTTTTTCATATTTTCCAGCCGAAGCATCTCAACGTCCTCCTTTCTGACCGGCACGCATCTTCCGCTTCTGGAAGTCAGCCCATTCTTTCAGTGAAGGCATGGCAATGGCAAGTCCTACGATCACAGCCGTCACCAGCTTCAGACATTCGATAGGCACCACATCTGTCTTCAGTACAATTGCATAAATAAAACGATATATAATACTTCCGGCTGCTGCCGCTATCACGCCGCGAGCCACGGAACGCCGCCCGGTCACAGTCTCTCCGATGATCAGACAGGCAAGACCGATCACTACGATTCCCGTACCGCTGTTGATGTCCGCAGATTTCTGATACTGTGCTACCACCGCACCTGACAGCGCAGTCATGGCATTGGAAATACAGAGACCTACCGTGATGGTCATCACCGGATTCACCGAAGAAGCCCTCACCATATCCTTGTTATCACCGGTTGCACGGATGCTCAGTCCCAAACGGGTTCCAAGAAACCAGATCAGAAGCAGACTGACCAGAACCGTGATTCCGCCTGCAAGAAGGATCTTATACCAGCTTCCGCCGATTCCTGTATCTTTGAGCAGTGTAAACAGGGTATCCTGCTTCAGAAGACTCACATTGGAGCTCCACCCCATTGCCATCAGATTGATGGTATAAAGCCCGGTATTGGTAACAATTCCGGCAAGAATCGAAGGGACGCCCAGACGGGTCTGCAGAAATGCCGTGACAAATCCGGCTCCCGCACCTGCAAAAAGAGCTGCAAACACTGCCAGAAACGGATGACCTGCTGCTGCCACTGTAACCGATACGGCTGCGCCCAGCACAAATCCTCCATCCGTAGTCATATCTGCAATATCCAGAATCCGATAACTTAAAAACAGCGCCAGTGCAACCAGTGCATACATAAATCCCAGTTCCAGTGCCGTCTGAATAACGTAAAGCATAAGTCCTTCCTTTCAGGACGTCCCTGACGGTGCAAGGACGTCCTCTCCCTATATTATCTCCGTCGGAGAATTATTCTTCCGAGGTAGTCACCTCTACCAACTGACCCATTTCAGCAAATGCCGCGTAATCTGCTCCCAGCGCCTCTGCGGTCTCTGTATTGACGGTGATGATACCACCCTCCATCAAATAATAATCCTCCAGCGCATCCATACCTGCAGTCAGTGCCTCATAAGCAAGATCCGCTGTCTGATATCCCAGCTCCGTATAGTTTACACCGCAGGTAGCAAAAGCGCCGTTGCGGACAAAGGAATCTGCTCCTGTGTAATGCGGAATACCCGCTTCTGCAAGGCTTTCATAAATGGCAAGCTCTGCAGACATGATCACATTATCCGTAGGAGTAAAGATGGCATCCACCCCGTCTGCGATCAGAGTACTTGCAGCCGTGATGACCTCATCGTTGGTATTCGCTGTCTTCTCCACATATTCCAGTCCCTTTTCTTCCAGATAAGCCTTCGCCTCTGCGATCGGAGTCGTTGAATTATCCTCTGACATGGAATAAAGAAGCCCGATCTTCTGCGCATCCGGATTCTGCGCCAGCATCATATCCAGAATAAATTCTGTATTCAGGGCATCAGAGGTTCCCGTTACATAATCAATGCCTGTCATTCCCGCATTCTCCGGATCAGAGATAGCTGCAAATACAACCGGAGTCTGTGTCTCCTCCGCGCATACTGCCATAACCTGAGCAGCCAGAGTTGCAATTGGAATAATTGCATCCACATCCTCTGAGATAACCTGAGTACCAATCTGATTCAGAACAGACTGATCACCCTGACCGGAGTACACCTCATACTGGATCTCCACATTTTTCTCTGCTGCCAGCTTATCCAGTTCTTCACAGACAGCATTGGCGATCTCATCTAAAGATGCATGATCCATCTGCTTTACAACTGCCACTTTATAAGCTTTTGTATCCCCTGCCTGAGCATCCTCTGCAGGTGCCTCTGCTGCTTCTTCTGCTGTCGTTGTCTCATCTGCTGCAGGAGCCTCTGCAGTCTCTGTCTTACTTCCGCATCCGGATACTGCTGCCATTACCATCATTGCTGCCATCATTGCGCTGACTGTTCTTTTTTTCATTTTTCTTTCCTCCAAAAATTTTTGATTTTCAGAAATGAAGAAACCCTGTGGTGATACCTGTAATTACACTGCCTCCAGCTCTTACGAGCCGGGCATCTCGATTCCGCTTCGCTTCCGCCTCCAGCTCTTACGAGCCGGGCATCTCGATTCCGCTTCGGTCCGACTCCGACTCTTACGAGCCGGGCATCTCGATTCCGCTTCGCTTCATCTCGATTTGCGGCTGTCGCCGCATATGCCCAAAAGCTCATCTGCCTCTGATGTGCAAGCACCTCACCCGGCAGCCGATCTTTCGTCCATGCCCGGCTCGTAGCTCGATAACAAAGCAAAACCGCCTCAAGCTATTGCTTGAGACGGTTATAATTTACTATAATCGCGGTACCACTCAAATTGACATTCTGTCCACTTTAGGTGTACTAACATACACTCCTCATTGATAACGGGTTTGGTTCCCGGCAGTCCCTACTCTTTTCATTTCGGTCCGCCCTCGAAAGTCCATTCAGCAATCGACTCTGTACTGCAATCCCACCACCTGCAGCTCTCTGTGACTTCATACAAAAGCTTACTTCTCTTTCTCATCGGTTTCTCTTATTTCTGATTCGTATTTTATTCCAATTCATCCTGAATGTCAACAGTTTTTTAGAAAATCACTGAGAACGACCACAGGGTGAACAGCAGCACAAGCTGTCACGATTACCTGGTCAGTTCCGCAACTGCCTGATTAATGACCTTGCCATCAGCCTTTCCCTTCAGCTCCGCCATTACCGCTTTCATGATCATTCCTTTATTTTTTGTTGCCAGCACCTCTGCAAACCTGGAGTTCAGGATCTCCTTCACCTCATCGGCACTTAAAAGCTTCGGCGCGAACTCACTCATAACTGCATAACGAGCCTGATATTCCGCCATCAGCTCCGTGCGGTCTGCCGGACAGGTATCGATCTGCTCTTTTACACTCTTTAATTCCTTCAGAATTACCTGATTTACCATATCCTCCGGAATATCATCTCTGCAGCCTGCATCAATGCCCGCTTTTTTCACTGCGGAAACAAGTGCGGATACAGAATCCTTTCTCGGCTTATCCTTTGCCTTCATTGCTGCTATCATTGCTTTTTGCAAATCATCCAGTTTCATAATCCTTATACCTCTTTCTGTTTTTTATAGCCTTCGTAACAGAAACGGATAATATCCTTTCTTGTCACGATTCCAATAAATATCTTTTTGTCATCAATGACCGGAACAAAGTTCTGGTTCATCGCCATCTGCACCAAATCCTCCATGGACGCATCGATGGATACGGGACGAAAATCCATCCTGCGTTCAACTGTCAGGATCGACACATTCTCCGCCGCCTTCAGGTTCATATCATACCGCTTCTTCAAGGTCCACAGCACGTCTCCTTCGGTCACTGTTCCGATATAATGTCCCTGACGGTCGATCATCGGAATTGCCGTATAACCGCTCCGTTCCAGCTTCTCAATCGCCTGGCGCAGGGTCCACTCATCCTTCAGGTGCGCAACCTCGCTTTTGGGTGTCAAAAAAAATAATACGTTCATATCTTCCTCCAGGTCACATTAACGGCGCCAGTACTCTTAATACAGAAGTAAGCATGTTACCGACAACTCCCTGACGGCAGTCGCCCAGCGATACCTGATGGCACTTGGGGAAACACTCCTCCATGTCCTTTTTCACGTCCAGTACCGCTTTGCATCCATACATGAATGTACCGCATTCAAAATGCAGATACAGGCTTCTGAAATCCATGTTAATCGTACCTACCGTTGCAATTTTATCATCACATACATAGGATTTGGCATGTACAAATCCCGGCGTATATTCGTATATCTGTACACCCGCCTTCAATAACGGCGGATAATAAGACTTCGCCATAAAAAATACCATGGGCTTATCCGGAATACCAGGCATCAGGATACGCACGTCCACGCCTCTTTTTGCTGCCAGACAGAGTGCATTCTCCATCTCATCACTGATCAGCAGATACGGGGTCGCTATATAAACATATTCCTTCGCCTGATTCAGGATGTTAATATAGACATTTTCGCCCAGCGCCTCATTGTCCAGCGGCGTATCCGCATAGGGAACCACATATCCGTCATTTACAAAAGGCTCCGGATGCCATGTGTGCGGCTTGAAGACACGGTAATCCGGATCCCGGGAACGGAATGCATCCCATACCTCCAGAAACATCAGAGTAAAATTGTAGGCTGCATCTCCATGAAGCCGCACTCCCGTATCCTTCCAGTGTCCAAAACGCAGTTTTTTGTTAATGTATTCATCTGCCAGGTTGATTCCACCGTTATAGGCAGTATGCCCGTCTATAACCGTGATCTTCCTGTGGTCCCGGTTATTCATGACCAGGGAAACAAAAGGCACGAACCGGTTGAATGCAAGGCATTTGATCCCCTTTTTCTCCATCAGATCCGCATAGTGGAACGGAAGCAGGGACACGCAGCCCACATCATCATAGATGAGACGGACATCCACCCCTTCCTTCACCTTCTGTTCCAGAATCTCCAGAATCCAGTCCCACATCAATCCTTCCTGAATAATAAAATATTCCATAAAGATATAATGCTTCGCATTCCTCAGGTCCTCCAGCATGGCAGCAAACATGTCTTCTCCCACCGAATAATAGCTGACCTCTGTATTTTTCCACACCGGATACGGACCGAACTCTCCGATATACCGGATATTTCCCGCCACTGCCGGATCCTGATCCTGGATCTCCTTTAAGATCCACTGGTTCTGGGACATGGTATCCCGCATCTCCCCCTTGACCAGTGCCATACGGATCGCAAGCTTCTTACCGGGCTTCTTATTGCCGATCATCACATAAAGGATGCCGCCCAGCAGCGGAAGCATCATCACAACAATGATCCAGGCAATCTTATACGCCGAGTTCTCATCCTTGCGGATCAAAAACAACAGCACGCACAGACTGACAAATGTAAAAAATCCATTGATAAACATGGAATATCTGGTCAGCCGTTCCAGAAAAAGCAGTGACCAGAGCATCTGTACCAATATTGCCAGCCCGACCAGAACCAGCCGGCTGGTCAGTATCTTACCGATTCTTTTCATGACCATACACCGCCAATCGATTGATCTGGGTTGCCACATAGCCTGCACCGTAGCCATTATCTATATTTACGACCGTAATTCCGTTCGCGCAGGAATTGATCATGGTCAAAAGCGCAGACAGCCCTCCAAAGCTGGCTCCATATCCCACACTGGTCGGCACTGCAATAACAGGAACATCCACAAGACCTGCCACCACACCCGGCAGTGCACCTTCCATCCCTGCCACTGCGACCACGCAGTTCACATTCTCGAATACATCCAGGTTCCGCAGAAGTCTGTGAATACCTGCCACTCCCACATCAAACAGTCTGGTCACCCCCGTTCCGAAGAACTCTGCCACACTGGCAGCCTCCTCCGCCACCGGAATATCCGCCGTCCCGCCTGTGCAGACCGCAATCTTACCGATCAGCTCCTTCTTCCTGAACTCTGCCCTCAGAAGCCGGGATACCGGGTCATAGACAAAGCCCGGAACTTCCCGGATCACTGCATCTGCCTGTTCTCTGGAAGCGCGTGTTCCCAACACATTGATCTTCTCATCTGCCATACGGCGGCAGATTCCGATCAGATGCTCCGTCTCCTTTCCCTGGCAGTAAATGACTTCTTCAAAGCCCTGGCGCACCTTACGATGATGATCGATCTTGGCATAACCCAGATCCTCATACGGAAGCTTTTTCAAAAGCTCTTCCGCTTCCTTCATATCCATCTGACCGGATCTGACCCCGGTCAAAATCTCTCTAACATCCATATCCTTCTCCTTCACACTTAACTACTAGTATACAATCTTCTGTATGGATTTTCCATAAATTTTTCATGAATTCTTTTTTAATTATAGTTCAATTGTCTATGAGCCGAATCTTCATTGACAGTTTTACCACATGATTTTATACTTATCATAAACAAACTTCTAAAGCATGCAAAAAACAAGGAGGATATTCATGAGTGCTTCAAAAGTATACTACACAAATCTGAGGGTACGGATGGGCGATACCCTTCAGACAAAGCTGGAACGGCTTCTGCGCAAAGCCGGACTTCCAACCATGGATCTGGAGGATAAATACGTAGCCATCAAGATCCATTTCGGTGAGCCGGGCAATCTTGCCTATCTCCGTCCCAATTATGCCCGGACGGTTGCCGATATGATCAAATATCTGGGCGGCAAACCATTTCTGACCGACTGCAACACCCTGTATGTGGGCGGAAGGAAAAATGCCCTGGATCATATCGAAAGCGCCTATCAGAATGGTTTCAACCCTTATAACACCGGCTGCCATATCCTGATCGCAGATGGTCTCAAGGGAACCGACGATGTATATGTTCCTGTGGAAAACGGTGAATATGTAAAGGAAGCAAAGATCGGACGGGCGATCATGGATGCAGACGTCTTCATCTCCCTGAACCACTTCAAGGGACATGAAGCAGCCGGATACGGCGGAGCACTGAAGAACATCGGCATGGGCTGCGGCTCCCGGGCAGGCAAGATGGAGATGCACTCCGCGGGCAAGCCTTACGTGAATCAGGAGCTCTGCGTAGGCTGCGGACAGTGTATCAAGATCTGTGCCCACGACGCCCCTGTCATCACCGACAAAAAGGCATCCATCGACCTCAATAAGTGCGTAGGCTGCGGACGCTGCATCGGCGCATGTCCCAAGGATGCTGTGAACCCGGCAAGTGATGAGGCAAATGATGTGCTGAACTGCAAAATTGCCGAATACAGCAAGGCTGTTCTGGATGGAAGACAGCATTTCCACATCAGCCTTGTGGTGGATGTATCTCCATACTGTGACTGCCATGCAGAAAATGACCTGCCGATCGTTCCTGATGTGGGAATGTTCGCCTCCTTTGACCCGGTAGCGCTTGATCTGGCATGTATCCATGCAGTCAATGCACAGGAACCGAATAAGGGCAGCAAACTAGAAGACAGCGGCCGTCCATACATCGATGACCACTTTACCTCTGTATTCCCGGATACCAACTGGAGAAGCTGCATTGAACATGCAAAGAAGATCGGTATCGGAACCGATGAGTATGAACTGATCGAAGTAAAATAATTATTTACCCTCAGTGTACAAGGGGACACACGCCCTTGTACACTGAGGGTATGCTCTTATCAGAAAGCACCCGCACAGGCAGGGGAACCGACTTCCCCAGAACCTGTGCGGGTGCTTTTCATCACCTGGCATTTACTGCTTCTCTTCTATATGTACCGTCATCTGCGGGAACGGGATATCGATTCCCTCCTCATTGAGACGGTCATGTACACGCTCCAGCGTGCTCCATTTCACATCCCAGTAGTCCTCCGATCTTACCCATGGACGGATCAGGATCGTGATCCCGCTGTCCCCAAGATTGTCTACTGCAACAACATATGCCGGATCCCTGAGCACACGCTCATCCTGATCCAGGATGCCCCGGATAATCTCCTGCGCGCGCTTCAGGTCCGAATTATACGCCACGTCTACACTCATATCCACTCTTCTGGTTTCATTCGCGGAAAAATTCACGATATTACTGTTGGACAATGTGCCGTTTGGAATGACCACATTCCGGTTATCCGTTGTATGCAGAGTCGTTGCAAACAGAGAAATCTCCGATACGGTGCCGTCACAGCCGCAGGCATTGATATAGTCTCCCACCGTAAACGGCTTCAGCACCAGGATCAGGATACCGCCTGCGAAATTCGCAAGACTTCCCTGAAGCGAAAGACCGATCGCCACACCTGCCGAACCAAGGATGGTAATAAAAGAAGTCGTCTGTATTCCGAAGCGCGCCAGCATGGCAAGGATCAGTACCGCATAGGCGGTGATCTTCAGAAATGCATCCAGGAACTGAACAACTCCTGTGTCCACCCCGGATCTGTCCAGTGCTCTTCGTACCACTTTTCTCACCAGCTTGATCACCTTCAAGCCAACAATCAGAAATATAAGAGACCATACAAGAGACATCCCCGCTTCCAGAATCGAAGGCCATAACAGTTCCAGTTTATTGATATAATCCATATTTATCCTCCTTCTCTCAGCTCATAAAACGGTCCAGGAAATCCTGTTCCGATATGATCTCAACGCCCAGCTCTTTTGCCTTTTTATTTTTGGAAGAACCGGACATGGTATCATTATTGATCAGATAACCCGTCTTGGAAGTAACGCTGCCTGTCACCTTTCCGCCCTTTGTCTCGATCAGCTCCTTCAGCTCATTGCGATTGGAAAAATGCTCCAGACTTCCGGTAATAACAAATATCTTTCCATCCAGAGTAAGCTCTCCTGCTTCCATGACCTCATTCTGGATATCCAGTTCCTCCAATAGATCATTCAGCCAGCGATTATGTTCCTCATCCTGGAAATAACTCTCCACACTGGCACCGATCACACTGCCCACACCCGGTATCCGGCTCAATTCCTCTGCTGTAGCACTGCGAAGCCGGGAAAGCTCATAGCCGTACTCCTTACAGAGTGCCTTTGCGTTAGCGAGCCCAATGTTTGGGATCCCCAGGCTGTAGATCACTCTTGGCAGCGTGGTATGCCGCGCCTTTTCCAGACTCTCTGCCAGATTCTGATAGGATCTTTCTCCAAATCCTTCCAGCTCCACGATTCTGTCCCGATACCGTTCCAGACGGAACAGGTCTGCATATTCCTTCACAAATCCCAGATCGATAAACTTTTCCAGCGTCATCTCCGAAAGACCGTCAATATTCATGGCATCCCTGCTTACAAACAGCGTAAATGCCTTGATCTTTTTTGCCAGACAATCCGGATTCGTACAATACAAAGCTTCCACGTCATTCATTCGCTGGAGTCTTGTGGCCCCGCCGCAGACCGGACAAACCGCCGGGATCTCCACATTGCCGCTTCCCGTCAGGTTATCCGCGATCTGCGGGATGATCATATTCGCCTTGTAGACCGTGATGCGGTCTCCGATCCCCAGCTTCAGCCCCTTCAGAATGCTTACATTGTGCACCGATGCACGGCTGACTGTGGTTCCTTCCAGTTCCACCGGTTCAAAGATCGCCACCGGATTGATCAGTCCCGTTCTGGACGGGCTCCATTCAATCTCTTTCAGCGTTGTCTCCCGAAGCTCATCCTGCCATTTAAATGCATAGGAATCCCGCGGAAACTTTGCCGTCCTTCCAAGAGACTGCCCATAGGCAATGTCCTCATAAGTACACACAAGCCCGTCCGAGGGAAAATCATTATGCGCCACCGCCTCGGAAAACTCTTCCACCGCCTGTGCCATCTGCGCCCCGGTTACCTTCTTATATGCCACCACATCAAAGCCCAGCTCCTTCAGCCACAGGAACTGCCTCTCTCTGGAATTTTCAAAATCCATACCCTCCGCACGCACCAGTGCGAATGCATAGAAATAGACATTCCTTTTCGCAGTGATCTCATTGTTCAGCTGACGTACAGACCCGCTGCAGAGATTCCTGGGATTCTTGTATTTTGCCGCCTCATCTGTAATCTCTGCATTGATCCTCTCAAAATCCGAATACCGGATGACCGCCTCTCCTCTCAGGATCACTTCCCCCTCAAAGGGAATCTGAAGCGGCACATTGCGAAAGACTCTGGCATTGTTGGTAATGACTTCTCCAATTTCTCCATTGCCGCGGGTAACCGCCTTTGCAAGCTCTCCATTTTCATAGGTAAGAACAACCGTCAGACCATCCAGCTTCCAGGACAGGAGAACCTCATGCTCTCCTGCAAATTCTGCCAGCTCTCCCACATCCTTTGTCTTGTCCAGCGACAGCATCTGCGTCTCATGACGCTCCTTTGGCAGCTCGTCCACTGCCGCATAGCCTACCAGAACCGTGGGGCTTCCTGCCAGTACGACTCCGGTCTCCTTCTCCAGCGCCTCCAGTTCCTCATAGAGCCTGTCATACTCCAGATTGCTCATAATCTCCCGGTCTTCCTGGTAATAGGCTCTGGAAGCATCCTTCAAAAGCGCAGACAGCTCCTTCATGCGCCCGATCTTATTCATCCACGTCTCCTCCATCTTCAAAATCCTGCATTCCTCCCGGTTCATTAGAGGACTCTTCCAGAAGAGATAAAAGCTCCTCCAGCTCATCTCCGGTCACATTTCTCCAGTTCCCGGTGCTCAGATGCCCCAGACGGATATTCATGATCCTTACTCTCTTCAGCTCCTGTACATGATATCCAAATTCCTGACACATCCTGCGGATCTGCCGGTTCAGTCCCTGAGTCAGTACAATCCGGAACTTTTTCTTTCCAATCCGTTCCACCTGACAGGGACGGGTCGTCACATCCAGCTTATGGAGGTAGACACCTGCCGCCATATCCTTCAGAAAACGGTCATTGAAGGGGCGGTCCACCACTACCTCATACTCCTTCTCATGACAGTTGGAGCCTCTCATCATCTTATTGATAATATCTCCCCGATTCGTCATCAGCAAAAGTCCCTCTGAATCCTTGTCCAGTCTTCCCACATAAGTGATCCGCTTTGGATACTGCAGAAATTCTATGATATTCACATCATTTCCCTGACTGACCTCAGAACACACAACTCCTCTGGGCTTGTTGACTGCCAGCAGAATGATCCTGTCCTTCTTATCCTTCTCTACAGGCTTTCCATCCAGCGCCACCTGCTGTCCTTCTTCAATCTGCATGCCGACAACCGCTTTTCTGCCGTCCACAGTCACTCTTCCCTGCTCTGCCAGCCGGTCTGCCTCTCTGCGGGAGCAGACTCCTGCCTCGCTCATGTACTTATTCAGACGTATCATTATGTATCTTTCCTTCCTGTGATTGCGGGAATCCCCGCAACCACCATCATATCAAATCACAGAAAAAAAAACCAGCCTATCTTAAATATGCCTTTAATTTTTCAATATTTTTCTCTTCAAAATCCATCAGATCCTGCGCCATCTCATAGTATTCCTTTTGTACACTTTTATTGGATTTTACCATCTTCATAAGATCCGTGATTCCTCTGGTATTTCCCTGGATCATCATATCCGCCAGATGCTCTGTACTGGCATTCAGAAGAGTATTCATCTGAATACCGCCCCAGAGCTTTGTACGATTCAAAAAGCTGTCCTCCGGCGGAGTTTCTCCTGTCTTCTGGTACTCTTTTCTGAGTTTTTCCTCTATCTGCATAAATTTGCATGCCTGCCGGTTCAGATCCAATGCCAGATCGTCATCCTCTACCTTCCCAATGATCACATTGATTGCTTCCCGTCCCATCCTTGTATTCCGGTAGCTCTCATCCAAAACCGCTCTGTCTGCTTCCGTCATCATAAAAAAAGCTCCTTTCCCTGGTAATCACTACTAGGGTATGGAGCTTTTCATTTCCTTATACATGAATCCTGATTATTCCAGGAACTCTGTCTTCACATAACCGGTCAGTCCCTTATATTCCACCTTACTCCAGCCGTCCTCATAGGACTCAATCTGAGTGATCGGATCACCCTGATAAGCCAGTGCAAGACGCTCAGACTCTGTGCTTGCCTCTTTACGTACATTTACGCTTTCCGTCACGCGGGTCTCACGGTTCTGCACGGCAGCCTCAGCCTCCGGTTCCTCCTCGGAAGCCTCTTCTGCAGGCGTTTCTTCAGGGGTTTCCTCCGCAGCTGCTTCCTCCTCAGGCGTCTCTTCTGCAGATGCCTCTTCCTCAGGCGTCTCCTCCGCGGATGCTTCTTCCTCTGGAGTTTCCTCCTCAGGTGCTTCTTCCTCTTCCGTTACCTGTCCGGTTACACGCTGGATATATTCCTTCAGTGCCTTATCACTCTCCATTGCCTCCTGATAACGGGCACTGACATCATCATACAGTGCTTTGACCTCCGGATCCTTCTCCAGCTCTGCCACAAACGCATGGAGTTCCTCATCGATCTCTCCATAATGAATGTACCGGTTGCCCTCTTCATCCTTCGGACTCACATACAGGCAGATAATATCCGGTGCCGGAGTCTCGATGCCGATCAGCTTTCTGTCATAGCATACAAAAACAATATACGAGTCCTCGGTAGGTCCGTTCTTAGTATAGCAGACAAGATTGTCAAAGGACTCATAAAATACAGCCCGGCTCTGAACGCTTTCCTTCTCCTCATCGGTCAGAACATCTACCATGCTTTCCAGAGAATCCACATCTCCCTCTGTGATCGCTGTCAGATATCTCTCAATCAGACGGTCAATGGATGCATGGGAGTTCTCCTCCAGAACATTTTCCGGTTCCGCTTCCGCTGCTGTCTCTGCCGGAACTTCCGCCGCAGCCTCATCCGGCGCCGGTTCTGCATCTTTTCCGCAGCCCTGGAGCACAACCGCCATCATGACCGCTAATATGGCAGCCACTGCAATATTTATCTTATACTTTGAGTAAATCATTTTCCAACTATTCTGATTCATAAAACCTCCTGAAATATCGTTTTCTGAATTATCATTTATTTTTTTATACAAAAAATGCACCTGACAAGATTCGAACTTGCGACACCGGGCGTCGGAGGCCCGTGCTCTATCCAGCTGAGCTACAGGTGCTTGGCTTATTACCTCAACTATAATACACCATATTGAGGAAATAAGCAAATGTTTTTTGTAACAAAATTGTAATATTTCTATATTTTATAGTTTTTTTAGAATTTCAGATCTCCTGACAAAGCAGAATACACATATGCATGACTGCTCAGAAACTCCTCCCGGCTTACGCATTTCGCGTTCACCTCCTGCACCAGTTCATCCAAAAACCTCCTGTCCGAAGCCAGACGTCCGGGAAGCAGAATCACCTCGTGGATACTGCTGGGAAGCACATAATAATCCTCTCCCAGTCTCTGCAGGCACATTTTCTGCACTCCCGGATCCACGATCATGGCGGCGCCATATTCCTTCCACTCATTGCTCAGGATATACATGCCGCTTTCCGGCACATCGATTCCACAGCCCTCCAGAAAAACCTCCATGGGCTCCAGCATGACCGAAATCTTTGCCATATTTACCGCTGCCGCCCGGTACAGCTCCTGGATTGAGATCCCCCAGTATCTCATATGACTTTCATGGATCATTGCGGTTGCCCTCTCCACAATATGATCGGGAATGCGGATGTAGAACACGATCGCCAGATCCTGCCAGGGAAGCCAGGGCACTTTCTGAAGAAGCTCTTCATTCCTTTCCCTGGAGATCAGACGGTAGTAGATTCTGTCCTTCATTCTGGAATAATCCAGCACCTCCATCAGATCTCTCTCCGGCATCAGGATACTTTCCCGCTGCTTTTTCAAAATCCGTTCCGCCAGCTTCTCCAGCTCTGCCATCTCCATATCCGCTCTGTAGTAGTGATTCACATAGATCGTCGGCTGTTCCCGATGTCCCTTCAGACAATAGGAAAACCCGTCCAGTTTTACCCCATTATTTTTCAGAATCTGAATTCTGCGTACAGTCTCCTCCTCTCTTATTCTGGTACAGATGCTTTCTTCCAGTTTCGCTAAAAATCTCTCATACGTCATAAGCGTCCCTTCTGTCTCATCTATCATCTTTGTTACGGGAAATTGGTGTGCGAATGCACGGAATGTTTTATATCTGATTACAGTGTACAGGATATCATGGCATTTGGCAACAGGAAAATTTATTTGCGAAATCGTAATTACCGTATTGGAAGACCCACATTGAATATCTTCATTATTCAAATCACGCATTTTAACAGCGTCCCCATTGATAGCCCGAATGACCGGAACGAATGCTTTTGTTATTGATTCGAGAATTGCAGTTTTTCCGCTTCCATTATCGCCAATTAACACTACAAAGTTTTTGTTTTCAAAATGTAATTTCTCGACTTTCATATTTCTAAAATTGTTTAACTCTAAAAAATAGTATTTAAGTTTATGCTATTAAAAAGCTTTAAACTGTGAAATCCCTCGTAAATACTAGCTTTTCCACCTATTAAGGAACTGAAAACAACAGTGTTTTTGATGCGTTGGTGCCCAAATGGTACCCGAATTTCCTGTGGTGATATAAAACGATATGAAGAAATATAAGAAAATATCATTAATACAAATAGGGAAATGATAGAGAAATTCGTATGTGAATGCTATAGTATAAGTAAACAAATTAACAAATTTGAATTTAAAGGAGAGGTAAAATGAGATACCAAGACTTGAAAAACATATTAGCAGAATACAACTGGGATGATGGATTTGATGTTCCAATAAAATTGTTGAATGATTCGAATTGTGATTTGGCATTGGCATTAGAAATTTTTTATTTGGCTGACGGTGATGCATATTTAGATAACCCGGTTGCCAATCCCAAGTTAGAAAAATGGAGCTTATTTATTTCAGATTTGTATAATGACATTCTGAACGGAAAGTATGTCGCAACTGAAGTCAGTTTTGAAATACCCTTAAGCAAAGTAGAAAAATATAAATTTAGAAAAAAGAAAGTGCCAGAAGTATTTTTAACAAACCTGTAATGGGGTTAGAACCGTTATTGTTGGTTTCGCTTTTTGTGGTCAAAAACGGAAGTTGATGGAAAGGTATGAGGAAAATATGACAGGTGAGCAATTTGTAAAGTTATGTTATGACGAAAAAGAGACCATTTTATCAGAGTATTTCAGAGATGGGGCTCAGACAATGGTTGCAGAAAAACTGAGAAGCTTATTTGAAAAAGGCATAAAAAAAGATGAATTATATGAATTGCTTAACCTGGTACTGAATGAAAACTACTATACGCTGTTACTTGGTTTAGATGGTGAAGCCGCATTAGGGAATATCCAGAACGCCTATAAGTTATATGATGAAGATGGCAACCTGCTGAATGAATGTGGCGAGATTGAAGAAGCTGCTTACAGATATTTTATGGAAGAACAGTACAAAAGGTAATGTGAAAATTTCAGTAATACGCTCTGTTGAAGTGTTGATTTTTCTACGATATACTCCTACAAAAAAAGGAGTGTTTCATTATGAGATATGTTTCTAACGGCTAAACATTTAGAAGGCTGTTCGGATAAGACGATACGTTATTATAGGTGTAATATCCAGAGAATGTTGGAAACAGTAGATGTTCCGGTTATAAAAATATCTACAGAAATGCTACGAAAGTATCTGGTAGAGTATCAATCAATTAATAATTGTGGAAAGGTTACTATAGATAATGTTCGAAGGAGCCTTTCCACATTCTTTTCCTGGTTAGAGGAAGAAGATTATATTATTAAAAGCCCGATGAAGAGAATCCATAAGGTAAAAACGGCGGTTGTGGTTAAGGAAACTCTTCCGGATGAGAAGGTTGAGATATTAAGAGATAACTGCGGAAATCTTCGTGACCGGGCGATGATAGATTTCTTACTTTCAACAGGGATTCGTGTCGGTGAATTAGTCAGATTAAACATTGAAGATATAGATTTTTCGGAACGGGAATGCGTTGTTTATGGAAAAGGTGATAAAGAACGTAAAGCATATTTTGATGCAAAGACCAAGCTGCATTTAATGAATTATATCGAATCAAGGACAGATAATAATAAAGCGTTATTTGTATCATTAAATAGACCGCATGATAGACTGACAGAGAGCGGTGTTGAATTGAGACTTAGAGAAATGGGTAAAAAACTGGGAGTTGAAAAAGTACATCCGCACAAGTTTAGAAGAACAATGGCAACCAGAGCGATAGAAAAAGGTATGCCGATTGAACAGGTACAGAAAATTCTAGGACATGAGCAAATAGATACAACGCTCAGATATGCAATGGTTAATCAAAACAATGTGAAGCTATCGCATCGAAAGTATATTTCATAGATTGACTTGTAACGCAAAAAACGTTACAATAAAGAAAAATGGAGGTGTATTCTATGGGAAAAACAGCAACATTAAATTTGAGAGTAAATCCAGATGTAAAAGAAAATGCAGAAAGTGTACTAGAGCAATTAGGGATACCGATGGCTACTGCGATAGATATGTATTTAAAACAAATATCATTAGTAGGAGGAATTCCCTTTTCTGTTGTATTGCCAAAAGCAGCTAGTTCAGTAAATGCAGATATGATGTCTGTTACGCAGATTCATCAAAAGTTAGAAAAAGGATATGCAGATATAGAGAAAGGAAATGTTGAGGATGCAGCTAGTGCGTTTGCGGCATTTAGAGAGAGACATTAATGAAGCAATATAAAGTAGAGATTACAAAAGAAGCTTTGCAGGATATGGAAGATATATACAATTATATTGCTATAGATTTGCTAGCTCCTGAAAATGCAATGGGACAATATAATCGTATTGCGGATGAAATACTTACATTAGACACTTTCCCGGAACGATTTAGGATTATGGATTCAGAGCCGGAAAAGAGAATGGAGTTGCGTAGAATGCTCGTTGATAATTATTCAGTGTTTTACACAATTCTTGACGAAAGGGTAATTGTAACGGATGTTTTATACACGGCATCTGATATAGAAGCACGTTTGAGAGGCGAGACATAAAAGCTCGTGTTTACTTGAATTTGACGGAGACCAAAGTTATGATGATAGAAACGAATAGAATGTGTATTCGCAATCTGAATGAAGCAGATTGGCAAGATATGAAAAAAATATTCACTGATTTCAACAATTCCGAATATGCCGTTTATGATATGCCGCTACCGACGGACAACGAAGAAACAAAAGCATTGACAAAACGGTTTGCAGACAGCAAATTATTCTTTGCAGTTGTTCTGAAAGAATCAAGCGAAATGCTCGGATATATATGTTTTCACAAGGACGGTGACAGTTACGATTTGGGGTATTGTTTCCATTCTGCATATCATTCCAAGGGTTATGCCTATGAAAGCACAAAGGCTCTTGTTGAATATTTTGCTTCTGAATATGGTGCAAGTCGTTTTACGGCGGGAACAGCAATTGATAACATACCCTCTTGTAGGCTATTAGAAAAGTTGGGATTTACTTGTGTTTCAACCGAAATAGTATCATTTGATAACACTTTTTCATTTCGAGGTGGCAACTTTGTTCTGAATATAAAATAGACAAATATCAGTTTGTGCAAGGGTTTGGGATATTCCCAACAAGCAAAAATCTCTCTTGTTGTCGCAGACAAAACGAGTGATTTTTACGGAAAGGGTACCCCTTTCCTATGCTTGCTACGGTTATCCCGAATTCGGGATAATCTTAGTTATACCGAAAGTTGGATTATCCCGAATCTTTAAAAGAAGCCGTTTGTCCACCAGCTTTTTATAAAAAGATTCGGGATAACTTTTCCATGCTT
>JAHABX010000029.1 GCA_018376135.1 Clostridiales bacterium | reverse complement strand
CCGCAGCAAAATGCGTATAGGAAATAAGGGCTTTTCTGTACGTTCATTGTAACATACCATGACAGAAAGTAAAAGCCTTAAAAACATTTCGCATACATTGCAATCTATCTAAAGGCAGAAATCCGGAAGGATTCCTGAAACATAAGGATTCCTTCCGGACCACGCTCCTGGCAGCGCCCCTGCTGCCTCATAAGTTTTGTAAGCTATCTCAATGCCCTGTGTTATTTCAGGGTAAATTCCACATATCCCATATATCCCGGCGCCACTTCGTATTCATCAAATCCGATGACAACTTTTCCGTCTTCGTTAACATAGAAGTCCTGATCTTCCGCGATTGCCTGGAAATTATTTTCCGGCATATCCGTATCGTCGATCCAGTAGATCAGATTCTCGTCTGCCGCCATCTGCTCACGCATCTGGGTCCTGATCTCTTCACTGATCACTTCTACATAATCCTCGCCATAGAAATCCGCCAGTGTGGCTTTCTTTCCAGTGGTCTTGTCAATGGTATAATGACGGCGCTGTTCGTAACCGCTGGCAGATGCCTGGAACAGACTGAGCTCCAGAGAGAACCATCGGTCTGTGTCTGCCAGTACCTTACTGTCAATGGTCAGGTTCTGATAACCTTCCCCGGATGTCTCCATGCCGGACTTAAACTCATTGATCAACTGCTCTGTCACTTCCTGGATATCAAAATTGATCTCCTCTGCGGTCTGCTTTGCCTGTTCCACCGTCTCCTCCGGAACTGCGGGCGCTCCTTCCGCTTCCGGAGCAGCGTCGCCGGGAACCACCTCCGGAACCTTTACATCTGCCGTATAGTGATCCTCATCCACCTGATATTCCCTGATCGTCACTACCTTGAAGAAATCTCCCAGAATCGGAAGCTTCTGCATGGCTGCCGCCGCTGTCTGACTTGTGTTCGGAAGCACCAGGATGATGGCAAGCACCGCTGCCACAGTTCCCATGCTCTTCCACATACGTACCTTACGAACCTTTTTTTTGTTCTGCTGTGCTCTTGCCACAGCCTCTTCTATTTTATCTCTCATTTCTGTCGGCACCTTGATATCCTCATACTCCTTTTTCCATTTTTCCATATCCTGCTCCTCCTGTCTCCATATAAGCTTTCAGTTTGTCTATCGCCCGGTACAGTCTGCTCTTGACCGTATTCACATTCAGATCCATCAGCTTCCCGATGGTCTCCAGCTTTTCCTCCTCGAAATACCGGAGCACCACAATGGCGCGTTCCTTCTCGTCCAGTTTGTTCAAAGCTCTCTGAAGATCCACATCCTCTATCTGATCTGTCTGACCTGTCTCAGGCACTTCTTCGATATTGACGGTACGCCCGCGGTATTTCTCCAGGAACCGGACAGCCTCATTCATCATGATCCTGCATATCCAGGTATCCGCATACTCCGGCTGGTTCAGCGTATCGCTTTTCAGGATCGCTTTGTATGCACCCTCCTGGACAATGTCCATGGCGTCCTGTTCCTGAAAGGTATAGCTGTATGCAATCCTGTAATATTTCTCATAATTTTTTACCAGACACTCATGTACAATGGCTTCTCTGTCTGCAGCTTTCATCCAAATTCCTCCTTTCTTTTGCCTTTCTGTAAATTAGACCGGGCAGGTACGGAAAAAGTTTCAGGAATATAAAAAAAGAATATCACGATTCAGGGCGTGTGTCTCCTTGTACACTGAGGGTATTTACGGTTTTTGCCAACTGCTGTAAATTCCGGACAGAAAAACTGGATGTATTCAATACCATCAGCAGACTGCATTGTGTGAATTTTTTGTACAAAACATCCCCCCACCCGGCTTGTATGAACTCTGATATGGTGGTATTTTATAAAAGTGAGTTGTATTACAAGGAGGAGAGGCTTTGGGAAAAAAAGAGAATCCATTTCCTACGGAAAAAGAAATGCGTCTTCTTGAAGTGATTCGTGAATTGGGCTTCGGAGAGATTCGCATTTTTGTAGCGGATGGACAACCAGTGCGTGCAGAAGAAATCAAAAAAAGTGTAAAACTCTAAACAAAGTTAAATGATATACGAATTGAACCGACTGAACAACAGCAGGTCATATACCATTTGGAATGGGTATGATTCTGCTTTTTTGTTTGCAAAAAATGAGTTGAAAATTTTTTGGCGGGGTTCACTGGAACTTATTGGTGAACCTTTCTGCATGTATGAGATTTGTAATTATAATTTTAGGGAGGAAATTACTGTATGAAATGGAAGAAATATTTTAATCGGGAACAGCCAAATATGCCGTTGATCATTGTTTTGTTAGCGATCATTGCGATAGCAACTATTTTGCTGGCTGCCGGTATGGGACCGGTTTCCGTGCCGCCTGCGACCACTGCAAAAATTTTGCTGAGTAAACTGCCGGTGATTGGTTCTGGAATTGAAAATACCTGGGAAACATTAGATCAGAATATTGTACTGGGATTGAGATTACCAAGAGTGTGCTTAGGTATGGTTGTTGGTGCTTCTTTGAGTGTCTGCGGTGTCAGTATGCAGGCACTGGTAAGAAATAATCTGGCAGATCCGTTTATTCTTGGGGTTTCTAATGGTGCTGCTGCCTTTGCCACACTCGGCATGCTGTTTGGCGCATTTTCTTTTCTGGGTACTTATTCGTTGTCGCTGAGTGCATTTATCGGTTCTGCAATTACAATTGTATTTGTTTATGCAATTTCACGTGTACGCGGGCGGGTGAATATTACTCAGTTACTGCTTTCGGGTGTGGCGATTTCTATGATCATGGATGGAGTAACCAGTATCATTAAATTAGGCGCACCGAATGCGCTTGGGCTGCATAATGCAGAGTTTTGGATGTCCGGAAGTCTTGCAGGCGCCAAATGGGCGTATTTACAGCTTCCGTTGATGGTACTCGTTTTATGCATGGCATTTCTGATGTTGAATTATAGAGGACTTAACCTGCTTCTCCTTGGCGATGAAAGTGCGGGGGCCCTTGGAGTGAATGTAAAAAATCTTCAAAAGGCATTGGTTCTGGTTGCATCTCTCATGGCAGGGGTAACAATTGCAGTCAGCGGTTCCATTGGCTTTGTAGGTCTGATGGTTCCCCATTTTACCAGATTGCTGGTGGGCGGTGATCATAAAAAAGTGCTTCCGATAGCAGCTCTTTTGGGCGGTATTTTAGTGGTTTGGGTGGATGTGGCGGCAAGAATAATCATCGCACCGGAGGAGCTGCCGGTGGGTATTTTAACAGCCGTTATTGGAGGACCGATTTTTATATGGATGCTCAAAAAGAATAACAGGGAAAAGAAATAGGAAAGGGGCGAAAATGATGCGTTTGCAGGTAGAAGGGTTAACCTTTTCTTATGGAGATAAAGAAACGATAGAAAGTGTGTCTCTTTATGTTAATAAAGGTGAGTTTGTAGGACTTATCGGTCCAAATGGAAGCGGGAAATCGACGGTATTAAAAAATGTGTACCGCGGATTAACTCCGGATAAAGGAACCATTATGCTGGATGGCGAAAATTTGCTGAAAATGTCGTATCGTAAGTCCGCACTTAAAATGGCGGTAGTGGGTCAGGAAAACGATGTACCTTTTGACTTTATGGTAGAAGAAATTGTAGCAATGGGAAGAAGCCCGCATAAGAAATTATTTGATATAGACAGTGCGGATGATAAAAAAATTGTGCAGCATGCCCTGGAGCATCTGGGTATGACTGAGATGGCAAAAAGAAGCTATATGAATCTCTCGGGAGGCGAAAAACAACGAGTGATCATTGCAAGAGCCGTGGCACAGGAAAGTGACTTTCTGATTCTGGATGAACCTACCAATCATCTGGATATCAGTTATCAGATGCAGATTTTTGATTTTATTAAACGTTTAAATGCAACCGTACTTTCTGCAATTCATGATTTAAATATGGCGGCATTGTATTGTGATCGAATCTATGTGTTAAAGGAGGGGCATATCGTACTGCAGGGGACGCCGGAAGAAGTTCTTACACCTGAAAATATTTTTGCTGTATATGGGGTAAGGAGTTCTGTAGAAGTGCATCCGATTACGGGTAAATTATCTATTACATATTTACCTGCGGAAATAAAAAACATATAACAAATGGAGGAAATGAAAATGAAAGTAAAAAAACTGGTTTGTTTATTATTAACGGGTACACTTGCCCTGTCTGTGCTGACAGGCTGTGGAAGCAGTCGTGAATCAGAGGAAGTTTCACAAACAGATGCTGCGGAAAAGGAAGAATTGTCAGAAAACAGTACAGAGGATACAGCGCCATCCGAAGACAGTGCATATCCCATGACCTTTGATAATTATGGCAGGGAAGTAACCATAGACAAAAAACCTGAAAAGGTTCTTACTCTTGGACCAAACTGTACGGAACTGTTTGCTGCTCTTGGTCTGGAAGATTATGTGGTTGGTCGTTCTCTCATTAATCATAGCCGAGGTCCGTTGGATGAATTTGCGGATGCAGTGAATGCTGTTCCGGAATTAAACAATGGCCCTGCAACACGTGAAGCCATTCTGAGCAGCGGCGCAGATTTCATCTATGCTCTCGACTGGGAAATCAGTGAAGACGGATGTAACATTGAAGAAGTAAAAGATTATGGCATGACGGTGTATGTGAATTCTGCCACCAGTCTGGAAGAAATGTATCAGGAAATTCTTGATATTGGAAAGATCTTCGGAGTTGAAGATAAGGCTGAGGCTTACGTTGCAGATCAAAAAACACGTATCCAGACGGTGCAGGATACGGTTGCCGGTCAGGAACCGGTGGATGTTTTAGTATATGACAGTGGCAATGATGGTGTATTTACTTGTTCCGGCACAAATTTTGAATCTTTATTAGTTGGTTATGCAGGCGGAAAGAATCTGTTTAATGATCTGGATGAAAAACAGTGGGTTACTGTAAGCTATGAAGAGGTCCTGGCCCGTGATCCGGATGTTATTCTGATTCACGATTATGATTCTCCGTCCGTTGAAGAAAAGATTCAGGAAATTAAGACAAATCCGACATTATCTCAGCTTGATTGTGTGAAAAATGAAAGATTTGCCGTAATCACACTGGAAAGTGTACTGGCTGGTAATCGTATGGCTTATGCTGTTGAAAGCATGGCGGCGGACTTCTATCCGGAGCTTTTTACGGAATAAAATGAACAACAAAAAGAGGGCTTTTTCACAGCCTTCTTTTTTGCTGTTGACAGGGAGGTTACATTTATTTATTTTTCACCTGTATGTGGAACACGGATAAGAGAAAATCTCATCTGCACAGCATTTCGGAAACCCCCGGTCTGAACGGATTAAGGGTACGCAGCTGTCTTAAGAAAGTTTTAAGAAGAATTTAGGAGATTTTCCTTCTGACTTGTAGTAAGATAGAAGAAAAGTACGTTTATATAGATGTAAATGCATTTACAGGGGGATAAATTATGTTTTTGTTTCTGGCGCTTCTGGACAGTCCGGAGGATCAGGAAAAATTCACGGAAATCTACAATCAGTACAAACATTTCATGTGGTATGTGGCGAATCAGAAGCTGCAGGATCAGCATCTGGCAGAGGATGCGGTGCAGGAGGCATTTTTTGCGCTTACCCGCCATCTGGACAAGGTAGAGGAGGTCCACAGTCCCAGAACGAAAAAGTTTCTGGCTACGATCGTACGAAGCAAGGCGGTGGATATTTTAAGAAAAGCAGGACCGGAAGAGGAGCTTCTGGAATATCAGTCTGAGGACAGGGGGAGTGCAGACATACTGGATCAGTATCTGACGAAGGAAAACTATAATTATCTGGTATCCTGCATACTGGAGCTGGACGACAGCTATCGGGTCATATTTGAGTATAAATACATATATCAGATGCCGGATTCAGAGATTGGTGATCTGCTTGGCATTACGGCAAAGAATGTGAATGTACGTTATTTTCGTGCCAGGAAAAAGCTTCAGGAGATGATACGGAAGGAGGGTGACCGATTTGAAAAAGCGTGAGACCCTTTCCAGAGGAGAAGAGCTGCTTGCACAGGTTCTGGAGGAATGTCTGGAAGAGGATTTAAGCTTCGTTCCGCCGGAACGTGAGATTGCCAGAAGTCATCATTTTTCTGAGCGGTTTGAACAGTCCATGAGGAAGATCATGGAGGATACGACAAAGAATTTTAAGGAACAGGATATTCAGAAGCATTTTTCTCCCAGATATGGTCAGTGGGCAGCATGTGTGCTGGTATTCTGTCTGTGCAGCGGTCTGTTCTATTATGTGATCGGACCCTTTGCAGATAAGGAAGCGCCCATGGAGAGTGCGGCGACCACGGAGGAGGCAGCGGACGAAAGTGCAGTCACGGAGACTCCGGCAATGGGGACAGATACGGAGATTCTGGCGGAAAGTGCACCGGAAGAGGATGCACTGGAAGAGGATACACCGGAAGAGGGAAGCCTGGAGGCTGCAGCGGAGGAAAAGGAAGCGGTCAAAGAGAAGACATACTGTGGGCAGACGGTTTATCTGGCAGAGCAGCAGGAAGTTCCGGAGACTTTGGATTATGTGACGACGCTGGTGAACTGTCCGGTGCTGGATGAAGCGAATCCGGTGCTGTATCTGACCATTGGGAATATCGGGGAAGAGGAAGTACAGTATCTGGATCGTTATGATCTGGAGGTATGGATCGATGACGGCTGGTATCAGATCCCGTCTGAAGGGAATGGGGAGAGTGAATGGATCCCTCTGGAGAAGGGGATGGCTGTGGATGAAGAAATCGATCTTTCCGGTTATCAGATCGATTACGGAGCACAGCAGTACCGCCTGATCACATATGTGAATGAGGATCTGATCAGCGCGGAATTTACCTTTGAGGAGGTATTTACAGAGACAATGGAGAAGCTGGAGGATGAAGCCTCCAGAGAATAGGAGGGGAGTATGAAGAAGAGATATCTGGCAATGGTGATGGCAGGACTGATGATGCTGCTGGCAGCAGGCTGCGGAGGTTCTTCAAAGTCGACGGCAGACATGAGCGTGACAGAGGAAGCGGTCACGGAGATGGCTGCGGAAGCGCCTGCAGAAGTGATGGAGGAAAGCGGAGCGGTCCAGTCGGGGAACGGTATCCAGCCGGTAAGCGAGACAGGCAGGAAGCTTATCAAGACGGTGAATCTGGAGCTTCAGACGAAGGAGTTTGATTCGCTCATCGAGGGACTGGTGAAAAAGGCAGAGGAGATGAACGGATATATCGAAGGCTCCTCCATCTGGGGCAGCAGCTACTATTATGAAAGCACCCGTTCTGCGGATTACACGATCCGGGTTCCGTCTGACCGTCTGGATGAATTTGTGGATGTGGTCAGCGGTCTTGGGAATGTGACGTACAAGAATGAGGACGTGCAGGATGTGACGCTTCAGTACGTGGATGTGGAGAGTCATAAGAAAGCGCTGGAGATCGAACAGGAGCGGCTTTTGGAGCTTTTGGAGCAGGCGGAAAGTCTGGAGGATCTTCTGACCATAGAGAGCAGGCTTTCAGAGGTACGCTATGAGCTGGAGAATTATGGAAGCCAGCTTCGGCTTCTGGATAATCAGATCGATTACAGCACCGTTCATGTGACCGTTACAGAGGTGGAACGGATCACAGAGACGAAGGAGAGAACCTTCTTCCAGGAGATCTCGGACCGGTTCAATGACAGTCTGTATGTGGTAGGCAGAGGGCTGCGCGGATTCGTAGTCGGATTCCTTGGGTCCCTTCCGATCCTTATGGTATGGGCAGTGGTCATCGGAGCAGTGGTGCTGATCCTGCGGAAAGCTTTTGGAGGGAAAAGAGAGAAGAAGGAAAGAAAGCCGGGAAGGTTTCATCGGAGCAGGAAGGATGAGACGTTGGAAAAGCCGGAAGAATAGAAGAAACAGACAGATAAAAGGATCGTAGTAAGATCCGTCCCGGATGCCGGAAAAGCGAAGGTGCTTTTCCGGCATCTGTGCTGTCCGGATCAGGACATCTGCTTCATCAGGACAGCGCTTCCGTGCAGGTCGGAAAGAGGGAGCACCGTCAGGTTCTGCTCCCGGCAGAAACGACGGACTGCTTTACCGACTCCTTCAAACTGTGTACTGTTGTAATCATGGATCAGGATGGCTCCGCCGGGAACCAGAAGGGGCCAGAAGACGCACAGTCCTTCATAGGCGGGGGCATACAGATCCGGGTCCAGGCTTACGAAGGCAAAGGGAGGAAGGTCTGCCGGAAGTGTATCCGGGAAATGTCCCTCACACAGGACAGCCCGTTCCGGATGGGGAAGGCGGGACAGCACCTGACCGGTACTGGTATCTGCAAAGTCACCGGCGGACGCACGGGAATATGCGGATACTTCCTTCTCCGCATCCACATCCGTCTGAGTGAAGCCCTGAAAGGTATCGAACAGGTACAGGGTCCGGTCCGGAAAGAGACGGTTGATCTCCGCGGCAAATTCGCCCCGGTAGACACCCAGCTCGGCAACGGCTCCCGGAAGGCATCGATCCCGGATCTCCCGTGCCAGCAGGCGAAGATGGGAAAGCCTCAGATCCATGGTCTCCCGGAACGGATGCAGTGTGCGGATCTGTCCCCGGAAGCCGGTCTTTCGGAGCTGTTCTTCGATCGAATGGGAGGCTTCCCGGTTCAGTACCGTGATAAAGACCAGGTCAGGGGCGAGACCGGGTATCCCGTCCGGCGGTATGACAGGGATCCCGTCCAGATTTGATCCCCATTTGTCAGGATTGTTGTCGGCATAGGCAAGGAGCTGACAGTGCGCCGGAAGCCATGTGCGCACCATCTGTCCGCCCTGTCCGCAGCCAAATAAAATAATTTTCATAAATACCTCCAAAGGTTTTTATTATTCTCAAAATAGAATAATAAAACAGAGGGTAATTGATTGACCCTTTTGGCAAAATAAACTATAATTGTCTTATAAGGATGAAAATATTGTGCAATTCTAACGATGAGTGCCGCACGGATCTTCATCGGGACCATTTCCCATCAGGTCATTCAGGCGGCGCATGCCGGTATCCGAGACGAATACAAGTTCGCTGGGACTGCCGTTTAGATCTTCACCTCGCAGACGGAGGAAGTTGGCGGTTTCATAGAAGTCGATGGGAAGCTCCCTTCGGAAGGTTTTTCCGGTTGCTTCGTCTGTTACTTCCAGAGTTACTGTACTTGCATGTATTTCATTCAGGCTCATGGAGAGATCCCCCTTTATTGTTGATAGCTTTATTTTAACAGACCGGAGTGGATTTGAACAGGAGTTTAAGGCGTAAGCGCTTTAAAATACAGAAGATATCAACTTGATCATAAGAAAGGTAAGGAGGTTGTAGGATGATTAAGAAAGTTCTGATTATCAATGGAACAGAGCGTACCCTTGTAGTAGAGGGGACGGAGAGTCTGGCTCAGGTGCTGAGAGACCGTCTCTTGCTGACCGGATGTAAGATCGGCTGCGGAGAGGGGCACTGCGGAGCCTGCAATGTGATCATGGACGGTAAGGTGACCCGTTCCTGTATCACCAAGATGTCACGTGTACCGGATTATGCGAAGATTGAGACGATCGAGGGAATCGGAACGCTGGATAATCTGCATCCGCTGCAGGCAGCATGGGTAGCCCATGGCTGTGCACAGTGCGGTTTCTGTTCACCGGGCTTCATCATGAGTGCGAAGGTGCTTCTGGAGAACAACCCGTCACCGACCCGTGAAGAGGTACGTGAGTGGTTCAACAAGAACCGCAACCTCTGCCGCTGTACCGGATATAAGCCGCTGATCGATGCGGTTATGGATGCGGCGAAGGTGCTTCGCGGTGAGATGACCAAGGAAGATCTGATGTTTGTACCGACTGACAATAAGATTCTGGGCACATCCTATGCACGTCCGTCAGGCGCTGCAAAGGTGACCGGACAATGGAACTTCGGAGCGGATGAGATCAAGAATCTTCCGGAGGATACACTGCAGATCGCGCTGGTGCAGGCGGAGGTATCTCATGCTCTGATCAAGGGAATCGATTGTTCAGAGGCAGAAAAGATGCCGGGCGTATTCAGGATCATTACTTATAAGGATGTTCCTGGCAAGAACCGGATCACGGGACTTATCACCTTCCCGACCAACAAGGGAGACGGATGGGACCGTCCGATCCTCTGTGATGAGAAGGTATTCCAGTATGGCGATGCCATTGCCATGGTATGTGCGGATACGGTGGAGCACGCAAAGGCGGCTGCGAAGCTTGTAAAAGTGGATCTGGAGGTTCTTCCGGCTTATATGTCAGCTCCGGAGGCTATGGCTCCCGATGCCATTGAGATCCACCCGGGTACGCCGAATGTATACTATGAGACCAACTGTATCAAGGGAGAGGATACGGCTCCGATCATGGAGAGTGCACCCAATGTAATCGAGATCGATGCTTACTGTTCCAGACAGCCGCATCTGCCGATCGAGCCGGATGTAGCTTATGCGTATACAGATGAAGAGGGGCGCATCACGATCCATTCCAAATCCATCGGTATCCATCTGCATCATGCAATGATCTGTGCAGGTATCGGTGTGGAGCCTGATAAGCTGAGACTGGTACAGCTGCACTGCGGCGGCACCTTTGGTTATAAGTTCTCACCGACCACAGAGGCTCTGGTGGGAGTTGCAGCTCTTGTGACCGGTCATCCGGTGGCATTGAACTTTGATATGTATCAGATGATTACATATACCGGCAAGAGAAGCCCGGGCTTTATGCATATTAAGCTGGCAGCGGATGAGAAGGGCAAGGTTCTTGCACTGGAAGGCGATAACTATATCGATCATGGTCCGTACTCCGAGTTCGGTGATCTTCTGACCATGCGCCTGAGTCAGTTTGTAGGTGCAGGTGTGGATATCCCGAATATCCGCAATAAGTCACAGACCGTCTGCACGAACCATGCATACGGTGCGGCATTCCGTGGATACGGTGCTCCCCAGTCCTTTATGGGCGGTGACATTGCCATGGATGTGATGGCAGAGAAGATGGGCATCGACCCCTTTGAGTTCCGTGCCATGAACTGCTATAAGGAATCTGCAGAATCCACAACTCCGAACGGATGCAAGCCGGACGTTTACTGTCTGGAAGACCTGTATGATCTGGCACGTCCGAAATATCAGGCTAATAAAGCCTATGCAGAGGAGCTGAATGCAACTCAGAGTGAGGATGGCAGATATAAATATGGTGTGGGCGTTTCCCTTGGCATCTATGGCTGCGGTCTGGACGGCGTGGATTCTTCAGAAGCATGGGCAGAGCTGAATGCGGATGATACAGTTACGATCTACAATTCCTGGGAGGATCATGGACAGGGTGCTGATATCGGTACACTGACCCACGCGCACGAGACACTTCGTCAGGCAGGCTTTACGCCGGATCGGATCAAGCTGGTGATGAATGATACGGGTATTACCCCGAATTCCGGACCGGCAGGCGGTTCCCGCTCCAACGTTATGTCCGGAAATGCAACCCGCGTGGCTGCAGAGATGCTTATCAACGCCATGAAGAAGCCGGATGGCACGTTCCGTACCTACGAAGAGATGAAGGCGGAAAATATTCCGCTGAAGTATGAGGGCAAATGGGTGGCAAGTGCATGCTCTGACTGCGACATGGAGACTGCACAGGGCAATCCGTTCTCTGTATATATGTACTGTATCTCTCTTCCGGTTGTCAGAGTTGAGATGGCAACGGGTAAGGTAAAGGTAGTGAAATTTACTATGGTTTCTGATTTTGGAACCATTATCAATAAGATCGTTGTGGACGGTCAGGTCATGGGTGCGATCGCACAGGGTATTGGTCTGGCACTGTCCGAGGATTTCGAGGATCTGAAGAAGCATACCACACTTCAGAAGTGCGGTATCCCGTATCCGAACGATGTACCGGATGATATTGAACTGATCTATCAGGAGAATCATCCGCGTCCGTTGGGACCGTACGGTGCAGCAGGCTGCGGCGAAGGTCCGCTGGCGGCTCCGCATCCGGCGATCCTGAATGCGATCTTCAATGCAACAGGCGCACGTATCACCAGAATCCCGGCTCGTCCGGAGGTTGTAAAGGCAGCGATCGACGCGCTGTAAGAGGAAAAGAGAAAAGGGCAGACAGTCTGTCTGCCCTTTTTTGAATCTGTATTTATCCATTTTGAGGATAAATACCCAGGATGAAGAAGTGGAGAAAGTGATGGAGAATAAAGAACTTGCTCTTGTTGGAAAGCATTATCTGATGAAGCAGGCATTCGGACAGGATGAACTTCATGAGAGAGAAGCCGTCTGTACACGGGGGGAAGAGCCCCAGTGCAGCTCTCACTGTCCGCTTCACATTGATATAAGGGCTGTGTGCGGACATGCGGCGAAGGGAAATTTCCAGAAAGCAGCGGCGGTCATCCGAACGGCGGCGCCTTTTCTTCATGTGCTGGCGGAAAACTGTCAGGGAGAATGTACCGGAAAATGTGTGCTGTCCGGGCTGGGAACCGGGATTCAGATCCGGGCGTTGGAGAAGGCGTGTGCACTTTATGGAGGAAGCGGGGCGGTCAATCCATTCATGCTTCCAAGAAAGAAGAAGCAGTCGGCTGTCCTGGGAGATGGTCTTTTTGCACTGGCATGCTGCTGGGAGCTGGGAAAGAAAGGATATGAGGTGCTCTGGTATACCACCCGCGCTTCCATGAAAGAGATTCTGATGGAATGGAAGGTGACAGAGGAGGAGGCGCTGGCAGATCTCACCGCTCTGAAGGGGCTTCGGATCACGGTCAGAAGACAGGAGGGGCTGGAAGAGGGACTGACAGAAGAGATCACAGGCAGTGCGGAGGTATGCTGCATCTCTCCGGAGCTTGGATGGGAAGTACGGAGGGAAGGTGTATACACAGGGATTCTGAGAGAGGAGGCAGTGTGGATCCTGGCGTCTGCAAAGTCGACGGCATTATTGGCGGACCGTTATCTGCAGGGAGCTGCTGCGGCGGACGGAAGAAAAGAGGAGGGAATCCATGAGAGCCGTCTGTTTGTGACCATGGATGGAGTGGAAGGCTCTTCGGCAGCAGTGGATATGGAACATATCACAAAGGAGAGCGCCATGGCGGAGGCTGCCAGATGTATCCAGTGCCAGTGCCTGGAGTGTATCAAGGGCTGTGTGTATCTGCAGCATTATAAGCGGAATCCCCGTGGGGCGATCCGGGAGATCTACAATAATCTGTCCATTGTTATGGGAAATCATATGGCAAATGGCATGATCAATGCATGTGATCAGTGCGGACAGTGTAAGGCGGCATGCCCGAACGGATTCGATTATCCGGATGTGTGTCAGATTGCCAGACATACCATGGTGGAGACGAAGAAGATGCCTCCCTCTGCTCATGAATTTGCCCTTCTGGATCAGCAGTTCTCCAACGGGGAGGCATTTCTGGCAAAGCCCCAGCCGGGCTTTACGGAGTGCAGATATCTTTTCTTCCCGGGCTGTCAGGCATCCGCAGTCTCGCCGGATACAGTAAAGGCAGCTTATGAAGACCTGTGCGGCCGGCTGGAAGGGGGAGTCGGACTGGTACTGGGCTGCTGCGGAGCCATTGCAAAATGGGCAGCAAGGGAGGATCTTCTCCATGAGGCAGTAGAGCGGTTCCATGAGGCATGGAGAGGGATGGGAAGTCCGGTTGTTATCTGTGCCTGCCCTACCTGTAAGAAGACCCTGGAGGAGCTTTCGGATGTGACGGAGACGGTGGGAATCTGGGAGGTGCTTCTGCATCTGGGTGTGGAAAAGACCTCAGAGGAGACGGTGGCGCTTCATGATGCCTGCGGGGCAAGAGGAGACCGGGATATGCAGGACAGCGTCCGCGAGTTTGTGAAGGCTCTGGGGTGCCGGATGGAGGAGATTTCGTTTTCAAGAGATCTGTCCCCATGCTGCGGTTATGGGGGACTGGTCAGATATGCGAACCGGGAGGTGGCAGAAAAGAAGGCGGAGTTTGCAGCGGAGCGGACAGACCGGAAGATACTGACCTACTGTATGGCATGCAGGGATCAGCTCGCACGGGCGGGGGCAGATACCTGTCATATTCTGGAGCTTGCCTATCAGGTGGAGCCTTCTCCGGTGCCGGATCTGTCCAGACGGCGGGCAAACCGGATCCTGCTGAAGCAGCGGCTGTTAAGAGAGATATGGAAGGAAGAACCGGAGGTGGAGAAGATGCTGGCCGTGACTTATGCAGATGGTGCGGAAGCGCTGATGGAAGACAGAATGATCCTGAAAAGCGACATCGACGGAGTGCTGAGAGCTTATGAGGAGTCGGGCAATGCGGTGCTGGATCAGGAAAAGGGCTGGCTTGTGACCTGCCAGAGAATAGGAAATGTTACCTTCTGGGTGAAATTCACAAAGACAGAGGACGGCTATGTGGTGTATGGCGCCTACAGCCACCGCATGACCGTGGAATAGGAGGGGCTGTGGCAGAAAAAAATTATTATACAATAGACCCCATGGGAAAGCTGACCTGTGCAGGATGCAAAGTGGCACTGGTAAAGGGACAGGCGACCTTTGGATATCTGGGCAATGCGTTTCCGGTGGAGCTGCCGGTATGCCCCCGGTGCGGTTTTATCTACGTACCGGAGGAGCTTGCCATGGGCAAGGTGCTGACGGTAGAGCGCAGTCTGGAGGATAAGTGATCGGCTCCCATCCCGGCGGGATCCTGCTGACAGAGAGGCTGCTTCTTCTGGGAGCGTTAAAGCCCCACGCCCGGGTGCTGGATCTGGGAGCCGGAAGCGGAGAGAGCGTGCGGTATCTGAGGAAGCTGGGATACGAAGCTCTGGGAGTGGATCTTACGGGAGCGGATATGAGGGAATCACAGGCAGCAGGAATATCGGAGGTGATCCGGGGAAATATGACGGCGCTTGCCTTTCCGGCTCACAGCTTTGACTGCTGTCTGGCGGAGTGCAGCGTGGCTGTCTGCGGGGACGGAAAACGGGCTCTTTCGGAGGCGTTCCGGGTGCTGAAGCCGGGAGGAAGCCTGCTTTTGTCAGACGTATTTTTCCATAGAGAGGATGCGCCTGTCATGTCTATGGGGGAGCCTCTGACCAGGGAATGCTGGGAGAAGGAATCCGCCAGGGCAGGCTTTTGTATGGAGATGTTCAGGGACGAGACGGCTCTGTGGAGAGAATTTTTCCTGGAAAGTCTCTGGAATGACAATGCAGATCCGTCCTGGTGTGATTTTTTCCGAAAGGCAGGACGGGCGAAGTGCGGTTATTTTCTGGCACATTTGAAGAAAGGAGAGGCATATGGATTTATTTGATCGGATGCTGGAGCTGTCGGGGCAGGGATTTTACTGTGCACAGATCCTGCTGATCCTGGCGCTGGAGTCGGAGGGAAAGGAGGACCCGGATCTGATCCGTGCCATGAGCGGTCTGAACGGGGGACTGGGATTTACCGGACATGTGTGCGGCGCACTGACCGGCGGCTGCTGTCTTCTGGGATATTTCTGCGGAAAAGGAGAAGCGGAGGAGATGGAGGATCCTAATGGACAGGCGGTGATCCGGGAACTGGTGGAATGGTTTGAAGCCTCCGTGGGAGCGCAGTACGGCGGATGCAGCTGTGACTGTATACTGGAAGGGAATCCAGCCCATAAGATGCAGCGGTGTCCCGGGATCGTGGAGGGAGTTTTTGCAAAGTGTCTGGAGCTTCTTTTGGAGAATGGAGTGGTGCCGGGATGAGGCTGAAGGGACTGATCGCGGCAGCCGGGAGATCCAGCCGCATGGGAGCATTTAAGCCGCTGCTGGAGCTGAATGGTTTTCCGATGATCTGTATGACCGTACAGAGTCTCCGAAACGGAGGAATCGAGGATATTACGGTCGTCATCGGAAGGGAAGCGGAACGGATGAGAGCGGTGCTTGAGCCTCTGGGCGTAAAGCTTGTGGAGAACAGGGATTATGCATCTACGGATATGCTGGCTTCTGTGAAGCTGGGACTTGGTCAGGTCATGGACAGCGACGGGATCTTCTTCCTGCCGGGAGACATCCCTTTGATATCACCGGACAGCATGGCACGGATGAAGAAGCGGATGGAGAACTGCTCCGGCACTGTGCAGGTACTGCAGCCGGTGGTGGGCAGCAGACAGGCGCATCCGCCGCTGCTTTTACGGGAGGGTTATGAAGCAGTGCTTCGTTACGGCAAAGAAGGTGGTCTGAAGAGCGCTTTTGCTTCCATGAATACGGAGCAGGTGCTTTTGGAGGATGAAGGGGCGCTGGCAGATGCAGATTATCGGACAGATTTTGAGCAGCTTCAGGATATGGCAAAGAGATACAGGGGAATCTCCCGGAAGATCTGCATGGAGCTGTACCGGGAGGCAGAGCTGCCGGAGCATATACAGAAGCATTGTCTGGCAGTGGGGGAGCTGGCAGGAGAGATGGCGCAGAAGCTGGTGGAGCACGGAGCCTGTCTGGATACGGAGCTTTGCAGGAGCGGCGGATATGTACATGATCTGTGCAGGCTGTCCCCTCATCATGAGGAGGCGGCAGGGAGATTTTTAAGGGAGAGAGGATATATGGCGCTGGCAGGGATCGCAGAAGTCCACCGTGGATTCGAGGCAGCGCCTGAGACGGTCTGCTCGGAGCCGGTGATCGTGTGTCTTGCGGATAAGCTGGTGCAGGAGGCGGAGCGTGTGCCTTTGGAGCTGCGCTATCAGAAAGCGCTGGAGAAGCAGCCTGTGAAGGAAAGGATCCTGCGGGATATCCGTATCTGCCGCGGGCTTATGAGAGAATATGAGGTGATAACGGGTGAACGGCTGTGAGAAATATATTTATATGAATAATGCGGCGACCTCCTGGCCCAAGCCGCCTGAGGTGGCAATGGCAGTGCAGGAGGCGGTGTGTGCGCTGCCCGGTGCAGCCAACAGGGGCGGGATCCAGGCATTTGACGTGTTTGCGCAGGTACGTCTGGAGCTGGCAGAGCGGATGGGAATCTCCTGTCCGGATCAGATCGCATTGGGCTGCAATTCTACCTGGGCGCTGAATCAGGCGATCTTCGGGTATCCGCTGGAGCCGGGAGATACGGTCCTTACCACAAGAGCAGAGCACAATGCCGTATTAAGACCTCTGTATCAGCTGAAAAAAAGGGGCATCCGGGTTCATTATCTTCCGGTGGACCGGACAGGGCGCGTCCGGTCAGAGGACTGGGAGCTGGCGCTTAGGACATACCGTCCGAAGCTTTGTATCCTGATCCACGCCTCCAACGTGACCGGAGCCGTGAATGACGCAGAAAAGCTGACCGGGCTTGCCCATGCCTGTGGAGCGGACCTTCTTCTGGATATTTCTCAGACCCTGGGATTCCTTCCGGTGAAGCCGGAAAAATGGGGAGTGGACATGGCAGCCTTTACCGGCCACAAGTATTTGTTGGGACCTCAGGGAACCGGAGGACTGTATGTGCGTCCGGGACTGGAGCTTAAGCCCCATATGGTGGGCGGGACCGGAGTCAGAAGCGATCTTCCGGAGATGCCTGCGGAGATGCCGCTTCATCTGGAGGCTGGCACGGGAAATGAGCCTTCCTTTCATGGGCTTCTGGCTGCACTTCAGTGGAGCAGGGAGCATCCGCTGCCGTACGGAGAGATCTGCCGGCTGGCCGGATATCTTGCGGAGGGACTGCAGAAGCTTGGCTGCCGGGTCCTGGCGCCGGGAGAAGGAGATATGCCGGTGGTATCCTTTGCAGTACCGGGGACGACACCCTTTGATGTGCTGGATATTCTGACGGGAAGCTATGACATTATCTGCCGGGCGGGACTGCACTGTGCTCCTTATATTATGCAGGATCTGGGCATGCCGGGCGGAACGGTACGGCTGAGCCTTTCCAGATTCACCACCAGGGAGGAGGCGGATCTGGTACTGGAGGCAGTGGGGGATATTGTGGAGAGCGGATTATGAGATATACATGTAAGAAGACGGAAAACTGCTTTGCGGAGGCAAGGACCTATGAATATGAGCTTCCGGTCACCGGCTCCGCGCTGTGTACCCGTCTGGAGGGCTGGGAGATCAGGGAGAATCACCGGTTCCGCCGCCCGGTATTTTCTGCCAGAAGGGGAGCGCTGGAGATCAAGGGGATTCTGGCGTCCAATGTGATAAAGATCAATTATACGGCAGACAACTGGGAGACAGAAAAAGGACAGATAGAGAAATGGCTGGAGGAAACTGAAATATGAAGCAAATTGGCAGAACAGAAAGTGTATGCCCGGAATGTCTGAAGGTCATTCCGGCAGACAAGGTGGTAAGAGATGAAGGGATCTATCTGGAAAAGAGATGTCCGGAGCACGGGAGCTTCTCTGCCCTGATCTGGGAGGGTTCGGTTGAGAGCTACGAGGCATGGGGAAGGGATATCCAGCCTGCGGACCAGGTTCCGGGAACGAGAGAGACCGAAAGGGGCTGTCCTTATGACTGCGGCCTGTGCGATGCCCATGAGCGCAGGGGCTGCTGTGTCCTTCTGGAGGTGACCAGCCGCTGCAATCTGCACTGTCCGGTCTGCTTTGCAGATGCAGGGGAGCAGGGGGGCTGCGATGTGCCAATGGAACGGCTGGAGGAGCAGCTGGATTATCTGATGTCTCATGGAGGTCCCTTTAATCTTCAGATATCCGGCGGTGAGCCAACCGTAAGGGATGATCTGCCGGAGCTGATCCGGATGGGAAGAAAAAAGGGATTCACGTTTTTTCAGCTGAACACCAACGGGCTTCGTCTGGCGGAACAGCCGGATTATGCCGGAGAGTTAAAGGAGGCAGGTCTGTCCTGTGTCTTTCTGCAGTTTGACGGACTGAAGGACCAGGTGTTTCAGGTCCTGCGGGGAAGAGCCCTTCTGGAAAAGAAAAAGGCAGCCATCGATGCCTGCGAAAGAGCAGGACTGGGAGTTGTGCTGGTCCCGGTGATCACGCCTGGGGTGAATGAGGATCAGGTGGGAGAGATTCTCCGCTATGCCGTCAGCAGGATGCCGGTGGTCAGAGGCGTGCATTTTCAGCCAATCAGTTATTTTGGGCGATGCATGGAAGCTCAGGGAAGCTATCGGATCACCATACCAAGGCTTTTGACCCTGATAGAGGAACAGACCGGAGGGATTATGAAGGGAGCGCATTTTACAGGAGGGAATGCGACGAATCCGTACTGTACCCTTCAGGCAAATTATCTGCGGCAGGAGGACGGAAGCCTTCAGCCCATGCTGCACGGGACTGCACGGGCTTATGAGACCTCAGAGCAGGCGAGAGAGTTCGTTGCCCGTCAGTGGACCGGAGCCAGAGAACAGGAGAGCTGCTGCTGCGGAGAAAGTACGGCGCAGATGCAGCTTGACACCTCCTCTCTGGATGATTTTCTGGCGAAGCTGCATAACAATACCTTTGCAGTTTCCGGTATGCTGTTTCAGGATGCCTGCAATCTGGATCTGGAGCGCCTGAAGAGATGTTATATTCTGGAGACTGACAGCAGGTATGGGATGGTGCCGTTCTGCGCCTATAATCTGACAAGTCTGAAGGGGAAGGGATTATACCGATGAATATTGCAAGGCTGGACGAATGGGTAAGAAAAATGGAACAGCTGGATACGCTGTCCCGGGAGGATATCCGGCGTGTGCAGCTTTGCAAGCTGAATCGGCTTTTGCTGCGGGAGAAGGAAAGAGGGGGATTTTACAAGGATCTTCCTGAGCATCTGGAAAGTCTGGAGCAGCTGAGGGAGCTTCCCTTTACCACAGAGGAGGATCTGATTCAGAACGGAAACCGTATGGTCCTTTTAAGTCAGTCGGAGATCGACCGTGTACGGACGGAAGAGACCTCCGGTACCACCGGCATGTCAAAGCGGATCTTTTACTCGGACCGGGATAATGAGCGTACCATTTCCTTTTTTGCAGCCGGGCTGTCGGAGCTGGTCCGCGAGGGGGAGAAGACCATGATCTGCATGCCCTTTTCCGGACATCATGGACTGGGAGAGCTGATCGCGGAAGCAATCCGGAGACTGGGGGCATTTCCCGTGGAAGCCGGAATCGGAAGAACTTATGAGGAGCTTAGCCGGATACTGAAGGAAGAACGGCCGGAAACCTTTGTGGGGATGCCGGTTCCTCTTCTGTCAATGCTCCGCCTCTGTCCAGGGTGCAGTCTGAAGCGGGCGCTGGTCAGTGCGGATGCCTGCCCGGTTACCGTGATGGAGGAGCTGGAAAGGCTGCTTGGTTCCAGACTGTATCCTCATTATGGTTCCAGAGAGACGGGGCTTGGAGGCGCTGTGACCTGCCCCGGATTTGCAGGCATGCATCTGAGAGAAAATGATATCATTGCGGAGATCGTGGATGAAGCGGGACAGGCGCTTCCGCCGGGGACCTGGGGGGAGCTGGTCATTACGACCATAGAGGCGGAGGCAATGCCTCTGATCCGTTATCGGACCGGGGATCATGCCAGGATCCTTCCAGAGGACTGTCCCTGCAGAAGCAGTCTGTGCAGGCTGGACCGGGTGACCCGTCTGGGAGAGAAGGGATCCATGGCAAAGCTTGACGAGGTGATGCTCCGGTTCCCGCAGGTAGTCGATTACAGGGCTTTTGCAGAAGAGGAGGAACTTCTGATAGAAGGGTATCTGATGGATGAAGAGCAGGAATTTCCGGAAAAATGGGAGGGGTATCCGGTACGGTACCGGTGGACCCGGGCGTCCGGGCAGGATACACCCTGTTACCCCGCAAAGCGCCGGATCCTGCCGGGCAGAAACAAATAGAGAACAGGACGTGAAAGGATGAAGCAGTTTGAATGCAGTACCCGGATCAGGGTAAAGGGAAAGGATTCTGCCGGACGTGATTATTTCGGTAGAGGAGTGGCGGATCTTCTTCATGGAGTACAGGAGTATCATTCTCTGAATCTTGCCACAAAGCATATGGGGATGGCTTACAGCAAGGCCTGGAGGATCATCCGGCAGGCAGAGGAGACACTGGGGATTTCTCTGTTATACCGGATGGGAAAGAATGGTTCGGAGCTGACTCCGGAGGGAGAACGGCTTTTGAATACTTATGAAGAAGCGGAGCAGAAGGCATCAGAGGTGGTGCGGGAGGTGTTTGAGAAGCATTACCGGGAGGAGAAAAATTGAAAAAGGTATGGGAGGCTCTTGAGAAGGGACCGGGCATGCTGATCTGCGATTTTGACGGAACACTGACCATGGGAGGCAGCTCCATGCATGCTGCTGTACATATTCTCGGACCGGAATCGGCATACAGCAAAGAGAGGGAAGCACTGTATGAGAGGTATGGCTGGGTAAAACAGGTGTCCCCCGGAAAAGAACGGGATCGGAAGACCGCACAGACAGGCAGGATCTGGTGGGAAGAGCAGATGAAGCTCTATATCCGGCATTGTGTCCGGCAGGAGACGCTGGAAGCAGCGGCGGAGACTCTGGTACCCAGACCGGAGGCAGTAAAGCTGGTACAGAGGTGTCTGGCAGCGGACATTCCGGTGTGGATCGTGTCCGCAGGTGTGACCAATGTAATTGTATGCTGGCTGAAGAGACAGGGACTGGCAGATGAGAGGATCCGGATACTGGCAAACCGGATCCGGTACGAGGACGGAATCCCTGCAGGATATGAAGAAGCGGTCACGGCATGGAATAAGGCAGAGCGTTTTTTCTCTCTGGCAGGAGATCAAAAGGGCAGGAAACTGGTATTTCTCGGAGACAATGTGATGGATCTGTGCTGGAGAATGGAGGACTCTGAGAGCTTCCTCATAGAGAAACAAAGCCAGGCTGTGAAAATATACGAAAAAATAAATAAAAGCACGAAATAATTATGAAAAATAGACAAAAAACTTGAAATAATAGAAAAATGTGCTATGCTATAATTATCTGTTTTGAGAATAGATAAAAGGGAGGCATTCCCGTCTGCAGAAGGAACAGAGCGTGTAAATCCACGTTTTGGATAAATTTTTCTGAACAGGAAGGAGAAAAAAGATGCAGAAAAAAGTATTGGCGGCACTGACGGCAATGAGTATGGTCCTGGGACTGGCAGGATGCGGTGGCACATCGGCAGAGGAGACGGCGCCGAAGGAAGAGGACAAGGCGGTGGAGGCACCGGCAGAGGCGCCGGAAGAGCCCGCAGAGGAAGCTTTGGAAGAGACGGCGGAGGAGACCGGGGAAGAGAAGGAGCTGATCGTGTTTGCGGCGGCATCCATGACCGAGACCCTGACGGAGATCGGTGAAAAGTATATGGATGAAAATCCCAATGTACAGATTACCTTTAACTTTGATTCTTCCGGTACGCTGAAGACCCAGATTCAGGAGGGAGCACCCTGCGACCTGTTTATTTCAGCGGGACAGAAGCAGATGAATCAGCTTGATATTACGGCGGATCCGGAGGTGAATACGGAAGGGCTGGACTTTGTGGATGACAGCACCCGGATCAATATTCTGGAGAATAAGGTAACGCTGTGTGTTTCAACGGGCAGTGAGAACGCGCCGAAGACCTTTGACGAGATGGCTGCTGCACTGAAAGACGGCAGTATCCTGATGGCAATGGGCAACAGCGATGTGCCGGTGGGACAGTATACGCAGAAGATCCTGGCATATTATGAGCTGAGTGAAGAGGAGCTGGCGGCGGCAGGAACCATTTCTTATGGAAGCAATGTGAAGGAAGTAACGACCCAGATCCAGGAAGGCAGCGTGGACTGCGGAGTCATCTACTGTACCGACGCGTTTTCCGCAGAGCTGGAGATCGCGGATTATGCTACGGCAGAGATGTGCGGACAGGTGATCTATCCTGCAGCAGTGCTGAAGAGCGCGGCAGATCCAAAGACCGCACAGGCATTTCTGGATTATATGCAGGAAGAGGACAGCATGAAGATCTTTGAAAAGGTGGGATTTTCCCCAGTACAATAGAAGAGTAAGGAGGGCGCATGGATGGACTGGTATCCTTTATACAATTCTCTCAGGATAGCAGCGCTCAGTTGTGTGCTTGTATTTTTTACCGGTATCTTTGCAGCCTACTATGTGGCAAAGCTTCCGCGGGCGGTGAAGGGGCTGTTGGATGTGGTTTTTACACTTCCGATGGTTCTGCCGCCTACGGTGTGCGGCTATTTCCTGCTGGTGATCTTCGGATTGAAGAGACCGCTGGGAATGCTGCTCGCAGAGGCGGGCATTCAGTTTGTGATGACCTGGTACGGAGGAATTCTGGCGTCGGCAGTGGTGGCGTTCCCGCTGATGTATCGGACTGCAAGAGGAGCCTTCGAGAGCTTTGATACGACACTGGACTATTCAGGGCAGACCCTGGGGCTGTCCAATCTGTATATTTTCTGGCGGATCCGTATGCCTGCCTGCCGTCAGGGGATTCTGGCGGGAACCGTGCTGGCGTTTGCAAGGGCACTGGGGGAATATGGAGCGACCAGTATGCTGATCGGCTATATACCGGGAAAGACGGCGACCATATCTACGACGGTCTATCAGCTTTGGAGGACCAATAATGAAGCGCAGGCTTTTCAGTGGGTCATGGTGAATATGGCGATCTCGGCGGTCATACTTCTGATCGTGAATATGCTGGAAAAGAAGAACAGGGAGGCGAGTGCGGCATGAGTCTTTCTGTACATATTAAGAAGAAGCTGGGTGATTTCCGGCTGCAGATCGACCTGGAGCATCCGGATGGGATAACAGGCATTCTGGGAGCGTCCGGATGCGGAAAAAGTCTGACCTTAAAGAGCATCGCGGGGATCGTGACGCCGGATGAGGGAAGGATCGTACTGAACGACCGAGTGCTGTTTGACAGCGAAAAGGGGATTCAGGTAAAGCCTCAGAAGCGGAGAGTGGGTTATTTGTTTCAGAATTATGCGCTCTTTCCCAATATGACACTGGAGAAAAATATTCTCTGCGGGCTGTGCAGGGAAAAGGACCGGCAGATCCGTAAGGAAAAGCTGGAAGAGGTTCTGGCTGTGATGCAGCTTGAAGAATACAGGAAAGCATATCCGCAGCAGCTCAGCGGAGGCCAGCAGCAGCGGGCGGCACTGGCGCGTATTCTGGTCAGCGAACCGGATCTGCTTCTTCTGGACGAGCCGTTCAGTGCGCTGGATTCCTATCTGAGAGATCAGCTTCAGATCCAGGTTCGCGAGATACTGGGACGGTTCGGAAAGGATGTACTGCTGGTCAGCCACAGCAGAGACGAGATCTACCACCTGTGCAGTAGGGCGGCTCTGATGGGACACGGCAGGGTATTGGATATGGGAAGGACAAAGGAGGTCTTTGCCATGCCCGGAAGCAGGACCGGAGCCATACTGACCGGATGTAAAAATGTGGCGGACGCTCATAAGACCGGAGCGTATGAGGTGGAGATTCCGGACTGGGGGATCCGTCTGAAGACGGCGTATCCGGTCAGGGATGATCTGTGTGCAGTCGGCATACGGGCGCATTATTTTCATCCGAAGGCAAGAGAGAATGTATTTCCGGTCATATGGTCATCCGAGATGGAGGAGCCCTTTGAGACGACCGTATTATTCCGTTACGCAGGACAGAGGGAAGGAACGCCGGATATCTGGTGGAGGATCCCAAAGGACCGGAAGCCGGAACGTATGCCAAAGCAGCTGGGAATCGCGCCGCAGAATGTATTGCTTCTGTATCCGGAACTATAAAAACAGACACACGGGAGGGAACAACGATGGGAAAGGTGCTGGCCGTATGTATCAGCGTGAAAAAAGGAACCCCGAAAAAGGATGTGGGGCAGGGAAGACTGGTAGAGGGTTTTGGGCTGGAGCAGGATGCGCACGGAGGTAACTGGCATCGTCAGGTCAGCCTTCTGAGTGCGGATAAGATCCATGCCTTCCGGGAGAAGATCTGGGTGGACTATGGGGCTTTCGGAGAAAATCTGGTGGTGGAGGGCTTTGATTTCCGCAGTCTTCCGGTCGGAAGCAGATTTTCCGTGGGAGAGGCGGTCCTGGAAATGACTCAGATCGGAAAGGAATGCCATAACGACTGCGTGATCAAGCAGAAAACCGGAGAGTGCATCATGCCGAAGGAAGGCGTCTTTGCGAGAGTTCTGCGGGGAGGGACCGTATCTGCAGGAGATGAGATGACGCTGCTTCCGCCGGTTTCAGATCCGCCTCTGCGGGCGGCGGTAGTGACGTTGTCGGATAAGGGGAGCAGAGGGGAAAGAGAAGACCTGTCCGGTCCTCTGATCGCAGAGATGCTGAAGGAAGCAGGCTATGTGGTGGAAGAGACACTCCTTCTGCCTGACGGCGTACAGCCGCTGAAGAATCAGCTCATCCGGCTGGCGGACGGAAGACAGCTGGATCTGATCCTGACGACAGGAGGAACCGGGTTTGCACCCACAGATGTGACGCCGGAAGCGACGCTGGCAGTGGCGACCAGGAATGCTCCCGGTATTGCGGAGGCGATGAGAGCGTACAGCCTGGGAATCACTCCCAGGGCGATGCTTTCCAGAGGCGCCAGCGTGCTTCGAGGAAAGACGCTGATCGTCAATCTTCCGGGCAGCCCGAAGGCGGTCAGAGAGCATCTGGAATATATTCTGCCCACGCTGAAGCACGGGCTTCTTCTGGCAAACGGCAGAGACGGAGAGTGTGCGGCAAAATAAGACGGAGCATAAAGGGGACATCATTATGAAATTAATCAGAACAGAGGATGCAGTGGGACAGGTGCTGTGTCATGACATAACACAGATCATCCGCGGGGTGACCAAGGATGCCAGATTCCGGAAGGGACATATTGTGACGGAGGAGGATATTCCGGTGCTTCTGAGCATTGGAAAGGATCAGCTCTACATCTGGGAGAAGGATGATACCATGTATCATGAAAATGAGGCGGCGGAGATTTTAAGGGATGTATGCCTGAATACGCATATGTATGCTTCAGATGTGAAGGAAGGGAAGATTGAGCTGATCGCGGACTGTGACGGTCTCTTCTGTGTGGATGTGGACCGGCTGGATGAGATCAACGATATGGATCAGATCATGATCGCCACACGGCATCATAACAGTCCGGTCAGGAAGGGAGACAAGCTTCTTGGAACCAGGATCATTCCTCTGGTCATCAAAAAGGAAAAGATGGAGCTTGTAAAGAAATGTGCGGGAGAGAGCCCTCTTTGTTCCCTCCATCCATATAAGGTGAAAAAGGCGGGAATCGTGACCACCGGCAATGAGGTGTACTATGGAAGGATCCAGGATACGTTTACCCCGGTAGTCATGAAAAAGCTGGAAGAGTATCATATTCAGGTAACAGAGCATGTAACCGTGAATGATGATAAGGAGAAGATCACAAAGGCGATTCTGGAGCTGAAGGAGAAGGGCTGCGAGCTGATCGTGACCACCGGAGGCATGAGTGTGGATCCGGATGACCAGACGCCGGGAGCCATCAAAGAAACAGGTGCGCGGGTCGTTTCCTACGGTGCCCCGGTGCTGCCGGGAGCCATGTTCTGCCTGGCATATTTTGAAGACGGAACTCCGGTCATGGGACTTCCGGGATGTGTGATGTATGCAAAGGCGACGATCTTCGACCTGATCCTGCCCAGAGTGGCAGCAGGTGTGGAGGTGTCCAGACGGGATATTACCAGACTGGGAAACGGAGGTCTGTGTCTGGGCTGTGCGCAGTGCCATTATCCGGCCTGCAGCTTTGGAAAAGGAAATTGATAAGAATAAAAATGTGGCTTCACAGTCCTGGCAGGCTGGAAGCCACATTTTGCATCTGTCAGGACCGGATGAGAGCGGCACGGTGCCGGATCAGTTCCGCTGCAATGCTGATGGCAATCTCTGCAGGTGTCTCGGCACGGATATCCAGTCCGATGGGGGAGTGTACCTGGTCATAAATCGTTTCCGGAAAGCCCATAGCGGTCAGCTTCGCCTTTGTGGCAGCGATCTTGCTGCGGCTTCCGATACAGCCCACATAGGAGAGCGTGTGCTTCAGTACCTGAGCCAGGATCTCGAAGTCGGACTGATGCCCCCGGGTCATGATCACCGCATAATCATGCTCCGTCAGTGTCACGGAATCGGAAAGATGCAGGAAATCTCCGAGAATAACCTCCTTTGCACCGGGGAACAGAGAAGGATCGGCGAATTCCCTGCGGTCCTCCAGAACAATGACAGGAAAGCCCACATGGGAGAGTACCGGAACCAGCTCCTGAGAAACATGTCCTCCGCCGAAAATATAGACATAGCCTGCCTGGGTAACAGGTTCCGCGCAGTAGGAAGGTTCTCCGGTCAGAAAGACTGCTTTGGGCTTCAAAAGCTCCGGAAGGAGGGCGGGATCGATGCCTTCTCCAAAATGCATCCCCTCCTGGTCGCAGACTGCCATGGAGGTAACGGTATGGTGATCGATCCTTCGTACGAGCCAGGAGGCTTCATTTTTGGCGTATGCCTGATGGAGCCGCAAAAATACCGGAAGCTCTTTTGACCCTTTCAGATATTGAAAATACACGGTCACATCACCGCCGCAGATCATTCCGAGACTTGCCACGTCATTTTTATTCAGGCAGTATCCTACGGTGTCAGAGGATTCCCGGGTGAGAAGCTTCTGGGCATGAGTCTTTGCCGCATACTCCACAGTGCCCCCGCCTATGGTTCCTTCTGTATGCCCATCCTCGAAAACAAGCATCATGGCACCGGCGCCCCGGGGAGTGGAACCGGAGCTTGCCAGAATGCTGACCAGCATCAGGGAATGGTTCTGTTCCAATTCTGCAATGATAGATTCTAATAGCTTTTTCATACCAGCCTCCTGTGATCATGGGCAGAGTCCTGAACAGGCTCTGCCATTTATATTATAAGTATCATACCACAATCCCATTGCCAAGGTAAGTCCTGAATGCTATAATTAGGTATAATTGGGTTAAATATCGATTGTTGAAGGGAAAAGAGTAAATATTATGTTTGATTATCGCATTGAGGCAGGAAGACCGACCCGCCTGGGAGTGACTAGAGCAGGAAAAGACATCAATTTTGCGGCAGAGGTGCGGGACGGCAGACCATGCAGTCTGATCCTGTACCCCAGGGGAACCAGTGAGATTGCGGCAGAACTGGAATTTACGGAAGAGATGAGATGCGGGGATATCTATACCATGCGTATCTGTCGTTTTCCCATGAACAAATATGAATATAATTATCGGATCGATGGAGAGGTAAAGCCGGATCCCTATGCGGGATATGTGACCGGAAGGGAAAAGTGGGGCGTCTGTCCGGAGAGCCCTCATGAGGTGCGCTGCGGCGTATGCTTTGACAGCTTTTCCTGGCAGGGGGACAGGCCGCTGGAGCTTCCGTACGAAGAATGTGTGCTGTATGTGACTCATCCGAGAGGCTTTACCATGGATGCATCCTCGAGAGTGCGGCATCCGGGAACCCTGGCGGGCATCCGGGAAAAGATCCCCTATCTGAAGAAGCTGGGGATCACGCAGCTTGAGCTGATGCCGGTCTATGAATTTGCAGAGGCGGGAACGGAGAATACAGCGAAGAAGCATATGCCGATCCGCCGGGACATCGGGGAAAGGGTCAATTACTGGGGATACACGGATGCATGTTATTTTGCACCGAAGGCATCCTACAGCGCATCCGGCAATCCGGTCCGTGAGATGAAGGAGCTGGTTCGTGAGCTTCATAAAAACGGGATCGAGCTGATCCTGGAATTTTATTTTCCCATTCGGACGAATCCCAATCTGATTCTGGACTGTATCAAATACTGGGTCTCAGAATATCATATTGATGGAGTGCATGTGAACAGCTGGGGAACTCCGGTGACTGTGCTGGCTCTGGAACCTCATCTGGCGCGTACGAAGCTGATGAGTGAGGCGTTTCCCATGGATCAGATCTACGAACCGGAGTATGAACCGGGATTCAGAAGGCTTGCGGAGTACAATGATGATTTCCTTATAAAGGCAAGGCGTTTTCTCAAGGGAGACGAGGATATGCTGTGGCAGATCACGGAAAGCATGCGCAGAAATCCGGAGCAGTATGCAGTGGTCAATTACATGGCGAATCACAATGGATTTACCCTTATGGATACGGTCTCCTATGATGTGAAGCATAATGAGGAGAATGGAGAAGATAACAGGGACGGAAGCAGCTACAATTACAGCTGCAACTATGGAGAGGAAGGCGCGACTGCTGTCAGAGCGCTGGAGCGCCTGCGCCGCCGTCAGCTTCGCAATGCATTTCTGCTGGTGCTTCTGTCCCAGGGAGTTCCGGCGATCTACGGCGGAGATGAGATGGGCAATTCCCAGAAGGGAAACAATAATGTCTATTGTCAGGACAATGAGCTGTCCTGGATCCAGTGGAGCCGTAAGAAGGCCGACAAAGGTCTGCAGGAGTTTGTCCGGGAGGCAATTGCTTTCCGCAGATCCTGTCCCGCCTTTGGACGCAGGAATGGTTATACCATGAAGGACTGTCTCTCCAAGGGCATGCCGGATCTGTCCTATCACGGGAAAAAGGCGTGGTATGGGGAGTTTGAGAATTACAACCGGCAGGTGGGGATCCTCTATGCCGGAGCGTATACGGGCGGTGAGACCTGCTATGTGCTCTACAATATGCATATGACGGAGCATGAGCTGGCGCTTCCCACCCTGCCCGCAGGACAGCGGTGGCATCTGACCGCCGATACAGGCAGAGAGTATTCTGTCTTTTATCCGAAGGGAGAGGAGCCTCTTCTGGAGGATCAGAAAATGGTCAAAGTTCCGCCGCGGACGATTATGATACTGGCAGGTAAGAGTGATGAGACTGATTAATATATGGAAGCATTTTCATACGATCACAGAGCATAAGGTGATGGTGGCAAAGCACTGTTTTAAGGTGGGGATGTACTGGCAGGGACTGACCCATGATCTGTCCAAATATTCCCCGTCAGAATTCTGGCAGGGCTGCCGGTACTATCAGGGATTCCGCAGCCCCAATAATGCAGAACGGGAAGAAAAGGGATATTCTTCGGCATGGCTTCATCATAAGGGCAGGAACAGGCATCATTATGAATACTGGATCGATTACAGCGTGGGACCGGTAAAAGGGATGACGGGCATGAAGATGCCCATGAAATATGTGAATGAGATGATCATGGACAGGATCGCAGCATCGAAAGTATACGAGGGGAGTGCCTACACCCGGCATTCACCGCTCATTTATTATGAGAAGGGAAAGGATGCGTATATGATCCATGAGGATACAAGGGCACTTTTGGAGTATATTTTACATATGCTGGATGAGCAGGGGGAGGAAAAAACCTTCGCTTACATGAGAAAATACATGGTCGGAAAGAAAAAATATCCTAAAATTCAAAAAAAATAAAAAAATTTTAAAAAATAAGAAGGATTTTTGATTTTCACGCAGTATATATATTATAGAGGGAGTTTTCAGGGACTACTGTCGAAGGAGGATATGCCATGACGATTCGGGAAAGCACGGAAGAATGGGAACAGCAGTTTTTAAGTCCGTATGCTTCATACAGCCGTAATTCGAGAGGAAGGGATGTGGACGAGCCTTCCTGTGATATCCGTCCGGTGTATCAAAGAGACAGGGACCGGATTCTCCACTGCAAGTCCTTCCGCAGGCTGAAGCATAAGACGCAGGTATTTTTGACCCCCAAGGGGGATCATTATCGGACACGCCTGACCCATACGCTGGAGGTTGCACAGAATGCCAGGACCATTGCCAGAGCATTACGGCTGAATGAGGATCTGACCGAGGCAGTGGCGTTGGGGCATGATCTGGGGCACACCCCCTTTGGACATGCCGGCGAGCGGGCGCTGAATGCGGTGAGCAGCGAGGGATTTACCCATTATGAGCAGAGTGTCCGTATTGTGGAGAAGCTGGAAAAGGAGGGGCGGGGCCTGAACCTGACCTGGGAGGTGCGGGACGGGATCCTGAACCATCAGATGACCGGAAGCCCTGCCACGCTGGAAGGAAAGATCGTCCGTTTTTCGGACAAGATCGCATACATCAATCACGATGTGGATGACGCCATACGGGGAGGCATCATCCGGGAGGAAGAGCTTCCGCGGGTATATACGGATATTCTCGGACATTCCACAAGGGAACGGCTGAATACGCTGATTCATGATATTGTGAACCAGAGTCAGGGCAAGCCGGATATCCTGATGTCGGAGGATGTGGAGTTTGCCTTTAAGGGGATGAGGAAATATATGTTTGCCAATGTATATACGAATCCCAAGGCAAAGGGGGAAGAACAGAAGGCGGAAAATATTGTAAAGGAACTGTTCTGTTATTATATGGAGCATCCGGAGCTTCTTCCCAATGAATATATTGAACGGATGTGGCAGTCTGGGGAGACACAGGAGAGAAGTGTCTGTGACTACATATCGGGTATGACCGACCAGTATGCCATTGCAAAATTCCAGGAGTTTTTTATTCCAGCCTCCTGGAGATATTGACAGGAAACAGGTGTTATATGAGTTATTATTCGCAGGATCTGGTAGAAGAAATACGTTCCAGGAGTGATATCGTGGACGTCATATCAGGCTATTTGAAGCTGCAGCGGAAGGGAAGCAATTATGTGGGGGTATGCCCGTTCCATAATGACCGCAATCCTTCCATGTCAGTCAATCAGCCCCGCCAGATGTATCACTGCTTCAGCTGCGGAGCAGGAGGGGATGTGTTTAAGTTCGTCATGGATTATGAGAATCTGACCTTTCCGGAAGCCATGAAGGTGCTGGCTGACCGGGCAGGGATCCAGCTTCCGGAGAGAGAGACCTCCAAAGAGGCAAAGGAACAGGCGGATCTGAAGCTTCGGATACTGGAGATGAACAAGCTGGCGGCGAAATATTATTATTACATGCTCCGGCAGCCTGCCGGAAAGCAGGCGCTGGATTATCTGACCGGACGGGGACTCAGTGAGGAGACGATCAAAAAGTTCGGACTGGGCTATTCCAGTAAGTTCAGTAATGATCTGTACAAATATCTGAAGAGCAAAGGATTTTCCGATCAGCTTCTGAAGGAATCCGGACTGATGCAGGCGGATGAGAAGAAAGGGATGTATGATAAGTTCTGGAACCGGGTCATGTTCCCCATCATGGACGCTCACAACCGGGTCATTGGCTTTGGCGGCAGAGTTATGGGAGATGCAAAGCCCAAGTATCTGAATTCACCGGAGACCCGGGTATTTGACAAGAGCCGTAATCTGTACGGACTGAATCTGGCAAGAATCAGCCGGAAGCCGAATATCATTCTCTGCGAGGGATATATGGATGTGATCGCCATGCATCAGGCAGGATTTCCGCAGGCGGTGGCTTCGCTGGGGACGGCATTTACGCAGCAGCAGTCCATGATCCTGAAGCGGTATACAAACGAGGTGCTTCTGACCTATGACAGTGATGACGCCGGGATACGGGCGGCGATGAGGGCGATCCCCATTCTGAAGGATGCAGGACTTACGGCAAAGGTCATCAATATGGAACCCTACAAGGATCCGGATGAGTTTATAAAGGCGGAGGGAGCAGAAAGCTTCCAGAAGCGGATCGATCAGGCACAGGGAAGCTTTTTCTTTGAGCTTCGGGTGCTGGAGCGGGAGTATAATTTCCGGGAGCCGGAGAGCAAGACCGCATTTTTCCGGGAGGTATCCAAACGGCTTCTGGAATTTGAAGCGGGAATCGAGCGCAATAATTATATTGAAGCGGTTGCGGAGAATTATCATCTGACTTATGAACAGCTTCTCCGGATGGTCAGTCAGACCGGAGAGCGGCTGGGAGATATACAGAAGGTGCAGGCCCCGGAGAGTCCGCCGGGCAGGCGCCGAAAGAGACCGGAGGATGGAAGCCTGCGTTCCCAGCGGCTTCTGATCACATGGATGAGCTCCGATGAGAAGCTGTTTGCCAATATTGCCAGGTATGTGGAGCCTGAGGAATTTACAGATCCGCTGTGCCGCAGGGTGGCAGAGCTTCTGACCGGACAGGTGCAGGAGGGACGTCTGAATCCTGCATCCCTGTTCCAGTATTTTACGGAGGAAGAGGACCAGCAGAAGGTGGCAGCAATGTTCAACGATACGATCCCCACGTTGTCGGGGCGGGAGGAAGAAGAGAAAGCATTGCAGGAAACGATCCTGAGAGTCAAGCAGAACAGCATTGCCTGGCAGACGGAGCATATGGACCCTCAGGATATGGAAGCGCTGCAGAGAATCGTCCAAAAGCGCAGGGAAATTGAGAAATTGCATATTTCTTTGGATTAAGGATAAAATATGAACAATTATGGAAGGATGAACCAATATGGAAGAAAATGTAGTAAAATTCAGTGAAAAGTTGAAAGAATTGCTTGCACTGGCAAAAAAGAAAAAGAATGTGCTGGAGTATCAGGAGATCAGTGATTTCTTCAATGATATGGAACTGAACGCGGAGCAGTTCGAGAAGATCCTGGATTTCCTGGAGCATAACAATATTGATGTGCTGCGGATCACGGATGATGATGACGACAGCAATATCATCCTGTCAGATGAGGATGAGGTGGATGTGGAGCAGATCGATCTGTCCGTACCCGACGGAGTCAGCATCGAGGATCCGGTCCGTATGTATCTGAAGGAGATCGGTAAGGTTCCGCTTCTGAGTGCAGAAGAAGAGATCGAGCTGGCAAAGCGTATGGAGCTGGGGGATGAAGAGGCAAAGAAGCGTCTGGCAGAGGCAAATCTTCGTCTTGTGGTCAGCATTGCAAAGAGATACGTGGGCAGAGGTATGCTTTTTCTGGATCTGATCCAGGAGGGAAATCTGGGTCTTATTAAGGCGGTGGAAAAGTTTGATTACCGCAAGGGCTATAAGTTCAGTACCTATGCAACCTGGTGGATCCGTCAGGCGATCACCAGAGCCATTGCAGACCAGGCTCGGACGATCCGTATTCCGGTTCATATGGTAGAGACGATCAATAAGCTGATCCGTGTGTCCAGACAGCTTCTGCAGGAGCTGGGAAGAGAGCCGCAGCCGGAAGAGATCGCAGCAGAGATGAATATGCCGGTAGAGCGTGTCCGTGAGATCCTGAAGATCTCTCAGGAGCCTGTTTCTCTGGAGACGCCCATCGGTGAGGAGGAGGACAGCCATCTGGGTGATTTTATTCAGGATGACAATGTTCCGGTTCCGGCAGAAGCGGCAGCATTTACCCTGTTAAAAGAGCAGCTGGTGGAGGTGCTTGGCACACTGACAGAGAGAGAACAGAAGGTACTCCGTCTGCGTTTTGGTCTGGATGACGGACGTGCGCGCACGTTGGAAGAGGTGGGCAAGGAGTTCAACGTTACCCGTGAGCGTATCCGTCAGATCGAGGCAAAGGCCCTCAGAAAGCTCCGTCACCCGAGCCGCAGCCGCAAGCTGAAGGATTTCCTGGAGTAATATATGCAGTTATCGAAGAGAATGGAGCTGCTGGCGTCCAAAGTGACGGAGGGCAGCCGGCTGGCAGATGTGGGGACGGACCACGGCTATATACCGATTGTACTGGTACAAAGGAAGAGAATCCCCTCCGCCATTGCGATGGATGTGAACAAAGGTCCCCTTGAGCGGGCAAATGCGCATATCCATACCTGTGGGCTGGATACATATATAGAGACCCGTCTGTCTGACGGGCTTGAGAAGCTGAAGGCAGAAGAGGCGGATACGGTGCTCATTGCAGGGATGGGCGGAGGTCTGACCGTGCGGATCCTGAAGGGCGGGGAGCACTGTCTTTCTACCGTGAAGGAGCTGATCTTGCAGCCTCAGTCCGATATTCATCTGGTGAGGGAATATCTCTGCCGGAATCACTTCCGTATTGTGGAAGAGGACATGGTGCTGGACGAGGGGAAATATTACCCCATGATGAAAGCCGTTCACGGAGAAGCGGAAGAGATGGATGCGGCAGCATTGTTTTACGGAGACAGGAAGCTGCAGAAGTCACCGGCTGTACTGAGGGAATATATCGGTGCGGAGCTTCAGAAGAACCGGAAGATCAGGGATACTCTGCTGGAAAATGGGCAGGGAGAGTCTCTCAGGATGCATGAGCTGGAAGAAAAGCATGCGCTTTTGAAGTCCGTACTGGAACAGGAGTCTGATTATGAGATGCAGTGAAATATGCGCCCTGCTGGAACAGGAGTATTCGCCGGAATATGCCTGTGAGTGGGATAATGTGGGTCTGCTTGCGGGCAGACGTGAAAAAGAAGTGAAGAAGGTGCTTCTGGCGCTGGATGCCACGGATGAGGCAGTGCGTATGGCGGCAGAGCAGAAAGCAGATATGCTGATCACTCATCATCCGATGATATTTTCGCCTCTGAAGCGGGTGACGGATGATGATATGAACGGCAGAAGGCTGATTACATTGATTCAGAATGATATTTCCTATTATGCCATGCATACCAATTATGATACGAGAGGAATGGCGGATCTGGCTGCCCGTATGCTGAATCTTCAGGAATGTACGGTGCTGGAGGAAGTAAAGGACGGAGAAGGGATCGGCAGAGTGGGAGTGCTGCCAAAGCGCATGACACTGGCAGAATGTGCCCGTCTGGTCAAGGATGCATATGGAATCCCCAGTGTGAAGTTCTTTGGAGATCCAAAGCAGGAGGTTTTTACGGCAGCCATCTGTCCGGGAGCCGGAAGGAGCACCATGAAGGAAGTGCTCCGGTTTCAGTGTGATGTGTATATTACCGGAGACATTGACCATCATACAGGTATCGATGCAGTGGATCAGGGACTCTGTATCATTGATGCAGGACATTATGGGATTGAGCATATATTTATGAAGGATGTAAAGGATTATCTGGAGAAGGTGCTGTCAGGTGTGCATATGGATTGTGTTCCTGTACAGCATCCGTTTATCGTAATCTGACGGAGGAGGTATTCGATCTATGAAGCAGGTAATGATTGAGGGAAAAATTACGGAGACGGCAGATCATGCGACTTATCGGGAGCTGGCAGAGCAGTATCAGCAGAATTATCCGCATGATATTGTGCTGGTTTTGGAGAATGGCAGGATGAGGGAGCTGTTCCGCCAGGTAAAGGATGGCAGTCGGATAGAGTTTCTGACTACCGGACAGACCGATGGATATAAGACCTATAAGAGAAGTGCAACGCTTCTGATGCTGAAATCCATCTATGATGTGGCAGGAATGGATGCGGTCAGAGGCATCAAGGTGCATTTTACGGTCAGTGAGGGCTATTACTGTACCAGTAAATTTGCAGCGCCGGATGAGACCTTCCTTCAGAAGGTACAGGCACGTATGGAGGAGCTGGTGAAGCTTTCTCTGCCGATCGAGAAGAAGACAATTTCCGTGGATGATGCCATTGAGCATTTTTCCAGACACGGAATGACAGATAAGGCGAGGCTGTTCAAATTCCGCCGCAGTTCCACCGTCAACGTATACCGGCTGGATGGATTTGAAGATTATTATTACGGATATATGGTTCCGGATACGGGATATTTGAAATATTTTAAGCTGATCCCCTATGATGAGGGATTTGTTCTGGAATTTCCGCCTCAGAGTACGCCGGAGACGTTCCAGCCTTTTGCTCCGGAGCATAAGGTATTTACGGCACTCAAAAATTCGACCAAGTGGAGCGAGATTCTGGAGGTTGCGACCGTAGGAGCGCTGAATGAGCAGATCTCTGATGGAAATATGGGAAATATCATACTGGCACAGGAAGCCATTATGGAAAAGGAACTGGGCAATATTGCAGCACAGATCGCATCTCAGCATAACAAGAAGCTGATTATGATCGCAGGACCGTCTTCCTCCGGAAAGACCACCTTCTCCCACAGGCTTTCGATCCAGCTTCTGGCTCATGGGCTGAGACCGCATCCGATTGCGGTAGATAATTATTTTGTGGAGCGGGAGGATACACCGAAGGACGAGGACGGCAATTATAACTTTGAATGTCTGGGCGCCATGGATCTGGAGCTGTTCAATGACCAGATGAGCGCTTTGCTGCGCGGGAAAGAAGTATCCCTTCCTACCTTCAATTTCCTGACCGGCAAGAAGGAATATAAGGGAAATACATTGAAGCTGGGTCCGGATGACGTGCTGGTCATCGAAGGGATCCACTGTCTGAACGATGCGCTTTCCTATTCTCTGCCCCAGGAGAATAAGTTCAAGATCTATCTGAGTGCGCTGACGCAGCTGAATATTGATGAACATAACCGGATTCCGACTACAGACGGAAGACTGATCCGCCGAATGGTGCGGGATGCCAGAACAAGAGGAGCCAGTGCGAAGCGTACCATCTCCATGTGGCCGTCTGTGCGCCGGGGAGAGGATGAGAATATCTTCCCTTATCAGGAGGATGCGGATGTGGTGTTCAATTCAGCCCTGATCTATGAACTGTCCGTGCTGAAACAGTATGCAGAACCGCTGCTGTTCGGCATCACTCCGGAGGAGCCGGAATATCTGGAAGCAAAACGCCTGCTGAAATTCCTGAATTATTTCCAGGGAATCGACAGCAATATGGTTCCTCATAACTCCATCCTGCGGGAATTCATTGGAGGCAGCTTCTTCCACGTATAGCATGAGCCGTGCAGAAGCTGTCAAACTCGGGATTCCGTCATGCTTGCATGTAAGGAAGACGAAGTTTGGCAGATTCTATAGGGCGAAGCCCGTGACCGATATGAAGCGGCGCCAGCCGCGGAATAGAGGTCCACGGCTCATGCGGAAGCGCGTGATGCGAAGCCCGAGACCGAAATGAAGCGGCGCCAGCCGCGGAATAGAGGTCCACGGCTCATGCGGAAGCGAAATACTTGGTGAGAATAGAAAGATATGATGATGATAAAAGATTTTATAAAAAAACGGCATTTAGTCCCCATTGCAGTCTGGTTTGTCTGCTACATGTCTCTGTTTGTCTATCTGGAGATCTTTGAGCCGGAATCCGTGCATCTGATCTCCTGTGAACTGGACCGGATGATTCCGCATATTCCGGCGTTCATTTATCCATACCTGAGCTGGTTTCCGTATATTGGAATCTGTGCATATCTGGCGATACGAAATCTGGGGGATGCAGATTATCGAAAGGCAGTGTTTGTGCTGACAGCCGGAATGAATATTTTCCTGTTGATTTCCTATGTGTGGCCTACCGGACTGGATTTTCGGGAAAGTATCACTTATCATACAGAGACTCTCAGTGGGTGGCTGATGAAATTTGTACAGACGGTAGATACACCGAAAAGCGTATTTCCCAGCATGCACGTATATGTAACCTGCGTATTGCAGTATACGTTAGAGATGCAAAAGGACAGGCTGCCCGGATGGGGAGTCCTGACGGGCAGGATATTTGCAGTGGCTATTATTTTGTCGACCATGTTTACCAAACAGCATTCAGCAGTGGATGTGGCGGGAGCATTGGTCATGTTTGCAGTGCTGACAGCCGGATATGTGTTTTTTTATGAAAAAAACATATTCAGGAATGGACAAACGGATAAAATTAGGGTAGAATGAGTAGCGCAGTAAGTAAGACAGACAATCGCGGCTGATAGATATCAGGTGAGGAAAGTCCGGGCTTCACAGGGCAGGATGCCGGATAACGTCCGGTGGAGGTGACTCCAAGGCCAGTGCAACAGAAATATACCGCGTCAGCTTTGAGCCGGATTTGGCGAAAACGTGACGTAAGGGTGGAAAGGCAGTGTAAGAGACTACCGCCCGGCTGGTAACAGACGGGGCACATGTAAACCCCATCCGAAGCAAGACCAAGCAGAAGCATATGGCTGCCCGCCAGCTTCAGGTAGGTCGCTTGAACGTGCTGGCAACAGTACGTCTAGATAGATGATTGTCCACGACATAACCCGGCTTATCGTTTTGCTTGCTGCATATTAGAAGCTGCCTGAAAGGGCGGCTTTTTGTGTATAGGAGAGAGCTGATATGAAAAAATTATATTCCTGGAATGTAAATGGGCTTCGTGCCTGCATGGGAAAAGGCTTCATGGAATTTCTGGAGCGGGAGCAGCCGGATGTGCTGTGTCTGCAGGAAACAAAGATGCAGCCGGAACAGGCGGATTTTGAATTTGAGGGATACGAAATATACTGGAACAGCGCTCAGAAGAAAGGATATTCAGGAACAGCAGTCCTGACGAAGGAGACACCTCTTTCAATCTCTTATGATCTGGGACTGGATAAACATAATACGGAGGGGCGGACAATTACTTTGGAATATCCGGACTATTATCTGGTCAATGTATATGTGCCCAATGCACAGCAGGGACTTGCCCGTATCGAGTACCGTATGGAATGGGAGGATGATTTCCGGACATACCTTCTTGATTTAAAGGAGAAAAAGCCTGTTATCGTGACCGGAGATTTCAATGTGGCAAAGGAAGAGATCGATCTGAAGAATCCCCGGACAAATCGAGGAAATGCAGGATTTTCCGATGAAGAGCGTGGTAAAATGCGGGAACTTCTGGCATCCGGCTTCGTGGATTCCTTCCGTTATCTCTATCCGGAAAAGGAGGGAGCATACAGCTGGTGGTCCTATCGGTTCCGTGCGAGAGAGAAAAACGCAGGCTGGCGTATTGATTACTTTCTGGTATCCGAGGGTTATGAAGAATATATTGAAGACAGCCTGATCCTGTCGGAACAGATGGGAAGCGATCATTGTCCGGTAGCATTGCTTCTGAAAGAAAAGTAAGGTTCAGACTCAGTCGGAATATCAGCAGGTTCCGTACAGGAGAAACCTTTGGACTGATTTGAGATGATTGATGTTTTTGTAAAAAAGAGATAACAGAATTACAAATGGGGGTATAATCATGCCAGAACAGACCACATACCAAGATAGCTTTGGAAAGGTTGAGTATCCGGAAGATTTTGAAGCGCTTATTGAAGGTTTGCCGATTGGGGAACAGGTGCGCTTTTTCAGGTTGGGTAATGGGCTGTATACTCGTGTGCCGGTGCATGAACGCAGAAAAAACGAATATGATTTTAGCTGCTGTCTTGATGAGGACAAGAATGTAAAGTCAATCATTGTCAAAGATGGAAAAATAGCGGGCATTATGGTATTAAACATATACGGAAAGATTGTTCCATGTATGGTTGAAAACAGATACTGTATCAGAGATGATGAAGAATATGATGGAAATGGTTATAAATCCCTTACTTTATATCGATATTTGATTTGTGTGTCAGGAGAATTTGATAGACTGTAAGTTTGATGGCTTTCGGTTTGATGTGGGTTTGGAGCATATATTCGACCAGAAGACTATTTTGTATCCTACATTTTTCGTACAAATGCACTATTAGAGGCTGCACAGCAAAGTGGGCTTACTGAAAAATCAATTTGTATCACAGAGCGCAGTTGAAAAAACATAATTACCCAATTCAAGGAATTAAAGATTGTACGTTTGCTTCACAAGAAGAATGTGATGAAGAATATAATGGAAATTGGTATTACTACTATAAATAATACAATGTTCAGTTCATCTGACATTTGAATGAAGCACAAAAGTTACAACTTTTTATCTATTCAGCGTTCCGGAGTTCATGGATGGCATTGAGAATACGGAACGGGAGTTGATGCAGGAAGTGCTTGGGAAATAGTGTAGAGAGTAGAAGAAGAAATCGCTGAGGCTATTCAGGATGACCTGTTCTACCTTCACCTCCTTCAGCCGGATATCCGGATCGAATGTACCTGATCCTTATGGTATAAAAGTTGGGGAATGTACAGCCGAGCAGCTGTATATTGGATAAATAGATATTTGTGGTTTGATATTTTCTTAGAAGACGTTGGGGACAAAA
>JAHABX010000028.1 GCA_018376135.1 Clostridiales bacterium | reverse complement strand
TGAAGCCCCCCTCAAGATGAGATATCCCATACGCAAGTAGTAAGACCCCTTGAAGACGACGAGGTAGATAGGGCAGAGGTGGAAGCACAGCAATGTGTGCAGCTGACTGTCACTAATAGGTCGAGGGCTTAACCAGGATGGTTAGGCAGGATAGGAAGATGTTAGAGTAGAGTGTGGAAGAGAAGTATCTGCTGTATGCAGTTTTGAAGGCACATGCCTGAAAGAAAAAAGAGAAGTAATCCTCGATAGCTCAATGGTAGAGCACACGGCTGTTAACCGTGGTGTTGTAGGTTCGAGCCCTACTCGGGGAGTTTAGTCATATGGCGACATGGCCAAGTGGTAAGGCAAAGGTCTGCAACACCTATATCACCAGTTCGAATCTGGTTGTCGCCTTTCTATCAGGGGTAACCGTACAAACGATTACCCCTGTTGTTTTCTCTAAATATATCGAGGCTCCATGGTCAAGCGGTTAAGACACCGCCCTTTCACGGCGGTAACAGGGGTTCAAATCCCCTTGGAGTCACTTTTTTGAAAGCTTACAAATTCCGATGGATTTGTAAGCTTTTTTAAATTATCAATATGTGTATAGTTTTTGGCAAGCTCAGGCTTTTATATAAAGGTCTGAGCTTTTATACTGAGTTTTGCCGATGAGACGGCGGATTATTTTTGAAGTGAATGGCGGTACTGACTGGGTGTACAGGACATTCGTTTTACAAAAGCAGCGGAAAAACGTCCTGAATTATTAAAGCCTACAAAAGCAGCGATCTGGGTAATGGAGTATTGGTTATCTTTCAAATATAAAATGCTTTGAGAGATGCGATAGTCCTCCAGATATTGAGAGAGGGTCTGTCCGGTCATAGCTTTAAAGAAGCGGCAGCAGCCTTCTCTGGAGAGAGATACTTCTGAAGCCAGAGAAGCAAGTGACAAAGGTTCGGCATAATGGGCATGAATCTGTTCCAGAAGTATTTTTAAGCGTGCAAGAGCTTCTTCATCAGATGGTCCGGCACAGGCAAGCAGCTTCTCGTGAGGAGTCAGGAGCTCATAAAAGAGGCAGCATAACTGCCCTTTGATTTTCAGTTCGCATCCAAATGGGCTCAGTGTGTAAAGGGAGGCGATCTGCTTCAGCGTATCTATCATATTATCAGATAACGTAATCTGAGAAAGGGATGGAGTCTGCATATATGGCAGCATCAGCTTCTGATAAATCTCACTGGACGGAGTACCATACACCAGAGCCGGATGCAGGATAATGGTCAGCAGAAGGGGATTTTCGCTGCTGAGAGGAAAGGCAGAATGCGGAACCCGGGAATTGATCAGGACACCCTCACCGGTGCGGAAAATGAGAGTATGATCTTTCAGCTGATATCGAATAGTGCCGTTTAAGACAATGGAAATTTCCAGTTCGTCATGCCAATGACAGCGCATATGGCGATTCTGAAAATCATTCAGATTATCATAGTTGATTTCCAGAGGAAACTGTACTGAGCCATGATCTGATAATTCTCGCTGGCTTTGGTCCGTTTTAATTATTCGTATCATAAAAGCCTCCGTATGCGGAAAATAACAGGGGATATTTACAGTATATTGATTTTTACAGTCCATTACAAGAAAATATTGAAATCAGGAGGAGGGATCTGTCATGTCACAGGATCTTACAAAGGGAAAACCGTTTTTTACAATATTAAAGTTTGCAGTTCCTGTTATAGGAGGAAATCTTTTTCAGCTTTTTTATACCCTGGCAGACTCTGTCATTGTGGGTCGTACGTTAGGGGCAGATGCACTGGCGGCTGTTGGATCTACCAGTATCTTTATTTATTTAATACTTTGTTTTATTCAGGGAATAACCGGCGGATTCGGAATCTGCCTGGGACATTATTTCGGAGCAGGGGATCAAAAGCGGATCAGGCAGAGTGTATTGACATCTGTAATTTTATGCAGTCTTTTCTCAATCGTGCTTACAGTCATTTGCTGTGTGTTCTCCAGACAAATCTTAAATTGGATGCAGACACCGGCAGAAATATATGATATGGCATATGATTATATGTTTGCTGTGTTATTGGGGACCGGTGCTACCGTTTTTTATAATATGATCTCAAATATATTAAGAGCTCTGGGCGATAGCAGAACTCCGCTGTTTTTTCTTGTTTTTTCTTCGATTTTAAATATCGCATTGGATGTAATATTTATTGTGCCGTTAGGAATGGGAGTCGCAGGTGCAGCCTGGGCAACCGTATTAAGTCAGCTGCTGTCTGCAATTATGAGCATGGCTTCGGGAATGAAAAAATATAAAATATTCTGTTTTCAAAAAACAGATTTTATCGGAATAAGAGGAGAAATACCCGCTCATCTAAAGATTGGATTTCCCATGGGATTTCAGATGTCTGTCATGTGCATTGGTCAGCTTGCCATGCAGGGAGCAGTTAACGCCCTTGGAGCAGAGGCGATTGCCGGGTATACAGCAGCAACCAAGGTGGATCAGATTTCTGTACTGGTAAATACAGCATTTGGAATCGCGGTCTCCAATTTTGTGGCACAGAATTACGGGGCAGGTTTGGCAGAACGCATAAAAAAAGGTTTTATGGCCTGTCTGTGTCAGGCAAGTATTGTAAATATCGGAATGGGTATGGTCATGATATTCTACAGTCATATGATCGTTCCATTATTTGTGGAGCATCCTACAAAAGAAATTATTGAATATTCAAACGGATATCTGCTGACCGTTTCGCCCTTTTATTTCATACTGGGGATATTGGTAATTTGCCGGTCGACGATCCAGAGCATAGGAAACAGCTGGGCGCCCTTTATAGCGTGTATCGTGGAACTGGTGCTTCGGGTTGTTGCAACTACAGTGCTGGCAAAGTCAGTTGGCTATATTGGTGTCTGCTTTGCGACTCCGCTTGCATGGATCGGTGCAAGTATATTTTTGATCCCCATATACTGGCAATATGCATATTTTAAAAGACGGGAAATTGTATAAAATATCCAAAAAAGTAAGAATTATTATAAGCGCATTGACATTTTTGTGCGTATATGTTTTAATCAAATCACTGGTAATACCACCTTACCTCTGAAAAGGATCAGGGGAAATGGAAATCTGCAGATACCGATAGAACGGAAAAGACAAGGTGAGTAATTAAAAAATGGAGGAATGTATTATGACTACTTTAAACACAATGATGGATATGGAAGATATTAAAAAGGTATGCTCAAATCTGGATTATTCCGCGGCACTTGTTGTGAATGCAACAGAGGAAATGGTGATAAAAGCCTGTGAGGATGCAAAGCAGATGAAGTATGCAGCGGTTCCTGTTTTCCCCAGCTATATTCCGATTGTTGCACGTGAACTGAAAGGAACAGGGATTGCACCTCAGCTTGTGGTTGGCTTCCCGTCTGGAGGTGTAAGCAGTATTGTGAAGCAGAAGGAAGTTGAGCAGGGCGTTCTGGACGGTGCTGGTGAGGTAGACATGGTAATGAACGTAGGTCGTCTGTTAGGGAAGGACTATGCGTTTGTTGAGCAGGATATCAAGGGCGTTGTGGATGTTGCACACGCAGCCGGAATCACTGTTAAGGTTATTATTGAGACAGGATTTCTTCAGGATTCTGATAAGATTGAAGCAGTGAAGATTATTACTGCAGCAGGAGCTGATTTCGTTAAGACCTGCACAGGCTTTGCTGAAGGAAAAGCAACATTACATGATATTGCGTTACTGAAAAAATATGCAAATGGACAAATTAAAGTAAAAGCAAGTGGCGGAGTTACCTGCCTTGAAGACGGTTTGGCATTTATGAAAGCAGGAGCTGATCGTGTGGCAGGAAGAAATCCGATCACAAATCAGCTTCGCGCAATGGGAATTAACTCACTGTGATCATAAAAGAATAAGGAGAAGGGGTATGAAAATTCTAAGTACAGTTAAAAAAGTGCCGGGTGGTTTGATGGTGGTTCCGCTTCTGCTGGGAGTTTTGGTGAATACGTTTTTTCCGGGGTTCCTGGAGATTGGGGGATTGACGACTGCTCTTTGGGGACCCGGTGCAGCCAGCACAGCAATCGCAATTACCTGTTTTTGTGTTGGTGCGCAGATAAATGTCCGTCAGGCAGGCGAGGTGCTGAAACGTGGATTTGTGCTATTGTTAGCAAAATTTGCTGCAGGGGCATCCATTGGTATTTTGGTAGGATATGTATTCGGGCTTGGCGGAGTTCTGGGAATCTCGGCATTGGCAATGGTTTCTGCTATAACAAACTCGAATGGAGGTCTCTTTATTTCTCTTACCAGTACCTATGGTGATTCGGCAGATGTAGGCTCTCAGTCTTTATTGGCAATCAATGATGGACCTTTTCTGACGATGATTGCGTTTGGAGCATCAGGACTTGCAGATATTCCGTTGATCAATCTTGTTTCAGCTATCTTACCCGTCGCAGTAGGAATGCTGCTGGGAAACCTGGACAAAGAGATCGGCGAATACCTGGAGCCTGCAACAGGACTTTTGATACCGTTTTTTGCATTCTGCCTTGGTTCAGGTATCTCTGTCAATAACCTGATGGCAGGAGGTTTGAGAGGAATTGTACTTGGAGTATTCTGCGTATTCTGGTCAGGATTTATATGCATATTAGCTGACAGATTTATTAATCGTCGTCCTGGGTATGCAGGAGCTTCAGTTGCCAGTGCAGCAGGTAATTGTGTGGCAACTCCGGCTCTAATCGCAGCCGCGTCTCCGGTAATGGCACCATATGTAGATGCGGCGACCGTACAGTGTGCATCCGCAGTGGTCGTATCTGTGATTCTGGTACCACTTTTAACTGCATTTGTAGTGAAGAAGTGGGGGGATGGAAAAGAACTGGTAAGGGAATAAGGAGATTATCATGAAAAAGCTTTTGATTGAAAAACCAAAACAGATTGTCATAAAAGAATGCGAAATTCCGGAAATCCGGGAAGGCGAAGCTTTGTTAAAGATGGTAACCGGAGGAATCTGCGGAAGTGATCTGGGGGTTTACAGAGGAACCATGGCATATGGTACATATCCAAGGATTCCGGGACATGAATTTGCTGCTCAGATTATAAAAATCAATGGAGACCCCATGGGATTTTCAGAGGGACAGTTGGTAACAGCCAATCCGTATTTTAATTGTGGTAGCTGTTATTCCTGTCAGCGGGGATTTGTAAATTGCTGTACAGATAACAAGACCATGGGAGTACAGAGAGATGGCGCGTTTTCCGAGTATTTTGTAATGCCGACAGAACGCCTGATAGATGGTGGCGGTTTACCTGCAGATGAGCTGGCATTGATTGAACCATTTTGCATCAGCTATCATGGTATTAAGAGAGCCAGAGTAAAATCCGGAGAAAAAGTATTAGTCATTGGCGGAGGCACTATTGGAATACTTGCTATGTATGCGGCAAAACTTTATGGAGCAAAGGTTTATATCTGTGATGTTGCACAGGATAAGCTGGATAAAGCACTTGAGCTTGGAGCAGATGGTGTGCTGCTGAATAATGATCCGGAGAAATTTGATGAGAAGGTGAATGAGCTGACAGACGGAAATGGATTTGATGTGACTGTGGAAGCGGTAGGGCTTCCATCAACATTCCAGAATGCAATTGATGCAGCTGCATACAGAGCACGTATAATCCAGGTTGGAATCGGAAAGAGACCGTTGAATTTTGATTTTACAGTAATACAGAAAAAAGAGCTCTGCATTATGGGATCCCGAAATGCTTTTATGTCGGAATTTAAAGAATTGATTGAACTGGTAAAAAGAAATAATATTCAATTGAGAAATGTTGTTACCAATGAGTATCATTTTACAGAAGCTCAGAAGGCATTTAAGGATTTTGATGAAAATCAGGGTACAATGCTGAAGGTTCTGCTTCACTTCTAAAAGTATTTATATAGAAAAACGCTGTACACAGTTTCTATGTACAGCGTTTTTTCACTTTATGGACGGGAAGTTTGTCTATACCATGTCATAAAGATATGCTATACTATTAAAAAATATTTATCTGAAAAAAGGAGGGTTTTCCATATGCCGGATATTTTTACTCCAGTAGAACGTGTATCAGCACCACAGATAGTTACCCAGCAGTTGAAAAAGGCAATTCTGGATGGAGAACTGCCGAGTGGTACGAAGCTTCCGTCAGAAAGAGAGCTTGCATTGCAGATGCAGGTTTCGCGTCCGGTAATCAGAGAAGCTATGGTAACACTGGCTTCTTATGGGCTGATTGTCAGTAAACAGGGAGAGGGAAACTTTGTTGCGGATAAGTTTTCCGAGAATGTACTGGAGTTTATGGGATTTTCCAATACTTTGACGGCGGAAAATTACAATTATTTTTTTGACTGCCGACTGTTGTTTGAAAGAGGAATGGCAGCAGAGATTCTTAAAAATGCGGAAGATCAGGAGATAGAATGTCTGAAGGAGATTAATCAGATATTTCGCAGTGAGACTACAGAGCAGGAATATATAGCTGCAGAAGTTTCTTTTCACAGAGGATTAATGGCATTGTCACATAATCCCCTGGTAGTGGAGCTCTATACAATTATATTAAAATTTATGAATATTTCTGCATCCTATCTTCTTTCTTCAGAAAATATAAGGCGGGAAGCATTTGATGCACATTCTGGAATTATAGAAGCACTGGAGTGCAGAGATCAGGAGAAATATGTGGGAGCGGTTGAAGGGCATCTTAGAATTTCACGAAACAATCTCCAAAGATTTTTCAGGAAAGAAGCATAGCTTTTATGATGATTCGTATATTTTCACTGAAAGTAACAGGACTGGATTTTACAGAAGAACGTTTTTGGCCATATCTCTCCCAAAAGAGACTCCGGGAGGCGGCTGACCGGAAGCAGGAAAAGGAACGGCAGCTTTTTCTGGGAGCAGAAGTCCTTCTGAACCGAAGTCTGGAGGCGCTGGATATGGATATTTCCATCCCGGCAGAATATGAGAGGAATTCCCACGGAAAGCCCTATCTGAAGGAACGCCCGACGCTTTATGTGAACTGGTCTCATTCCGAAGAGTATGTGATCTGCGGAATTTCTGACCGGGAGATAGGGATCGATCTTCAGTACAGCCAAAAAGAGGTGCGGGAAAGTCTGCTTCGCAGAGCGCTTCGACCGTCAGAGCAGGAGCTTCTTCGCAGAGCAGATGAGAAGGAACAGCAGAGGCTTTTCTATGTATTCTGGACGCTGAAGGAGAGTTTCCTGAAAGCGTTGGGAACCGGTTTTTATACATCTTTGGAGCAGTTCTGTGTCCATCTGGAGCAGGGAGGCCCATGGATCGAACAGCAGATCGATGAGAAGTGCTACGGATGTGCGCTTTTGGATTTCCCGGATCCGGACTATGTGGCAGCGGTCTGCGTGGAGGGAGATCTGCCCAGCGAAGAGATACTGACGATACGGGAAATGGAAGCCTGCTTATGAGGAGGGGAACAGCATGCAGAAGGAACTAGAGCAGTTAAAAAAATGGACCGATGAAAGCCGTAATATTGTCTTTTTCGGAGGTGCAGGAGTGTCCACAGAGAGCGGAATCCCTGATTTTCGCAGTGTGGACGGGCTGTATCACCAGCAGTACGATTATCCGCCGGAGACGATCTTAAGCCATACCTTTTACAGGAGGAAGACGGAGGAGTTTTATCGTTTTTACCGGGCAAAGATGCTGGCGCTGGATGCGAAGCCCAATGCGGCGCACCAAAAGCTTGCCCAGTGGGAAGCGGAGGGGAAGCTTCAGGCAGTGGTGACTCAGAATATTGACGGACTTCATCAGGCAGCCGGAAGCCGCAGAGTCTATGAGCTTCATGGATCCGTGCACCGGAATTACTGTGAAAAATGCAGAGCCTTCTATGATGCTCACTATATACAGAATTCCACAGGTGTGCCTCTTTGTGAGAAATGCGGCGGGCAGATCAAGCCGGATGTGGTGCTCTATGAGGAAGGACTGGATACGGCTGTGATGAAAGGAGCTGTCAGCGCTATCCGTCATGCGGATGTGCTGATCATAGGCGGAACCTCACTGACCGTCTATCCGGCAGCCGGGCTCATCGATTATTATGAGGGACAGAAGTTAGTGCTGATCAACAGATCTGTGACCCCCATGGACTCCAGAGCAGATCTGCTGGTCCAGGGGAGCATCGGGGAGATTTTCAGTCAGTTGTAGAGGAGGGCATATGGAATATCAGGTTGGAGATATTGTGAAGTTAAAAAAGCCGCATCCTTGCGGGAGCCAGGAATGGGAGATCCTGCGGGTGGGAGCGGACTTTCGGCTGAAGTGTGAGGGCTGTGGGCACCAGGTGATGATGCCTCGTACACTGGTGGAAAAAAACACCCGCGGATTGCGAAAAAAGGCTTGAAATAAAGGGAAATTTGTGGTATAGTTCTATCTTGTGATATATGACAGCTCCGCCAGACGGAGTATTCCTTGCGCATAACGAAGATTGTGCGCCAGAGACCAAAAGGAGGTAAAAAGCATGAACAAATATGAATTAGCACTTGTTGTGAATGCAAAAATCGAAGATGACGAAAGAGCAGCAGCCGTAGAAAAAGCAAAAGAGTTAATCGCTCGCTTTGGCGGTACTGTGACTGAAGTGGAAGACTGTGGCAAGAAGAGACTTGCTTACGAGATCCAGAAGATGAGAGAAGGATTTTACTACTTCATTCAGTTCGACGCACCGGCATCCTGCCCGGGTGAAGTTGAGAAACGTGTTCGTATTCTGGACAATGTCATCCGCTATCTGTGTGTTCGCAAAGACGCATAAGAACAGCATATAAGAGGTGATTGTTAATGAATAAAGTAATTTTAATGGGACGTCTGACCAGAGATCCTGAGGTTCGCTATTCCAGCGGTGAGACTGCGACTGCAGTTGCCAGATTTACTTTGGCGGTAGACCGCAGATTCGCCAGAAGAGATGGTGAGCAGACGGCTGATTTTATCGGTTGTGTTGCATTTGGCAGAAATGCAGAGTTTATTGAGAAATATTTCCGTCAGGGAATGCGTGTTACGATCTGTGGACGTATTCAGACAGGAAGCTACACCAACAGGGACGGACAGAAGGTCTATACAACGGATGTGGTCGTAGAAGAGCAGGAATTTGCAGAGAGCAAGTCCGCTTCTGATGCCAACCGCAGTATGGGCGGCGGATATCAGTCCGCGGCACCGAGTCCTATGGGAGCAGCAGGGGATGGCTTTATGAACATCCCGGATGGAATTGATGAGGAATTACCGTTCAATTAACAATCGGATTTGATAAAGAGAATGTGAGAAGGAGGAACCATCATGGCTTACACCAAAAATGACAGAGGCGACGCTCCAAAGATGAGAAGAGGCGGACGCAGAAGAAAGAAAGTTTGCGTATTCTGTGGTAAAGAGAACAACGAGATCGATTACAAAGATGTAAATAAATTAAGAAAGTATGTTTCCGAGAGAGGAAAAATTCTTCCGAGAAGAATTACCGGAAACTGCGCAAAGCATCAGAGAGCTCTTACTGTTGCAATCAAGAGAGCAAGACACATTGCTCTTATGCCGTATACAGCAGAATAGGAACAACTTTTCGGGCACCGCATATGCGGTGTCCGTTTTTGCTTGTCCTGCCAGAGTCAACATGGTATAATGTCGACAGACATTATACCTGCGCATCGGCTTTCTGCGGAACCGCAGAAAGTCCGGCGCATCTGCCGGAGGCACCATGACCGCAAGCGGTCATGGTATAATATCGTCAGGCATTATGGAGTTTTTTAAGGGAAGCAAGGAAGATAGAATGAAAAGAAATCTAAAATCTAAGGGTCAGTTACAGCTTTATCTGCGTCTGCCTCTGTATCTGACGGTGCTGTTGGTCGCCATGAATATATGGATCTATACGGTGTCCAGCCACGCAGGGCTGATCATGGCAGCGTTTCTGTTGATTTACGTACTGATTGCGGGAACTTTGTACTTTTATAATAAGCCAATCGTATATTCGGAGCTGGTCTCCTTCGCGACGCAGTACGGACAGATTCAGAAGAATCTGCTGAAGGAGCTGGCGCTTCCTTATGCCCTTTTGGGAGAGGACGGAAGGATCATCTGGATGAATGAAGCATTCATGGAGATTACAGGTAAGAGCCGGAAGTACAATCGTGTTGTCAACGGAATCTTTCCGGAGCTGAACCGGGGAATGTTTCCCACAGAAGAGCAGCCGGATGTATCACTGGAGCTTCAGTATGGGGATGCAGATTACCGTGTGGTGATGAAGCTGATCACTATGGATGCACCCATGAAAGCTGATAATCCGCCGGATGAGGCAGAGGTCAGGGGTAATCTGATCGCTCTTTATCTGTTTGATACTACGGAGATCAACCGTTATATCCGGGAGAACCAGGAACAGCGCATGGTGGCAGGACTGGTATATATCGACAATTATGACGAAGCACTGGAGAATGTGGAGGAGGTCCGTACTTCCCTTCTGGTTGCGCTGATCGAGCGTAAGATCAATAAGTATTTTAATGCCTATGACGGCATTGTAAGAAAGCTGGAGAAGGACCGTTTCTTCGTGGTGATCCAGGAAAAGGCACTGGCACAGATACGGGAGAATAAGTTCGATCTTCTTCAGGATATCAAGACCGTCAATATCGGAAATGAGATGGCGATCACGCTGAGTATCAGCATTGGCTCCGGCGGGACTTCTTATGCGGACTGTATGGAGTATGCCCGCAGCGCCATGGATCTTGCCCTTGCCCGGGGCGGTGACCAGGCTGTAGTAAAGACGAAGGACCAGATCACTTATTATGGCGGCAAGACTCAGCAGGTAGAAAAGAATACGAGAGTAAAGGCGCGTGTGAAGGCGCAGGCGTTCCGTGAACTGGTGGAGACCAAGGATAAGGTAGTCGTTATGGGACACCGGATGACGGATGTGGATTCCTTTGGAGCGGCGGTGGGCATTTATCGCGCGGCAAAAACACTGAACAAAAAGGCATACATTGTGGTCAATGAGGTGACCACCTCTGTGCGTCCTATGCTGGATGCCTTTGAGGATATCAACAGTGCGGAACAGGGAATCGTTATAGGCAGCGGACAGGCGAGGGAGATCGTTGACCGGAATACAGTGGTCGTTGTTGTGGATACCAATCGTCCCAGCTATACAGAATGTGAAGATATTCTGATGATGACGCCGACGGTCGTTGTATTCGACCATCACAGAAGAGGCAATGAAGCGATCAATCACGCGGCACTTTCCTATATTGAGCCAAATGCATCCTCTGCCTGTGAGATGGTTGCAGAGATCCTGCAGTATTTTGCGGATAATGTTCGTCTGAAGGGTGGAGAGGCTGACTGTATTTATGCAGGCATGATGATCGATACAGACAACTTTATGACGAAGACGGGAGTCCGGACCTTTGAGGCAGCGGCATTCCTGAGACGCTGCGGAGCGGATGTGACCCGTGTCCGGAAGATGTTCCGTAATGATATGGCAGAATATAAGGCGCGTGCGGAGGCAGTGCGCCATGCGGAGGTCTATAAGGGCTTTGCGCTCTCTGTCTGCCCGAGTAAGGGGCTTATAAGTCCTACCATCGTGGGAGCACAGGCGGCCAATGAGCTTTTGAATATTATCGGGGTCCGTGCGTCTATGGTACTGACTGAGTACAACGGACGGATCTATGTGAGTGCGCGGTCCATTGACGAAGTGAATGTGCAGGTGATCATGGAGAAAATGGGCGGCGGCGGTCATCTGAATATGGCTGGTGTACAGCTGGAGTGCTCTTTGGAGGAGGCAATGAAGCAGGTGCGCGAGACTCTGGACCGTATGTTTGAGGAAGGAGAACTGGAATGAAAGTAATTTTATTAGAAGATGTAAAGTCCCTTGGCAAAAAAGGGCAGATCGTAGATGTGAATGACGGATATGCGAGAAATTATATTTTCGCAAAGAAGCTTGGTCTTGAGGCAACTCCGAAGAATCTGAATGACCTGAAGCTTCAGAAGGCACATGAGGATAAGATGGCGGCCCAGAGACTTGCAGAAGCAAAAGCGTTTGCGGCAGATCTGGAGAAGGTGCAGGTCGTTTTGAAGATCAAAGCAGGGGAGGGCGGCAGATTATTCGGATCGATCTCTTCCAAGGAGATCGCGCAGGCAGCGAAGGATCAGCTGAATCTGGAGATCGATAAGAAGAAGCTGGTTATGCCCAATCCGATCAAGGCGGTTGGTACGACGATGGTTCCGATCAAGCTGCATCCGCAGGTGACCGGAGAGCTGAAGGTCGTAGTACAGGAAGCGTAGAACAGGGAGAACAGAGGAATGGAGGAAGCACTCATAAAACGTGTCATGCCCCATGACGAGGAAGCGGAAAGCTCCGTCATCGGTGCCATGCTCATAGATAATGAAGCGATTATGATTGCTTCGGAGATGATTGCAGGAGAGGATTTCTACCAGAAGCAGCTGGGCATTGTATACGATACCATGGTGGAATTGTATAATGAAGGAAAACCGGTGGAGCCGGTGATCCTGCACACCAGTCTCAGAGAGAAGGGCATGCCGGAGGAGGTATGCGGGATCGATCAGATCCTGCGTTGGATGAACCAGGTGCCCACCTCTGCGAATATCAAGTACTATGCGGAGATCGTATCGGAGAAATCAGTTGCCAGACGGTTGATCCGGCTTAACGAGGAGATCGCCAATACCTGCTATGCAGGATCGGAAAAGCTGGAGGATACGCTTGCAGAGGCGGAGAAGAGAGTCTTTGACCTGGCGCAGAGAGGCGGAGGAGCAGAGTTCGTCCCGATCCGTCAGGTCGTGATCAATGTCATGAAGAAGATCGACGCGGCATCCAAGACCAGAGGCCGTGTGACCGGACTGGAGACCGGATTTATGGATCTGGACTATAAGACTTCCGGTCTGCAGCCATCGGATCTGGTGCTGATCGCGGCAAGACCTTCCATGGGTAAGACGGCGTTCGTGCTGAATCTGGCACAGCATATGGCGTTTAAACGCAATCATGCAGTGGCGGTTTTCAGCCTTGAGATGTCCAAGGAGCAGCTGGTGAATCGTATGCTGTCACTGGAATCTCATGTGGACGCCCAGAAGATCCGTACCGGTCGTCTGACTGACGAGGAGTGGATGAATCTGGTAGAGGGATCTGCCAATATTGCCAATTCCAAACTGATCATTGATGATACACCGGGTATTTCACTTCCGGCACTGCGTTCCAAATGCAGGAAGCTGAAGATGGAGCACGATATCAAGATCGTGATTATCGACTATTTACAGCTTATGAGCGGAAGCAACAGCAATGCGGCATCCAGACAGCAGGAGATCTCGGACATTTCCAGAGGATTAAAGGCGCTTGCCCGTGAGCTCAATGTGCCGGTGGTGGCATTGTCCCAGCTGAGCCGTGCCGTGGAGCAGAGACCGGATCACCGCCCCATGCTCTCGGACCTGCGTGAGTCCGGAGCCATCGAGCAGGATGCGGATGTGGTGATGTTCCTGTACAGAGAGGGCTATTACAACCGTGATCTTTCAGAGGCAGAACAGAGGGTGGCGGAGGTTATCATTGCCAAGCAGCGTAACGGTCCCATCGGAACCGTGAATCTTCTGTGGATGCCGGAGCTGACCAAATTCAGTGATATGAATCGGGAACCTGTATAAAGTAAAAAATGATTTAATCGAGTCAGACAGGATTGAATTTTCGGAAGAAAATTGTACTTGTATAATAGCAGTTTTTATATTAGAATAAGGAAAGAACCTGATAAAGGTATCGGAAAATATGAAGGAGGACTGGTATCATGGCATACGTTATTTCTGATGAATGTGTAGCTTGTGGCTCCTGCGCAGCAGTTTGCCCGGCAGACGCTATCTCTGAAGGAGATGGAAAATATGTAATCGACGCAGATGCTTGCCTGGAGTGCGGCACTTGCGAAGCAGAATGCCCGACTGGAGCAATCTCTGCTGAATAATTTATTTTCTGCAAGGAAAAGCGGGCTGCTGTACAGACCAGGATATGGTCGGTCAGCAGCCCGTTTTTGCGGACCGGATATGGAAGCATCCGGATAAAACAAAGACGCCGTTCCATCATTGAATCTGTGATGAAACGGCGCCTTCGTGTCCTCTGCCGGGAAGGAATCCTTACAGAACGACATCTTTTTTGGCTCCCGGAAACCAGGGCTTCCTGCGGGGCTCTTTTATCTTTGGTTCTTTGACTTTTACTTCTTTTATCTTTGGTTCTTTGACTTTTTTCTCGCGCTTTCTTCCGAGTGCAAGCTTTTTCCTTTGTTTTTGAGAAGAGCGGATCATCTCGTCCAGCTTCTTATAATGGGTCTCTTCACGTTCTTCCTGAAGGCGGAAGAGGTAGTCCATCTCCTTGACGACCTGTGTGGAGACCTGATGACTCAGTTCCTTACCCATCTCCTGCTGATTCTCCCGGATCGCCTGTGAGACGACTTTTCCCAGGATCATCTGGAACTGCTCCATCTTATCGCTGACGGGAGGCTCCGGTTCGCGGACAATTGCCGGTGGTACATTACCCTGTTCCATCTCCGGTAAAAGTACTTTAATGGCTTTCAGCTGAAAACCCTGTTCCTTCAGATCCTTAATGTGATGAAACATCTGGATGTTATCTTCTGTATAGCAGCGATGCCCCATTTCGTTGCGTCCGATAGGCAGTTCAAGCTCGTCCTCCCAATATCTGAGAACATGAGATTCCACATCAACCATCTTGGCAGCGTCGGAGATCATATAGCGCTTTGAATCCATATACATCCCTCCACCTTATGAAATTGTCAGGCTTACAGTTCGGCAATGTATCGCTGAACTGTACTTACCGTACTTTATTATAACAATACTCCCTTGATTTTGCAAGTAAATGGGGATATAATCAGTCTAGATTATAACAGGAGGTTATTAAAAATGGCGAAAGTTTCAAAAGATATGATTATTGCGGATTTAGTAAAGATGGATCCGAACATCATCCCGATTCTTATGAGAGAAGGAATGCACTGCATCGGATGTCCGTCTGCGCAGGCTGAGAGCCTTGGAGAGGCAGCAATGGTTCATGGAATGGATCCGGACGTGCTGGTTGCAAGATTGAATAATTTCCTCGGAGAGGAATAGGCAGACAATAGAAGGGAGGATATCCGCGACGGGTATCCTCCCTTTTACTACTGAACAGACATGTTTGCCGGCGCAAACATCACCAGTCATGAAGTTTTAAATCTCAGCCAGCTGCTGAAGAGCCTGCTTATTCAGAAGCAGTGTATAATGCTCCTGCATATAGGCTTCATTGGAAGCGGAATACTTGCCGCTTGTGCCGTATTCGGAAAGGATATTGCACACCTTGTTGAACTCCTCCGGGGAGTGGTCAGACTTGGTGATGACCAGATGATACAGCATGGTGTCCGGATTTTTGTAGAGACGGTTCTCACCACGGTAGCTGCCCTTCAGAATGCGGGAGGCTTCCATAACGGAGTTAAGCTTCGGAAAGACATAGAGCTTCCGCATATCCAGTTCGCTGGCAAGCTCAACAGCCTGCTGTTCCCGGGTCTCCTTGGGCGCATTCTTCAGACGGTGCTCCAAAAGCTTCTGGAACAGATCCAGCACCTCGTCTGCGCCGTCGGGAAGGAATTCTCTGGCGGAATCCTCAGGGACATCTCCCGAGCCCTGAGAAAATCTGGAAAATCGGGTATCCAGCTCCTCCGGATCTGACACTTTGGTAATATCTAATATAATGCACTCGTTCGGCATGGGAATTGCTTCAATCATCAAAGGAATGTTGTCTGCCTCAAAGCCAAACTGATGAGATGCCTGTTCCATCATATCCCGGAACAGGGAACGTGCCTTCTCGGAACCGTATGCAATCTCGCTGAGCTTGATATGGCGGACTTCCAGATCATCGCGTGTCAGAATACAGCGTATTTTATTTTCGTTGATTTTTTCTATTTTCATGCGATCACAACCTGCGAATAATTTATAGTTTTATATAGTATAAACAAAAATCAGAAATATGTAAAGTCTGCGGAGTTGTGAATTGCAGGAAGAAAATCTAAATTTTTTGTGAAAAATGCTTGAAAATCAACGGCGGTTGTGTATAATAGAACTGTAAGTCTATATTTCTTATTCTTTTCACATTTTCGTGAAAAAATTCCAATTGTTTTTTGAATGACAGGGGGGATGCAAAATCCGGCAGTATGTACGGGAGCATATATCACGTATTTTCTTTTGGGAACAGGTGCATACTGTGGAATGAGACGACAGAGCTGTCAGGGGCTGTATAATAATATTATGCGGAGAAAAGTCTTTTTATGTCTGAGATTGTGGTGGTGGGAAAGGCAGCTTTGTGATATACTACGTTTATACGAGGGATAAAACAGTCAGGAGGACGTTTATGATAAGAGAGGACAGAAGAGAGAGGGAGAGACAGCCGGAGAGACCGAAGCAGCGAAGACCCAGGAGAAGGCGGCGCAGGAGGAATCCGCAGGCGATTCCGGTTCTGATCGCATTGGCTCTGATCCTGCTTGTAGGCGGCGTTATGGTCGGAAAGATGCTCTATGAGAAGTATTCCCCATCTAAGGAAATGGCGGATGCCAATGAATATTTTAATCTGTCGGACAGTCAGGAGATGGCGGTGCTCTTCAATGAAGAGATGCTGGAGGATAAGGCGATATTCGTGGATGGAAGAGTATATCTTCATGTGGAGACGGTGTACCAGCATCTGAATTCCCGGTTCTACTGGGATGCGGCGGAGAATCTCTATCTGTACAGCCTTCCGACGGAGCTGGTCAGTGTGGGAGTCGGCAGCAGCGAATATACAGTGGCAAGGGCGAAGCAGAGCGAGGATTATGTGATTCTCAGGACAGACGGAAGCGAAGCCTATGTGGCGTTGGATTTTGTAAAAAAATACACGAAATTCACATATGAGTTCTGGGAGGCCCCGAACCATGTGCAGATATTTACGGAGTTTGGGGACAAGGATGTGGTCACAGCCCGTAAGAGTACAGAGGTACGGTACAAGGCAGGAATCAAGAGTCCGATCCTGACGAAGATCGAGAAGGGAAGCACCATGTATGTGCTGGAAGAGCCGGAGGAGATCGAGGAGTGGACAAGGGTTCTGACAAAGGACGGCTATATTGGTTATGTGCGGGATAAAAGGATTTCCGCAGCCACGAAGGAGACACTGGCGGAGCCGGAGTTTGAAGAGCCGGAGTACACCAGCATCACCCGGGATCATACGATCAATCTGGCATGGCATCAGGTGACCAATATGGATGCCAATGAACAGCTTCTGAACCGTATCGCGGATACCAAGGGGCTGACAGTCATCTCCCCTACCTGGTTTTCAATCGCAGATACAGACGGAAATATCTCTTCCCTTGCAAGTCAGTCCTATGTGAATTATGCACATCAGCAGGGACTGGAGGTCTGGGGACTGGTGGATAACTTTAAGGATGGAGTCAGCACCTATGAGACGCTGTCAAAGTCATCCAGCCGCGGGCATCTGGTGAATCAGCTTGTGTCCTATGCGATCCAGTATGGACTGGACGGCATCAATGTGGATTTCGAGATGATTACAGAGGATACGGGAAGAGCATTTATCCAGTTTATCCGTGAGCTGTCGATCATGTGCAGGATTAACGGTATCGTGCTTTCAGTGGATAATTATGTGCCGACGGCATCCTCCCGCCAGTATTACCGGGCAGAGCAGGGTGTGTTTGCGGATTATGTGATCATTATGGGATATGATGAGCACTATGCAGGATCAGAAGAGGCGGGCTCTGTGGCTTCCTATGGATTTGTGGAGGAAGGCATTCAGAAGACGCTGGAAGAGGTTCCCAAGGAAAAGGTGATCAATGCAATCCCGTTTTATACCCGTTTCTGGAGGACAGATGGGGATGGGAATGTGAGCAGTGAGGCGCTGGGCATGAACAGTGCGGATCAGAAGGCCAAGAACAATGAGATCGAGCCCACCTGGGATGAGGAGACCCGTCAGTATTATATCGAACTGGAATATGAAGGAAGCATCTATCAGATGTGGATGGAGGAAGAACGCTCTATCGAGGAGAAGCTGAAGCTGATCAGGCAGTATGAGCTGGCAGGCGTGGCTTCCTGGAGACTTGGATTTGAGAGACCGAGTATCTGGGATGTGATCCTGAAGTATGTGAATTAAATAATGAGCTTCACGAGGATATCGATCTGTGGAACAGGGCAGGATGGAATCGTGGTGCATGGCAGGATATACCGCTGCATATATTTTTTACAAAGTATATGCGGCGGTTTTTTATGTTGGAAAAAAAACAGTTGGAACTTGTAATGTCGGTTGCACTGATTCTGTGTGCCTGTATGCTGGCAGGAAAGGGCTGGGAACGGGCAGCAAGCACGAGAGTGAAGGGAGAGTCGAAAAAGACGGTCATTGTTGACGCAGGGCACGGCGGCAGAAATACAGGAGGGGCAGGCGTATGATGAGTATATATATTACGGCTGCTTATATCCGGCTTTCCAGAGAGGATGGAGACCGGTCAGAAAGTGACAGTATAGGAAATCAGAGGGATTTTCTGAGGGAATATATACAGAGGCATCCGGAGCTGATCCTGAAGGATTACTATGTGGATGACGGCTACAGCGGAACGAATTTTGAGAGACCCGGCTTTCGGAGGATGATGGAGGCGGTGGAAAAGGGAGAGGTGGACTGTATTCTGGTAAAGGATCTGTCCAGGTTCGGCAGGGATTACATTGAGACCGGAAGATATCTGGAGCGGTATTTCCCGGAAAAGGGAATTCGTTTCATTGCGGCAGCGGATCAGATCGACAGTCTGGAGCGTGCCTATAATCTTTTTCTTCCGCTGAAAAATATTCTGAATGAGCAGTATGCCAGGGATATTTCGGAAAAGGTCCATGTGACCATGCGGAATAAACAGAAGCTGGGGCAGTTTATCGGTGCATTTGCCGCATATGGATATCGGAAGGACCCAAAAGACAGGAACCACCTGATAAGGGATGCGCCTGCAGCCGGGATCGTACAGCGGATCTTCCGGGAATATGCACAGGGGCATGCAATCCGGGAGATCGCAGAGGGACTGAACCGGGATCAGATACCGTCCCCCATTGCCTATAAGCGCCTGAACGGTGAGCGGTATCAGAACCGGAGGACTGCTTCGGAAGGGAAGGAGTGGACCTATTCGGGGGTGTGCCGGATCCTGCACAGTGAGCTGTATACGGGGGCTGTGGTGCAGGGAAGGAGGGAGCAGTACATGCACCGGAAGCCCAGAAACAGGCGGAAGGAGGAATGGATCGTTGTAAAGGGCATGCATGAGCCGTTGATCGAGCGCGAATTATGGGAAAATGTGCAGTCGATGTTAAGAAATAAACGTCAGAAAATAAAAGATTAACAAAAAATTTATAAAAAAATAATACTTTTTAGGTATGGTTTATATATGATATAGGTATTTTAATTTGAAATGCAAAGGGAATATACTTAGAGAGTAAAAATAAGTTTGGCGAAAATAGATGTTTCGCCAGAAGGAGGGTTTTGTATGATTACATTTTTAGTCAGCCTTGTAATACTGATCGTAGGCTACATTACTTATGGCGCCTTTGTAGAGAAAGTATTTCAGCCGGATGACAGAGAGACACCGTGTACCCGTCTGGAGGATGGCGTTGACTACACACCGATCGCTCCGTGGAGAGCATTTTTGATCCAGCTTCTGAATATCGCAGGACTGGGACCGATCTTTGGTGCATTGTCAGGTGCCATCTGGGGACCAAGCGTTATGCTCTGGATCGTATTTGGTACGATTTTCGCAGGTGCGGTGCATGATTTCCTGAGCGGTATGCTGTCTATGAGAAATGACGGTGCAAGTATTTCTGAGATCACCGGTATCTATTTAGGACCGGCAATGAAGACCGTTATGCGTATCTTCTCCGTTGTGCTTCTTGTTATGGTTGGTGTTGTATTTATGGTTGGACCGGCTGGTCTGATCGCGTTGCTGACACCGGAATGGCTGAACGTGAAGTTCTGGACCATTGTTATTCTGATTTATTACTTTTTGGCAACTCTGCTTCCGATCGACAAGATCATCGGCAAGCTGTATCCAATCTTTGGTATCTGTCTGATCGTTATGGCGATCGGTATTGGCGGTGCGACTGTAGTCAACAACATTACCGGTGCTGCACCGATGATGGAGCTGACCTTACAGAATCTGCATCCGGATGGAAAGCCGATCTGGCCGTTCATGTTCATCACAGTGGCATGTGGAGCAATTTCCGGTTTCCATGCGACACAGTCTCCTATGGTTGCAAGATGTCTGACCTCTGAGAGAGACGGTCGCAGAATCTTTTATGGCGCTATGGTTTCAGAGGGTATCATCGCTCTGATCTGGGCGGCAGCAGGCTGTGCATTCTACGAGAAGACCGGCGGACTTATGACTGGTCTTGCTGCAATGAACGGTGGTAATTCCACTACTGTATATGAGATGTCTATCGGTCTTCTGGGACCTGTCGGCGGTGTGCTGGCAATGATCGGCGTTATTGCATGCCCGATCACCTCTGGTGACACGGCATTCCGCAGCGCCCGTCTGACTATTGCAGATTGGTTCAAGATTGATCAGAAGGACGGCAGGAAGCGTCTTCTTCTTTCTGCACCGCTTCTGATCGTGGGATATTTTATTTCCCTGATCGATTACAATGTAGTATGGAGATATTTCTCATGGTCTAACCAGACCCTGGCAATGATCGCTCTGTGGGCAGGCGCTACTTATCTTGCAAAATATGTGAGCAAGAAATCAAGCTTCATTGCTGCAGTTCCGGCGGCATTTATGTCAGCAGTATCTCTTACATATATTCTGATGGCTGACGAGGGCTTCAAGATGAGCGCATCCATCAGCTATCCGGCAGGTATTGTATTCGCAGTGGTACTGTTCGGACTGTTCCTGTTCAAATGCATTGTAAATGGTAAAACAGAGGCGTAAGCCTTTTGAAGCACGGTGATGACCGCGGATCCTCTCAGGAGGACCCGCGGTTTTTTCTATGGAAATCATCAGGCGGAGGCGGAAAATTCCAGGGAATTTGCGCCACCCCACGGTGGCAATGATCCGGGGAAGGTAGGAGTGGATGATTCTCTGGAAAAGGACCTGAATCTTGTGATCGCGAAAAAGGTACAGTCGATTCTCAGGCAGCAGGATGTGGAGGTGCTGATGACCAGAGAGACAGACAAGGGGTTATATGAGGAGCAGACCTCCAATAAAAAGGTTCAGGATATGAAGAACCGCTGTGCACTCATCAATGAGAAAAAGCCGGACTGCGTGGTCAGCATTCATCAGAACAGCTATCATGAAGAATATGTGAATGGCGCGCAGGTCTTTTACTATGGAAATTCTGCAGAGGGAAAGAAGCTGGCAGAGACCCTGCAGGCGAAGCTGGTATCCTATGTGGATCCTGACAATCACCGGCAGGCAAAAGCAAACAGCAGCTACTATCTGCTGAAAAAGACAGAAGCACCCATAGTGATCGTGGAGTGCGGGTTTCTGAGTAACTGGGAGGAGGCAAAAAAGCTGCAGGAGGACAGCTATCAGAATCAGATTGCATGGGGGATCGCCATGGGAATTCTCTCGTATTTACAGTAGCTCGTTGCTTTTTTGATCGGGTCTGGTATAATGAAGTAACGAGAATGAATATAAGTAAGAGGAACTCAGGATGCAGACAGAGTTGATACAGATCGACCGGGAAAATATAGATGAAAGGGCAATGGAGCGCGCGGGAAGGATCCTGCGGGACGGAGGTCTGGTAGCATTTCCCACAGAGACCGTATATGGTCTGGGAGCGAATGCGCTGGATGAGGAGGCTGCGAAGAAGATCTATGCGGCAAAGGGCAGACCTTCGGACAATCCGCTGATCATTCATATTGCCGATATGGAGTATCTGGATAAGATCACAGCGAAGGTGCCAAAGGCTGCGAAGCGGCTGGCAGAGGCATACTGGCCGGGACCGCTGACGATGATATTTTATAAGAGTGCATGTGTCCCTTATGGGACGACCGGCGGACTTGATACGGTGGCAGTGCGTATGCCTTCGGATAAGATTGCGCTGGAGCTGATCCGTAAGGGAGGCGGCTATGTGGCTGCACCCAGTGCCAATATGTCGGGGCGTCCCAGCCCTACGACGGCACAGCATGTGTATGAGGATATGGAGGGAAAGGTTCCGCTGATCCTGGACGGCGGTCCGGTTCCCATAGGGCTGGAATCCACGATTGTGGATCTGACTTCGGAGACGCCGACCATACTGAGACCGGGATATATTTCTCTGGAGATGGTACAGGCGGTACTGGGAGAAGCGCAGATTGACAGAGGACTGATCGCGGCTGATTCCGGAATACGTCCAAAGGCACCGGGGATGAAGTACCGGCATTATGCGCCGAAGGCAGATTTAAGGATCGTGGAAGGTCCGATGGAACAGGTGGTTGCCTATATTAATGAGAGGGCAGCAGAAGCCGGGAAGACGGGAATTATCTGTACGGAGGAGACAAAGGACCGATATGCCGGAGGAGATATCAAATGCATCGGATCCAGGCAGGATGAGCTGTCGATTGCCAGCCATCTGTTCGCGATCCTGCGGGAGTTTGATGAAGACGGTGTGGAAGCGATCTATTCGGAGTCCTTTGAGGCTCCGGGGCTGGGACAGGCAATTATGAATCGATTATTAAAAGCAGCAGGACATCAGAGAATTGATGTCACTGAGAGATAGGAGGACAAAAGAGATGTCAAAAGTGAAGATTATGGATCACCCGCTGATTCAGCACAAGATCGGACTGATCCGCAGGAAGGAGACCGGCTCCCGTGATTTCCGTCAGCTGATCGGAGAGATTGCCATGCTCATGTGTTATGAGGCAACCAGAGATCTGAAACTTACGGAGGTAGAGGTGGAGACGCCCATATGCAGTACAAAGGTAAAGGAGCTGGAGGGCAAGAAGCTTGCCATCGTTCCGATCCTGAGAGCCGGACTGGGTATGGTGGACGGTATGCTGACCATGATCCCGGCAGCGAAGGTTGGTCATATCGGACTGTATCGGAATGAGGAGACGCTGGAGCCGGTGGAGTATTACTGCAAGCTTCCCAAGGACTGTTCCGAGAGAGAGGTATTCGTGGTCGATCCGATGCTGGCAACGGGAGGATCCGCTTCTGCGGCGATCACCATGCTGAAGGCGAAGGGCGTGAAGAATATCCGTTTTATGTGCATTGTTGCGGCTCCGGACGGACTGAAGCGGATGCAGGAGGATCATCCGGATGTGGATGTGTATATCGGAGTGATGGACGAGCGTCTGAATGAGCACGGATACATTGTCCCGGGGCTTGGCGATGCGGGAGACCGTATCTTCGGAACGAAGTAGGAGGAAGTATGTCTGGAAAAAGAAGTGATTACATCTCCTGGGATGAATATTTTATGGGCATTGCGTATCTGGCAGCCATGCGTTCCAAGGATCCCAACACACAGGTGGGAGCCTGTATTGTAAGCAAAGAGAATAAAATCCTGTCAATGGGTTATAATGGATTCCCAAAAGGGTGCGATGATGATGAATTCCCGTGGGAGCGGGAAGGGGATGTCTACGACAGTAAATATGCATATGTGACGCACAGCGAGCTGAATGCGATCCTGAACTACCGGGGAGGAAGCCTGGAAGGAACGAAGCTGTATGTGACGCTCTTTCCGTGCAATGAGTGTGCCAAGGCGATCATTCAGGCCGGGATCGGCGAGCTGGTCTATGCAGATGACAAATATAACGGGACACCTGCAAATCTGGCTTCGAGAAGAATGCTGAAGGCAGCAGGCGTGAAGATGACTCCTTATCAGAAACACAATCGGACCATCCGGCTGGAAGTATAGAATTAGAAGGCTGGCGCAGATTGCGTCAGTCTTTTTGTACATTATCCATTTAAATTCATTGTACCATTTGTAAATTTGTGATAGAATCTAACTACGTGAGATACCCTCGGTGCGTCCCCTTGCACACTGAGGGTAGAGCAGGTTTAGTGAAAAATACGGTTAAAGGAGGGAAAGTCTTGAAGTATTGGACGGACATGATGAAGAATCTTACAGCGCTGACCCAGTTTGGACTCTCTCTCATCCCACCTCTTCTTTTGTGCCTGGGCATCTGTGTATGGCTGAGCGTAAGCTTTGGAATGAGCGGATGGATCTATATTCCGGGATTTTTCTTCGGGATGGGCGGTTCTGCCATGGTAGCGTACAAGTTCTATCTTGGAGTGACCATTCGTCAGAAAAAGGAAAAAGAAAAGAAGAAGGTCAGTTTTAACAGACACAGGTAGCGGAGGAATTATGGCAAGAATTTTTTCTGATGTTCAGCCGGCGGTAAAGAAGGAAACGAAAAAGGTGGCAGTAAGTACGGCGGTCGGTGTGATCCTGATGTGGATCGGATTTGCGGTGCTCCACCTGTTCATTCCGGAGAAGGTGCCTCTGGATTATACGGTATTTCTTGGAGGCATCTGCGGAGGAAGCATTGCCGTGCTGAATTTTTTCCTGATGGGGCTTACGGTTCAGAAGGTAGCCGCCACCAGTGATGAGGAGATGGCCAGGATGAAGATGAAGGCCAGTTATTCTCAGCGGATGCTGCTGCAGATGGTATGGGTAGTCATTGCGATCGCAGCTCCCTGTTTTTCAATGGTGGCAGGACTTCTTCCACTTTTGTTTCCGGGGATGGGCATCAAATTAACGGGTATTTTGAGAAAATAAAGGAGGTGGAAGCATAAATGAATCTGGATATTTCAGGGGCAAGAGTCCTGATCAGCCTGCCGATCGAGCTGCCGGTTCTCGGGCAGCTGCAAATCAGTGAGACCATGGTCGTAAGCTGGCTTGTCATGCTGGTGATCACGGGTCTTTGTATCTGGCTGACTCATGACCTGAAAGTCGAAAACATTTCCAAAAGGCAGGCGGTAGCCGAGCTTCTGGTGGAACAGGCGAACAAGTTCGTGGTCGGGAATATGGGAGAAAGGTTCCGGCATATGATTCCCTTTGTTGCGGCATTGTTCGTGACCAGCGTGGTATCGAACCTGATCAGCCTGATCGGTCTTAGAAGCCCTACAGCGGATCTGTCTACGGAAGCAGCCTGGGCGGTGGTGGTATTTACCATGATTACCGCACAGAAGATCAAATCCAGCGGTTTTGGCGGTTATCTGAAGGGATTTACAACGCCGATCGCAATCATGACGCCGTTCAATGTGCTCTCAGAGCTGGCAACGCCGATCAGTATGGCATGCCGTCACTTTGGCAACATTCTTTCCGGCGTGGTCATCAACGGACTGATCTATGGAGCTCTGGCAGTGGCGAGTTCGGCGCTGCTTGGTCTGATCCCTGGAGTGGTCGGCGATGTACTGGCACAGATACCAATTCTGGATGTTGGTATTCCTGCGGTCTTATCCGTATATTTTGACTGGTTCTCAGGATTTATGCAGGCATTTATTTTCTGTATGCTGACGGTCATGTATATTGCGAATGCCGCAGAGGAAGGGTAACCGTCTGGAACCGGACGCAGCAGATGCAGTTCGAGAGGTACCCGGAAGTATGATAAAGCAGTTATTAAAAAATTATAAAATATCATTTGAGTACAGGAGGATTACACTATGGAATTTCAATTACTTGCAAAAGGTATTGCGTTGGCAGGATGTGCAATTGGAGCAGGATGTGCTTTGATCGCCGGTATCGGACCTGGTATTGGTGAAGGTAACGCAGTAGCAAAGGCGCTGGAGGCAATCGGACGTCAGCCGGAATGCAAAGGTGACGTTACTTCTACCATGCTTCTTGGATGTGCGATCGCAGAGACCACCGGTATCTATGGTTTCGTAACCGGTCTGCTTCTGATCTTCGTAGCTCCGGGCATGTTCATGAACTTCCTGAGCTGATAGAGAACAGGCATATGGAGACGGTTTCTCCGATTCTGTTATATGGAAGAGGGGAGGACCAGTTACCGAGAAAACAGGAGGTTACGAAGCATGCAGGTGCAGGAATTAGTTGGAATTGTACCATGGACCTTCATAGCGCAGATCTGCAACCTTTTTATTCAGGTGTATCTCATTAAGCGTTTTCTGTTCAAGCCGGTCAATCAGATGCTTGAGAAGCGCAGGGCTCTGGCGGATGCTCAGATCCAGGATGCGATCAAAGCAAAGAATGAGGCGGATGCCATAAAGGCAGAATACGAACAGAATATGCTGGAGGCTAAGAATAAAGCCAATGATATTCTGGTCAATGCCCAGAAGACGGCTGCGATCCAGAGCGAGGAGATGTTAAAAGAGGCATCTGCTCAGGCGACGGCTCTCAAGGTAAAGGCTGAGCATGACATTGCTCAGGAGAAGAGAAAAGCAGTCAATGAGATCAAGAGCGAGATCGGCGGTATGGCAATGGAGATCGCCGGAAAGGTAATCGAGCGGGAGATCTGCGAAGAGGACCATGTGAAACTGGTAGACGAATTTATATCGAATGTAGGTGATGCATAATGACGCAGACTGCCAGACTATATGGCGGCAGCCTGTATGATCTTGCTGCCGAAGAACAGCTCACGGGCATTATCCGGGAGCAGATGGAGATGATCCTGAAGCTTTTCCGGGAGAATCCGGATTATATGAAGCTTCTTATGGAGCCGTCGATTCCACAGGAGGAACGTAACGGGCTGATTGAGAAGGCGTTCGGTGCTCAGGCAGAGCGATATCTGGTGAATTTTTTAAAACTGCTGTGTGAGCGGAACATTCTGAGAGAGTATGCAGGATGTTTTGAGGAATACACACGGCGCTACAATGTGGACCACAACATTGCGGAAGCTGTTGTGACAAGTGCGATCGCACTGAGTCAGGAGCAGCTTGCGGCATTGAAGGCGAAGCTTCAGAAGCTCAGCGGGAAAGAGATCTCCCTGGTGACGAAGACGGATCCTTCCGTGCTTGCCGGTCTGCGGGTAGAACTGGAAGGCAAACAACTGGACGGAACGGTGCAGAGCCGTCTGGAAGGTGTTTCAAGGAAACTGAATGAAATAATTATTTAAGGGATGGTAATGGAAACATGCAATTAAAACCTGAAGAAATATCCAAGGTCATCCGCAGCCAGATCAAATATTACGAGAATGCGATCCAGCAGAATGAGACGGGAACCGTTTTGGTCGTAGGTGACGGAATCGCCAGAGCCAGCGGTCTTGTGAACTGTATGGCAGGCGAGCTGCTGGAGTTTGAAGACGGCAGCTTTGGTATGGCGCAGAACCTTGAAGAGAACAGCGTGTCCATCGTATTATTTGGTTCCGATGAGAATATCGGTGAAGGTCAGACCGTAAAGCGTACCGGAAAGGTAGTATCTGTTCCGGCAGGAGAAGCGATGATCGGCCGTGTAGTAAATGCACTTGGACAACCCATTGACGGTGCAGGACCGATCGTGACGGAGGAGTTCCGTCCGGTGGAGAGCCCGGCACCCGGAATCTGTGAGAGAAGGTCGGTGTATGAGCCGCTTCAGACCGGAATCAAGGCAATTGACTCGATGGTTCCCATCGGAAGAGGTCAGCGAGAGCTGATCATTGGTGACCGTCAGACCGGAAAGACAACTCTGGCGGTGGATACGATCATCAACCAGAAGGGTAAGGATGTGATCTGTATCTACGTGGCGATTGGACAGAAGCGTTCCACTGTAGCGAATCTGGTAGAGAATCTTTCCAAGAATGGCGCAATGGATTATACCATTGTGGTAGCGGCAACAGCTTCGGAAGCAAGCCCGCTTCAGTACATTGCACCCTATTCCGGCTGTGCAATGGGCGAGTATTTTATGAACAAAGGAAAGCATGTGCTGATCATCTATGATGATCTGAGTAAGCATGCAGTAGCTTATCGTGCACTTTCTCTTCTGATCCGCCGTCCGCCGGGACGTGAGGCATATCCGGGAGATGTATTCTATCTGCATTCCAGACTTCTGGAGCGTGCAGCAAAGCTGGATGAAGAGCATGGAGGAGGTTCCCTGACGGCACTTCCGATCATCGAGACGCAGGCAGGAGATGTATCCGCCTATATTCCGACCAACGTAATTTCCATTACGGACGGTCAGATCTTCCTTGAGACAGAGCTGTTCCATTCCGGTATCATGCCGGCAGTAAACCCGGGTATCTCCGTATCGCGAGTTGGCGGAAATGCACAGATCAAGGCAATGAAGAAGGTGGCAGGCTCTCTGAAGCTGATCTATTCTCAGTACCGTGAGCTGCAGAGCTTTGCTCAGTTCGGTTCGGATCTGGATGCGGATACGAAGGCTCGTCTGGAGCAGGGCGCCCGTATCGTGGAGGTTCTGAAGCAGAACCAGAATGCACCGATCGAAGTGGAAAAGCAGGTGGCGATCCTCTATGCGGTCACCAAGGGTAATCTGATCCGGGTGAATGTAGAGGATGTAAGAGAATATGAATCCGGACTGTACATGTATCTGGATACAGATTCTGAAGGCGCTGCAGTGATGCAGGCGATCCGTTCCACCGGCAAGCTGGATTCCGATGTGGAAGAAAGGCTGAAGAAGGTTCTGGATGATTATACGGAGAATTTTCTGAATACAAGACCAGAAAAATAAAGTGATTAGGAGGAAGTCAAATGGCTGCAAACATGAAAGCGGTAAAGCTGCGGATCAAGAGTGTCCAGAGCACCATGCAGATTACCAAGGCTATGGAACTTGTAGCATCCTCCAAACTGCGTAAAGCAAAGGAGCGGGCGGAGATTGCCCGTCCCTATTTCCGGGAGCTGTATCAGACGCTGCAGAATATAGCGGCAGAGAACACAGAGCATTTTTCCGTCTATGCAAGGGAGGCGTCCAGCGAGAAATACTGTTATGTGGTGATCGCCGGTGACCGCGGACTTGCAGGAGGTTATAATGCCAATCTGTTCAAACGTCTGGAAGAGGAATGTGCGGGAAAGGATTATGTGGTTCTGCCCATCGGTAAGAAGGCGGTCGAATATTTCCATCGCAAGGAGAAGGAATGTCTGACAGAAGCATTTGCGGAGGTTGCGGACATTTCGATTGCCGACTGCTTTGAGATCGCGGATCTTCTGTGCGAAGAGTTCAAGAACGGCAGTTTCGGGCATATTGAGCTGTGCTATACCACCTTTGTATCCATGCTGTCTCAGCAGCCGGGCGTGTCTTCCATGCTTCCGCTGACCGATCTGGCAGAGGACAGACCGGATGACCGGGAAGAGGGGAAGGCCCGTAATCTGATTCTGTATGAGCCGAACAGTGTAGAGGTCTTTGAGGCAATTGTGCCGGAATATATGGCGGGGCTGATCTACGGTGGTGTATGTGAGAGTCTTGCCAGCGAGCTGGCAGCCCGGAGAATGGCTATGGAGGCAGCGACCAGCAATGCGGAAGAGATGATCGACAAGCTGAACCTGTATTACAACAGGGCACGTCAGGCAAGCATAACGCAGGAAATCACGGAGATTGTTGGAGGTGCGGAAGGCATCTAAAAAATAGAGGAGATTCACAAGAATGAGCGAAAAACACATTGGCGAGGTAGTGCAGGTCATCGGTCCTGTTTTGGACATCCGCTTTGCGCATGATGAGCTGCCGGCACTCCTCAATGCCATTGAAATTGACAATAAAGGCGCAAAGCTGACAGCTGAAGTTGCCCAGCAGATCGGGGACAATACAGTCCGCTGTATTGCCATGAATTCTACCGATGGTCTGGTCAGAGGCGCAAAGGCTGTGGACACCGGTGCATCTATTTCCGTTCCGGTAGGCGAAGAATGCCTGGGTCGTGTGTTTAACCTTCTGGGTGATCCGGTGGATAATAAGCCGGCACCGGAGGTGAAGGAACACTGGCCGATCCATCGTCCTGCTCCTGCTTACGAGGAGCAGATGCCGGCAACGGAGATCTTGGAGACCGGTATTAAAGTCGTAGACCTGATCTGCCCCTATGCAAAGGGCGGTAAGATCGGTCTGTTCGGCGGTGCAGGTGTAGGAAAGACGGTTCTGATCATGGAGCTGATCCATAATGTGGCGACAGCTCACGGCGGACTGTCTGTATTTACCGGTGTTGGAGAGCGTACCCGTGAGGGAAATGACCTTTACAACGAGATGCAGGAGAGTGGAGTTATTAATAAGACTGCTCTGGTATACGGACAGATGAACGAGCCGCCCGGAGCACGTATGAGAGTTGGTCTTTCCGGACTGACCATGGCAGAGTATTTCCGTGATGTGAAGAATCAGGATGTGCTTCTGTTTATCGATAATATTTTCCGTTTTACTCAGGCAGGTTCAGAGGTATCTGCATTGCTTGGACGTATGCCTTCTGCGGTAGGATATCAGCCCACACTGGCAACGGAGATGGGAACTTTGCAGGAGCGGATTACCTCTACCAGAAAAGGTTCCATCACATCCGTACAGGCGGTCTATGTGCCCGCGGATGACCTGACGGACCCGGCTCCGGCAACTACATTTACCCATCTGGATGCGACTACCGTATTATCCCGTGATATTGCCAGCCAGGGTATCTATCCGGCAGTGGATCCGCTGGAGTCCAGCAGCCGTATCCTTTCTCCGGAGGTTGTGGGAAACGAGCATTATGAGATTGCCCGTGCAGTACAGAGAGTTCTGCAGCGCTATAAGGAGCTTCAGGATATCATTGCCATCATGGGTATGGATGAGCTGTCAGAGGATGATAAGAAGACGGTTAACCGTGCGCGTAAGGTGCAGCGTTTCCTGTCCCAGAGCTTCTCTGTGGCAGAGCAGTTCACCGGTATGCCGGGACAGTATGTTCCTCTGAAAGAGACACTGCGTGGATTCAGGATGATTCTTGACGGTGAATGTGATGACGTTCCGGAAAGCTGCTTCCTGTTTGCAGGAACCATCGATGAGGTTTTCGAGAAAGCCAAGAAAGTGTAAAGGAGGCTGTCTATGAGGACATTTCCATTACGAATCGGAACACCGGACGGTCTGCTTTTTGAAGACAATGTGGTGCGTGTGGTATGCAGAGGAATGACAGGAGATCTGGCAGTCCTTGCCGGGCACAGTAATTTCTGCACGGCACTGGGCATGGGCGAAGCACATGTGGTTATGGAGGACGGAACCAGACGTGATGCGGCATGTATCGGAGGAATGCTTTCTGTGATGGACGGCACCTGCCGTCTGCTGGCTACCACCTGGGAGTGGCAGGAGGATATCGATGCCACCAGAGCGGCCGCTGCGAAAAAGCGGGCGGAGACTCTGCTGGAAAAGGGCGGTCTGACAGATAAGGAATATAAGATGGCAGAAGCCAAGCTTCAGAGAGCACTGGTTCGACTGAGTGTAAAGGGATAAGAGATATAGGTATAAGTACAGCCCGCCCCGCGTATAGCGGGGCGGGCTGTGGTTTTCTGAAAGTACAAATCAGTATGGTGTCTATAAATTGTCTGTGAGATTTTTGAATTCATTTACGCTTGCGGTTCCGTAATCGATGTACACAATCTGTCCGCTTATATAACTGCAGATTCGGCTGCCTAAAACGACCATAGGATAGCCCATTTCTTCAGGTGCCGCCCAATGTCCATTCCAGGGAGAAAGAAAATATTTCTCTAAAATGGTCTGTCCAACGGCTGGATCACAGCCATCTGCCATAACAGCACGATTAAAATCATCATTTAATCCGGTTTTTGTCATTCCGGGAGAGATACAGTTCAGTCGGATTTTTCTGTCTATAAACTCCGGTGCCCATACCTTACTCATGACATATACATGCTGACATTCTTTTGAAAAGACATAACCGCCGTTTGTTTTTTCCGGATGCGCTTCGTACCAGGTAACTGCTTCTTTCCAGCTTTTGCAGGCAATGACTTCCTGACAGGCGGCAATATTTTTCCGCCAATGCTGTCCTCCATCAGAAGAAATGAAGGTTACAGAACCACCGTCTGTGATTCGGGGCAGCAGACCTTCTGTAAGAACTTTGAAACTGAAAAAGTTTGTAAGATTAACCTGTAAGGCATTGGTATTTCCGGGAGCATTAGCTATGCCATGGCAGAGAAATATAGCTTCAAGCTCATCAGGAAGCTCTTTCATCAGGTTTTCCAGTTCATCGGGCTGTCCTAGGTCGGCAACCTTTATTTCTTTTTCGACGGTGAAGTCCAGAGGTTTGCGCCGCGTTGTTGCATAGACTTTTGCCCCTAAGGAAACCAATAAGCGGGCAGCAGCCTTTCCCATGCCGGATCCGGCACCGGTGATAAAAACATTTTTTCCGCTAAGTCCGAAAATATTCTGTAGATCCATCGTAACCCCTCCTGAATTTGTTATTTCGTTACTTCTATTTTATGTCTGAAATTATGTTGGAACAATCCTGATAATAGTTGGATTTTTTGGTCAAAAACCCAACAAAAGCGACGGGTTTTGAACGCGGTATTGGTAAAGGTGGTATAAAATATATAATTCTGTTATACTGTAACTGTACATTTTTAATATACAGAGGAGAAAACTTATGTTATTAAGCGAAGACATCATCTTTGACAATTTAGCTCAGAAATTAAAGTTCCGTTATTTTGGCGTTCGCGTTAACAGCCTGCATCTGTTACGCCCGAAGTTATATATTGAAGACGAAGCGTTTTTAAAGGATCATTTATATATTGCAATGGCAAATCATTTGCCGGATATTCCTTATATAGAAACAGGCGTGCTGCTGATCTGTGTTGGAGGATATCCGTCTTCTGCCTATTATAACAATGGAAAGTGCTGTGTATGTCTGGTTGATGGTGAAGAGGATATATTTGCAGTGTTTAATATGGTTCAGGACATTTTTGATAAATATGATCAATGGGATGAAGAGCTTTCCGGTATCAGTTTAAGCAAGGGAAGTCTGCAGGAGATGATCAATGCCAGTGACCATATATTTGAGAATCCGATCCGAATTATGGATGAAGATTTTCATTATATTGCATGGAGCCGTTCCATTGATACAAGGGAAGAACTGGCAGAGTATCGTCCGGACAGTAATTGCATGTATCCCATAAACAATTATTTCAGCAGTATTACAGGTGTTGAAGCCAGCCGGGATACGCATGAATCTATGGTCAGCACCGCTTCGGATGGAACGGTACAGGCTTATTTTTCCAATCTGTATTGTGATGAAAAATTTGTAGGTGTAGTTACGATTCTTTTTGCAATTCGTCCTTATCATGATTCGGATCCTCTTTTGGGAGATTATTTGCGCAGACACCTGGAGAGAGCTTTTGGAAATTTAAAATCAACAGTATCCAGATTCAGGAATCCTTTGGTAAAGGAAATAAAGAATCTGCTGAACGGAATGCCGGTCAGTACAAACTGGAAAAAGCAGATGAGCATTAATAAAAATGCAGAACAGTATATTTGTCTCAAAATTGCAAAGACGATTCACTCGGCACCTAAAATTCCAATGGAGTATCTTATTACGCAGATAGAGACGCAATTTCCGGAGAGCCTTTGCTTTGAATATGATGGATGTGTTGTGGTATTTTTGAAGGGGGAAATGGACACTGAAAAAGTGCAGCTGTTTTTACAGAATATGGATCTGATCGCAGGCATCAGCTATCCATTTTATAAAATTTTGAATGCCCGGTATTATTACAGAGAAGCTTCTATTGCGCTGGAAATGGGTGAAATGATGAATCCTGACAGACGGATGCGTCATTTTGCAGAGTATGTGCTTCGCTATATGGTTTTCGGATGTGTGGGAGAACTTCCGTTAAGCTGTCTGATGCCGCCGGGACTGACCAGACTTTATAAGCATGATGTTGTGTCGCAGACAAGCTATATTGAAACTTTGAAGGTATATCTTGATAATAATATGAATATGGCGCAGACAGCGAGGGAGCTTTATGTGCATCGGAGTACGCTGGTGGAGCGCCTTAAAAATATAGAGACTCTTTTGGGAATGGATCTAAAAAACGCTGATTCGCGTCTTCAATTATCTCTGATTTTAAAAATCAGAGAGTTAGATGTAAAAGAAAATCAGGAAAGAAGCTTTCCTCCACTCAGAGATAAACAGTAAATATAAAAGAAGTCCGTTACAGATAGTTTGATGTCTGTAACGGATTTTTTTGCTGAAATGAAAAAGCCGGTATTTTAAAAAGTGTAGGGGAATATTCGCAAAATTACGTATATTTAAAAGGATTTTCAGAAAACAACATATATGTAAGAATATATATAACAAGATTCTGCGGCTGCAGAATCAAAAATAAAGAAAGGTTAGGAGAGATGACTATGAGCAACAAAATTGATGATCGGATACCAAAAGAAGTTGGTGCAGGTGCATTACCTGCGTATCCTGCTGTTCAGACACCGTGGAACAAACTTGTATCATACCATGATGCTTATCATTTTGCATGTCGGCATCATGCGATGATCGGAGCTTTGTATCAGGAGGTACTGCGAATTCTCATTCCTGATTATGAGCAGAGAGTTGATCTTATGTGTAAAACTGACGTGGGTATAAAAAACTATGTGTTTAATCATATGCCGGCAGGTCCCAATCAGCTTTATCGAGATTTGCATGCGGAGAATCATTTTCTCCATCCATTTTTCTGTGGTGCTGACGGAAATCTGGGAGGCTTTCGTGCGGGAGCTTTTGGTGATTCAGGAGATGAACGTCTGCTGATGCAGGGACGTGTAAATGATTTTGGTACATACCGTGTGGAAAAAGAGCTGGATGCCTGTCCATGGGATATTATGGGATCTGAGATCTGTCGTGTATCGACAGCATCACTGGAAGAGATTGGGCGTGCGTATGGTCCTGACTGTGAATACAATATGGTTGAAGCCCGCGGCTGCGGCGATCTTCACTGTCGTGTGATTTGTGAAAACCGTAAAAAATATCCTATGCCAAAGAGGGAAAAAATATGGGATAATCTTGGCCCGATTGCAACTGCTGATCAGATCAAGTTTACTCCCAGAGAAGAGATGCTGAAGGAGCCACAGCATTTACGTGGAGAGTGTGATTACAAATATCGGAATGGTATGTGCCAGGAGATTACTTCTACAGAAGATTACGTCAATGGAGCAGTCGATTATCCGCTGGGAGCAGATTATTGTATCAATCCGATCAACCAGCTGGTCAAAGCGGGCATGTATACGCAGGAGCATGTAGATAATGTAATTACCTGTGTGTTTGAAGCAGCAGGAAAGGCAATGTGGACGGAATTTTTTGCAATTGCAGGTCTTCGAAGCTGGCTTGGAGCACCGTCTGAGGTGGATGACGGACGTCTGCTTGGAGGATATATTGAAGTAATGCTTCAGGCAATCCGATGTCCATATGAAACGGTAGAATTCAATAAGGAAACGGTTATTTATGAGATAGACAGGAAGTATTTTGACCGTAAGCTTAACAGCCTCACCACAGCGTATAATGCATTTTGGTATGGGATGTCCAAGACGCTGATCAGTCCGGAATGGTCCTGCTGGGAAGATACAGAGGATATTGGAGAAAATGTATACCGCATTCATATTGGTAAGAAAATTGATCAGTTCTGCCGTTAATAACCCGGTCAAATAAAATTGGAAAGGATTAAAGATATGTACAAAAATGTATATAAAAATGACGCCATGAAGCGTTCTGAGCATATGGCTGTACGTGAAACCGCCGGATGGTATCTCTATACCCATCAGCTTGTTGAAGTAACCGGAGAAGATGCTGCTGCTTTCCTGGATTATATGGTTCCTAATAATATTATGACCTTGGGAGTTACACGTGACCGTTATACGACCATGCTGAATGAAAAAGGTCAGATTATCGATGATATTGTAATCATGCAGGTGGAGGAAGGTGTATATTGGGTTTCTACCTTGTATGCAAAACGTATGATCCCGTGGTTCGATGAGCATAAGGGAGACAGGAAGGCTGCATATAAGAATATAACTGCTCAGTGGGATATGTATGCGGTACAGGGACCAAAATCTAAAGAAGTTTTGAATTCTTTACTGGAAACATCTGTTGATGGTCAGAAGTTTTTCCAGATCCTGGATAATAAAATTGGTGACATTCCCGTGAAAATTAATCGTGGTGGTTTTACGGGGGAGAAGCTTGGATATGAGATTTACTGTGCACCGGAGAACAGCAAAGCTGTTGTAGAAAAACTGCGTGCAGCAGAAGCTGAATTTGGCATGAAGGAAGTCACTGATATCCAGATTATGGTTTGGACACTGCCGACGGAGAAGGGATTCTATCTGATGTGCGATATTCACTGGACAAATCCTCTCGAGGTTGGTCTTGATAAGAACATTAACTGGGAAAAAGAATTTATAGGAAAAGAAGCTTTGTTGAAAGTGAAAGAAGAAGGCGCAAAACGTACCCTTCTAGGGTTCACTGTGGACGAAGAGGATATTTTTATTCCTGCGAAAAATCTCGGAGGACCAGGAACCCCTGTTATGTATGGCGGAGAAGAGGTAGGGCGTGTTACGAAAGTAACCTACAGCTATTGCCTGGATAAGAACATAGGATATGCTCTCGTTGATAATTCCAAAGTTAAAATTGGAGATAAGGTTCTTCTTCATAATTTTGAAGCTGTTCTGACGGATAAGGTATTTATTTAGTGATACAGGTGGACAGAAAAGTTAAAGGAGGGTGAACATATGGGGAAAACCTATAAAGCATCAATTTTTCGCGGACCTGGAAATATAGAAATAATAGAAAAAACATTACCGGATAAACCAGGTGATGATGAAGTGATTGTAAAAAATCTTATGGCTACTATCTGTGGGGCTGACTGGGACGGTTATGTACATGGTGATGCAGATAAGCATATGATGTGGACAGATTATGAGTTTGGTCATGAGATGGTAAGTGAAGTCGTTGCAATTGGAAAGAATGTCAAGGGTGTTGAGGTCGGAGATTGGGTGTTCCCGAATCTTGGATATGCTTATCAGGATCATCACCGTATGGCAACTGTTGGCGGTTATTCTGAATATCTGGTACTTCCGAAGTTCACGATGGAAGGTCAGTATGTTGGTCGTCAGCAGCCAAGTGTTATAAAGCTGGATAAGAGCGTCGGGCTGGAAAATCTGGTTTTACTGGAACCCTTTTCTGTTGGGTGCAAAGCGGCCTACAGTATGAATCCGAAGGGAAAAAGTGGTGTGGTTGTTGGTTCGGGTATCATCGGACTCTCGACTGCTATTATGCTGAAGTATTATGGCGCAGAAAAGGTAATGATGATTGACTTTTCTGATTTCCGCCTTAAAAATGCCAGACAGTATGGTCTGCTGACCTGCAATCCTCAGGAAGAAGACGTTGAGGCGGTACTGAAAGCTGCCTTTGGAGAGCGTGGCGGCTATGGCGGAATGCGCTGCGGCGCGGATTTCTTCTTCGATTGTATTGGGAAACAGCCATCCATTGATTACTTTACAAAGTATGCCGGATATGGCGCCACTCTTTCTATCGTAGGTGTACATATTAAGCCTGTGACCATCGATGCTGTAAGCATTTGTTACAATCAGCAGTGGATTAAGGGATGTGGATTCCTGCCGCTTGACAAAGCCTTTGCAGATATTATGGATTGCTGCCGGCAGGGCACGGATATCTCCAGGCTTATTACACAGAAATATCCGATTGACAAAATAAATGAAGCCTTTGAAATGCATGGTCATTTTGACGTGGCTCATAAGGTTGCCATTTCTTATGTGTAAAATATGCAGGCAGAGATTCAGGAGGCGTTTCTATGAAATATCAGGGATTGATTTACAACGGGCAGAAATATTTTACAGTTGAGGAAATGGAAATGCCGGAAGTCGGTGACAATGATATTATTGTGAAAAATCTTGTTGCCAGCATCTGTGGGTCTGATACGGATACCTGGCTTAATGGGGGCGAGATGCACTACCTTCCGCCTCATACGGAGTTTGGTCATGAAGTTGTATGTGAGATTGCATATGCAGGCAGGAATGTAACAGATCTTAAGGTTGGTGACCGGATTGCTCCATATCCGATCAAGGCAACTCCGAATCCGCGTAAAGCGGGTTATCTGGGTGGATTTTCAGAGTATATCTATATTACGAACGCAAAAGAGGATTACAACCTGTGGAAGCTGGATGATCGTATTTCAAATAAGGAGGCGGCAATCATTGAGCCGCTGTCCGTTGCTGCACATGGTGCAGACACAGTAAAGGACGTTACGGATAAGACAGTGGTCATGATATTGGGAGCAGGAGTGATCGGCTTTGGTGTTGCTGCGCGTCTGGTTGACCGTGGTCTTCCCTTCGGAAATATTACTTTTGTTGATCGCTCCGAGTATCGTTTGGAGTTGATGCGTAAACAGGGATTTCATGCTGTAAACAGCAGTGAGAAAGGATGGGAGAAAAAAGCCTGTGAGTGTACCGGATCTGCGTATTGTGTCTATGGCATGGGTTCTGCGGCTGATTATATTTTTGATTGCGCAGGAAGCATGGAAGCATCCTCTATTGAACCAACGTTATTGGAACAGGCAATGCGTATTCTGAAACTCGGAGGAACCATGGTAATGCTTGGTGTTCATCGCCGTAATATTACAGTAAATGCGCAGAAAATGGTATTTGGCCTGCAGAATATGGTTTGTGGAAGTGGATTTGCGGAACCGGATTTCAGAAATGTGATACGTATGCTGACAGAAAAGAAGCTTGATTTTGAGGGAGTAGTCACTCATGTATTTCCGTTTGAAAAAATCAGAGAAGCCATTTTGTTTGCATGTGATACAAACCATTGTATGCGCGTAGAGATTGACTATACCGGAAAAGAGATAGGTGAATAATTTACAGTTGTATTGGGGGTGTTTTGGTGAAAGATGTATCTGTCATTACCGGTGGATGTGGCGGTATGGGGTTTGCCACAGCTGCAGTTCTTGGACGTCATGGCGGAGCTGTTCTTTTGTGTGATACAAAAGAAGAAAGTCTTAAGGAATCCGTGGAAATTTTGAAGCGTCAGAATATAGATGCTCATGGGATTGCGGTAGATGTTACGAATGTGGAACAGGTAAAGGCGGCAGCAGAGAAGGCTGCCGCCCTGGGAACAATAAAAAATATTTTTCATACAGCCGGTATTTCCCCCATAATAGTTGCAAAGCTTGATCCTGCAGCCGGAGCAGATGCTATTATGCGTGTAAATGCTTTAGGGACGTTGAATGTATTGGAAAATTTTTATCCGGTATTGGGTAAGAGAGGAGGTTCTGTCGTCTGTCTTACTTCATCCTCAAATTATCTGATGCCGGTAGTGCCGGATTCAATGAAAGATGTTTTTGATTCTGTAATCAGTGATCGAGAGCATATTGAGGAAAAGCTTTTACTGCTCTCGGGAGGTCAGCCTGGACGGGCATATATGTTCAGCAAGCTTTTTGCAAAAAGATATTGCGATATGAACCTTGGACGTTTTGGAAAAAAAGGCTGGAGGATAAATACGATTGCTCCGGGTCGTATTCTTACACCGATGCACTGTGCGCTTATTGAGGCTGAGCCGGATCGCATCGCAGGCGAAATTGCTACGATGCCTTTGGGACGCTATGGCAATGCCTATGAAATAGCGAATCTCGTTGATTTTCTGTGCAGTGCAGACGGGGCTTATATCAATGGCATTGATATTCTGGTAGATGACGGCACCCAGGCTTTTACAACAGTTCCGCAGATTGCAGATTAAGTTTTTCGAATGATACAGGGGGGAAGGGTATGCAGCTCAAAATAAAAAGTAAAGGTTTGTTTTTGACAGCCGTATTGGTTTTGTGTACAGGCTCGCAGTTGTTCAGTTATGGAGGAAATACTGCACTTGCACCACTTTTGAAAACCATCGATGGTTACGCTCTTTATGGATTGCTTGCGGCACTCGGCTCAGCAGGTATGATGGTTTCTCTGCCGGCTGTTGGAGCGCTCAGTGCGAAAATTGGAAACAAGTATATTATGCTTACCGGTGCGGCATTAATGCTGCTGTCCCGAGTGGCTATACAGTTTACTTTTAATGTATATGCACTGGCAGTATGGCAGACATTAGGGTCATTCGGAAGCGGACTTGTTATAACAGCTCCGTTTGTTCTTGTTGCAACAGTGTTTGATCGATCTAAGACAATGAAATACTATGGTTACATTGCAACATTTAATGCGATTGGGTCTTTGATAGGACCTCCGGTCGCGGGTGCGCTCGTCGATGCAGGAATCCCAAGGATTTCTTTCCTGCTTTGGATTCCGTTCTACATTTTTGCATTTGCGATTATTTGTATTGCGTTTCCTAATATGAAGCGGAAAGATGCGATACAGTTTGATGTTGTTGGCTGGATCTATCTTGCAGTTATGATCTTCGCATTTGTATTGTGGACCGGACTTTCAGGCAGTCTGATTCCGTGGGTGGGAGTTGGTCTGGTGCTTCCTGTAATGGTAATTATTTTTGCGGTGCTGCTTGTTAAACATTCCAACAGGCATCCGAATCCAACAGTTCCGCTGAGAATCTTTAAGTACAGGCGTTTTAGGACCGCCTTTTTCAGTAATTGTATGGTTGTAGTATTTTCTACATGTGCATCCGGGTATTTGCTGAATTATCTTCTTTATGTAATGAATACTTCCGCAACAATGGGCTCCACAACGACAATTCCATCTACAATTGTTATTACTGTCTGCGGTCTGTTCCTGGGAAGTATTTTATCAAAGAATTTTGTAAAGAATGTCAGGATCATGGCAGTTATTGGCAGTATCTGTACTTTTTCGGCATTGCTGCTGTTCAGCCTGCTGCAGCCCACATCTTCTTTGATTCAGGTGTGGATTGGTTCGGCGCTTGGTGGCGTTGGAAATGCAATTACACAGACCTGTCTGACTCCTTTTTTCCAGTATGGTCTTCCAAAAGAAGAGTACGCAACAGCACAGGGTATGTACACATTTTCCGGAACTGGTATGGCTACAATTTTTGTCGCCATAGTTGGTGTACTGGTCGGAATTACGGGAGATTTGAAGTTTGTATTTTATACAGGACTGATTTTTACCGTAATTAATATAATCATAGTTGTTATAGGTGTACGTATTCCGCAGGAAGACATTGCTGCAGTGGAAGCGGCAAATGCAAAACAGTAGAAGGTAATGCGAGAGTACAGCCCGTCTCGCGTGTAGCGGGGCGGGCTGTGGTTTTACCTATCTTTAAGTTTTCCAATACTGGGAAAGGTATTTTTCGGCATCCTCTGAGGGAAGGGAAAACAAATAAAACAAAGACAGGGAAAAACATTTGCAATAAATGAAGATGCCACATATAATAAAGGTATCTCGTTTGAAGCATCTATAGATGAAGAAGAAAAATTATATTAGAATTATAAAAAAGTGGTTGTAAAAAAGTTTTTTTTATGAGTACAATATAATTAAGAACAGGGATGTTCTTCTTCATCAATGATGAGTCCTGTGACGGTTCTGACAGGACGGTAAAATAAAAATTGACCGAGCGATGAAGATACGAGAGGTGAAAGCCTCTCGTTTTTACGTTAAGGAGAAAAATGATTTTATCAAAAAACGATTGTCAAATTTTGAGATTGACAGAACATTTTTATAACGCATATCCCAATCCTCCTTGTGTGGAGATACTGCAGAAAAGGCAGAGAGCATATGCTTGTCTGTTGTTTCAAATGCATAATTATTTTGTTTGGATTGTTATTATCAAAGATATAAAATACCTGGAAAATCAAGAAGGATTCACTAAAATATATAGAGGATTATACAGCGCATATAAGCGGAAAAAGAAAGCTTCATTTGAAGGAATTTTGCCGTAGATATGCTTTCTCATCTTTGTCATATTTTCATGAAGAATTAGGATTAGCAGTCAAGGAGGAGAA
>JAHABX010000027.1 GCA_018376135.1 Clostridiales bacterium | reverse complement strand
ATATAATAGATATGACCGTCAATCAGCTCTGCTCTGGTTCCTTCTGGCAGTTCATAGATATCTTCAATGGTATAAGTATCACCTTTGAGTAATGGCATGAGAACACATCCTTTCATGAATATAGTGTTGACAGTGAAGTCAGGCTTATTCTTCTGCACCATCTGCATATCAATGGCTTTGCCGGTGCCTTGGTATAATGTCTGTTTACATGATACCATAAATACAAGACTATGTACATGGAGTGCAGCTGATATTTCAAGTAATGGATCTGACGCAAGATCAGAAAAAATAAAAGGCTTCTGCATCTGCAAAAGCCTGTAAATTCGAGGGAGTGGGGGCTTTTGGGAAGCCCCCTAAAGTGTTATGAATGAAATACTGATGTGTTCCTGTTACGAGTATTATAATATCAGGCAATTGTGACGAAAGTGTGGCGGCGAGATAAAGGATTTCTAAAAATACGAAAGAAATACGAAACAAAAGTGAAAGAAAGTTGCAATCTGGTTTGGATGTGTTAAAATGAGCGCAGATAAAGAGGAGAATATGACCGGAGAAAGGCGGAGGCGTATATGAAAATATTGCTGGCGGCAGTCAATGCAAAATACATCCATTCTAATCTGGCGGTGTACAGCTTAAAGGCGGTTACCCGCTCTTGGGGAGCGCAGGTTGAGATCGGAGAATATACGATCAATCAGCAGCAGGACGAGATATTGGGAGACATTTACAGACGAAAGCCGGATGTGGTCGCATTTTCCTGTTATATATGGAACCGGAGAATCATCGGAGAGTTACTGGAAGAGCTTCCGAAGATACTTCCGGGAGTAAAGCTCTGGGCAGGAGGACCGGAGGTGTCCTATGATGCGGCGGATTTTCTGAAGGAATATCCGCAGGTGTGCGGAGTGATGCGGGGAGAAGGAGAGTATATTTTCCGGAGGCTTGCAGCCTATTATATAGAAGGAACAGGCACACTTGACGGGATCGAGGGACTTACCTTCCGGGATGCAGAGGGAAATATCCGTGAGAATCCGGATGCGGCGCCGGTGGATATGGATGAGATTCCTTTTGCATATGAAGACTTTTTCGAATTTAAGAATAAGATCATCTATTATGAATCCAGCAGGGGATGCCCTTTTCGATGCAGTTACTGTCTTTCTTCTATAGATAAGAGGGTCAGGTATCGGAGCATGGAACTGGTAAAGCAGGAACTGGGGCGTTTTCTGGAGGAACGGATTCCTCAGGTGAAATTCGTGGACAGGACCTTTAACTGTAATCCGGCGCGGACAAGGGAGCTGTGGAGCTGGATGACAGAGCATGATAATGGTGTGACGAACTTTCACTTCGAGATTGCAGCAGATCTGATCACGGAGGAGGAGCTGGAGCTTATGAGTCGGATGCGTCCGGGGCTGATCCAGCTGGAGATCGGGGTGCAGTCCACCAATCCGGATACTGTCCGCAGGATCGACCGGACCATGGATCTGGAAAAGCTTTCGGAGATGGTAAGCCGGGTGAAGGGCTTTGAAAATATCCACCAGCATCTGGATCTGATCGCAGGGCTTCCTGGAGAGAATCTGGAGAGCTTTCAGAGATCCTTTGACCATGTGTTCCGTATGGAGCCGGAACAGCTTCAGCTTGGCTTCCTGAAAGTGCTGAAGGGTGCAAAGATGCACAGGGATGCCTCTGAATACGGGATTGTTTATCATGGGCAGCCGCCCTATGAGGTGTTTTCCACGAACTGGATCAGTTATGAAGAGATCCTGCTTTTGAAGGGCGTGGAGGAGATGGTGGAGGTCTATTATAACAGCCATCAGTTTGAACAGACACTTCAGAAGCTTTTGGAAAGGTATGAATCTCCTTTTGCTTTTTTCAGGGAGCTTGCAGTATACTATGAGACGGAGGGATATCATGCGGTCAGTCATTCGCGGATGGCAAGGTATGAGATCCTGCGGGAGTTCCTGCACAGGAAGGGCTGGACGGAGAGGCTGTACGATCAGTGTATGGTGTACGATCTTTATGCAAGAGAGAACCTGAAGAGTCGTCCGGAATTTGCGGCGGACACCGGAAAGTATAAAGAACAGTTGAAGGAGTACGCAAGGATCTACGGGCGTCAGGTGCATATTGAGGTATTTGAGCTGGAGGATGGACCAATGTTTGTGCTGTTTGATTACAGCAGGCGCAGCCCGCTGACCAATGAAGCAGGAGTGGAGGTGCTGAAGTGACAAAGAGGACCAAAGAGATACTGGAGCTTTTGGATCGGGAATATGGAACAGAGTATGTGTGCTATCTGAATTATGAGACGGCATGGCAGCTTCTGATCGCTACCATGCTGAGCGCTCAGTGTACAGATGCCAGAGTGAATCTTGTGACTGCTGACCTGTTCCGGAAGTATGACACGCTGGAAAAGTTTGCCGGGGCGGATCTGGAAGAGCTGGAACAGGATATTAAACCAACCGGGTTCTATAAGAATAAGGCGCGGAATATTATCGCCTGTACCAGAAGGCTTTTGGATACTTATCAGGGAGAGGTTCCGAAGGATCTGGAGGAACTGACCACTCTTGCGGGTGTGGGGCGGAAGACGGCGAATGTGATCCGCGGTAATATTTACCATGAACCCAGCGTGGTAGTCGATACGCATGTAAAACGGATATCCGGAAGGCTGGGGCTCACCAAGGAAGAGGATCCGGTGAAGATTGAATTTGATCTGATGAAGAAGCTTCCGAAGGATCATTGGATTCTCTGGAATATTCATATTATTACATTTGGAAGGACTATATGTACGGCGAGGAGCCCGAAGTGTGAACAGTGCTTCCTGACAAAATACTGTAAGGAATATAAGAAGAAATGATATACGATTATGTGACGCTGGATGTGGAGACAACGGGACTGAATCCGGCGAGAGATAAGGTGCTCGAGATTGGAGCGGCAAAGGTACAGGGCGGAAAGGTCGCAGAGACCTATGGAACGTTGATCGATACGGGGGTGCCGATTCCCTGGCGGATACAGGAGCTGACCGGCATCACGGACGAGATGCAGAAGACGGGAAAGAAGGGCGAGGACGCCATCCGGGAGCTGGTGGAATTCTGCGGGGAGCTTCCGATTCTGGGGCATAATGTACAGTTTGACTATGGATTTTTGAAGCAGGCAGCGGTGAATCAGGGGCTTGCTTTTGAGAAGGAGGCGCTGGATACACTGAAAATTGCCCGCAGGGTGCTGCCGGACATTCCCTCCAGGACACTGACTGCCATGTGTGCCCATTACCAGGTGGATCCGGGCAGTTCTCACCGGGCATTGGATGACGCGCTGTCAGCGCATGAGATTTTGTGGAAGCTGTGGGAGGAATTCGGGGAACAGGATCCGGAAGCATTTCTGCTGCGGAAACTGACCTATGCTGCGAAAAAACAGAGTCCGATCACAAATTCCCAAAAAGGATACTTGAATGATTTGCTGAAATATCATAGAATAGAAACAAATATCCGCATAGAGGATATGACGAAAAGTGAAGCTTCCCGTATGATCGACCAGATTATTTTACAGTATGGCAGGATCATGCGCTAGAAAGGATGTAGAGAGATGAAGATGTATCATGAGAAGACAAGAAGAAGGATCGCAGCAGTGATCGTGGTGGTTTTGATCGTGGCAATGGTGCTTCCGCTGCTGCTGTCTGCCGCTGCATAGGAGAGAATGAGGAGAAAATATGAAAAAATATCTGAGTAGATTATGCACAGGGGTGGTTTTGCTGCTGTGCGTGGGAACGACTGCCTTTGCAAAGGAGGACACGATCCTGAAGGGAATCATGATCGATCAGGTGGATGTCTCCAATATGACGAGGTCAGAGGCCCTTGCTGCGCTGGAGTCTTATGAGAAGCAGCTGGGAGAGCAGGAGATATCTCTTGGTATCGGTGAAGAAGTGGTCAAGGTGAGCCTTTCTGAATTCGGGGTCGCATACTCTAACGACGAGGTTGTGGACGAAGCGCTGGGAGTCGGGCGTACCGGAAATGTGGTAAAGCGTTATAAGGATCAGAAGGACGTACAGAAAGGCGGAAAAGTATTTGCTCTGAGATGGAACGCGGATGAGACCCTTGTGAGGGCTTTCGTGGAAGAGGAGTGCACCAAATATGATGCAGAAGCTCAGAATGCATCTCTCAGCCGCAGTAACGGAACGTTTGAATTCGTGGCCGGAAAGCAGGGCGTTGTACTGGATGTGGATGCTTCGGCGGATATTATTATGGAGTATCTGGCAGGGGAGCGGACCGCCGGCAGCAGTGAAGTGCTGCAGCTCAGCACAAAAGTGACAGAGCCGGAGGGAAGTGCAGAGGAGCTTGCCTATGTGCAGGATCTTCTGGGAACCTTCAGTACCAGCTTTAAGACATCCGGTTCCAAGAGAAGCCTGAATGTTAACAGCGGGGCAAAGCATATCGATGGTACAGTGCTTTATCCAGGGGAACAGTTCTCTACCTATGAGGTAGTGGCTCCTTTCACGGAGGAGAATGGCTATGCCATGGCAGGCTCCTATCTGAACGGAGAAGTGGTGGACAGTATGGGAGGCGGTATCTGTCAGGTATCGACCACTTTGTACAATGCGGTTCTGCGGGCGGAGCTGGAGGTGGTGGAGCGGTCTCCCCATTCCATGACGGTAAGCTATGTGGATTTGTCTGAGGATGCGGCGATTGCAGGAACCTATAAGGATTTTAAGTTTGTCAACTCCACGGATTATCCGATCTACATAGAGGGCTATACCACGGAGGATAAAAAGGTTACATTTAATATATACGGAAAAGAGACCAGACCAGACAACAGAACGATCTCTTTTGAGAGTGTGAAGGTCAGCGAGACTCCGGGAACTACGGTGCTGACAGAGGATCCGGGACAGCCGCTGGGATATCGTACGGAGACCAGGGCGAGCAGCGGTTATGTGGCAGAGCTGTACAAGGTGGTAAAAGTAGATGGTGTGCAGACAGAGCGGGTCAAGGTAAATAAGAGTACATATAGAGGAGGCAACCGGGTGGTGACCTATGGAACGGCAGGTGACCCTGTGCTGTCTGAAAATCTGCGTGCAGCGATCGCATTACAGGATGAAGCGCTTGCGGATGCAAATATTGCACCGCTTCTGTCAACGGCTGCACCTGCGCAATAAGAGGATGCTATGGAAATAGGAAAAGTGCCCGAGACGATTCTGAAACGGGCGGTATTTAAACAGATTCATACAAAGAGGGAAGAGGTTCTGGTAGGAGCCGGAGTGGGCGAGGACTGTGCAGTCGTGCAGCTTGCCCCGGATGAGGTGTTCGTCCTGTCCACGGATCCGATTACGGGAACAGATAAGAATATGGGATCTCTTGCCATCCAGATCACGGCGAATGATCTTGCCAGTTCGGGAGCGGAGCCGGTAGGTGTCCTGCTGACAGTCCTGCTTCCGCCTGAAGCGGACGAGCCGTTGATCCGGCAGCTGATGCAGGAGGTGGAATATACCTGTGAGCAGCTGCATATACAGGTGATGGGAGGACATACAGAGATCACTGCAGCGGTGAACCAGCCGCTGATTACGGTGACGGGAGTCGGAAAGGTCAAAAAGGACCGGCTGGTAACGACCGGCGGCGCCTCTGTGGGAGACGATGTGATCGTCACCAAATGGATCGGTATCGAAGGAACGTCCATTATTGCAAAAGAAAAAGAAGAAGAGCTGAAGGGCTTCTTTTCTGCTCCTTTTGTGGAAGAGGCGAAGGGCTTTGACCGGTTTCTTTCGGTCGTGCCGGAGGCGGAGATCGCCGTGAAGTCCGGTGTCAGTGCTATGCATGATGTGACAGAAGGAGGGATCTACGGAGCCCTCTGGGAACTGGCAGAAGCGTCCGGCATCGGACTTGAGATTGATCTGAAGGCAATTCCTGTCCGCCAGGAGACCATTGAGATCTGCGAATATTTCCGGCTGAATCCCTATCAGCTCATATCCAGCGGCTGTATGCTGATGACGGCACCGGACGGACGCGGGTTGGTTCGGGAATTGGAAAAGGCGGGAATTCGGGCGGCGCTCATTGGACGCTGTGTGGAAGGAAAGGCAAAGAAGGTTGTGAACGGTGAGGATACTGCTTATCTGGAACGGCCGAAAACGGATGAACTGTATAAAATTTATGAATAGAGGGTGAAAAAATGAGAGAGAAGATTTTAACCTATATTGAACGCAACAGTCGTGTGGATCTGAAGGATCTTGCGATTCTTCTCGGGACAGATGAAGTGATGATCGCCAATGAGATCGCTCAGATGGAAAAGGAAGGAGTGATCTGCGGATACCATACGTTGATCGACTGGGAGAAGACCGGTTCCGAGAAGGTGACTGCACTGATCGAGGTGAAGGTGACTCCCCAGAGAGGCCAGGGCTTTGACAAGATTGCAGAGCGTATCTACAATTACCCGGAGGTAGACTGTGTTTATCTGATTTCCGGCGGTTTTGACTTTATGGTCATGATTGAAGGAAAGACCATGCGTGACGTGGCACAGTTTGTTTCCGGAAAATTGTCCCCGCAGGAATCTGTATTGAGTACAGCTACACATTTTATTCTCAAAAAGTATAAGGATCACGGTTCTGTCATGGTCCACCCTGCAAAAGATGAAAGGATGATGATTACCCCATGAGAAATCCCTTATCTGAAACCATCGTGAATATTAAGCCGTCAGGAATCCGGAGGTTTTTTGATCTGGTAAGTGAGATGAAGGATGCGATCTCTCTGGGCGTTGGAGAGCCGGATTTTGATACACCCTGGCATATCAGGGATGAGGGCATCTACTCTCTTGAAAAGGGAAGAACCTTCTATACTTCCAATGCGGGACTGAAGGAGCTGAAGGAGGAGATATCCAGATATCTTCAGAGGCGGATTCATGTGGATTATGATCATAATGATGAAGTGCTTGTGACGGTTGGAGGAAGTGAAGGCATTGACCTTGCCATGCGTGCGATGCTGAATCCGGGAGAAGAGGTTCTGATCCCCCAGCCAAGCTACGTATCCTATGAGCCGTGTGCTGTACTGGCAGGCGGAAAACCTGTCATTATTGAACTGAAAGCGGAGAATGAATTCCGTCTGACAGCCCGGGAACTCCGGGAAGCGATCACAGATCGGACAAAGCTTCTGGTGCTGCCGTTTCCGAACAATCCTACCGGCGCCATCATGGAGCAAAAGGATCTGGAGGAGATCGCAGAGGTTATTATCGAGAAGGATATTTTTGTGCTCTCCGATGAGATCTACAGCGAGCTCAGTTATAAGGAGGAGCATGTCTCCATAGTCGGTATTCCTGGAATGCGGGAGCGGACGATCCTGATCAATGGATTTTCCAAGTCATATGCCATGACAGGATGGAGACTTGGATATGCATGCGGTCCGAAGGAGATCATTGAACAGATGACCAAGATCCATCAGTTTGCGATCATGTGTGCCCCGACCACCAGTCAGTATGCGGCTGTAGAGGCGCTGCGCAACGGAGACGGGGATGTGGAAAGGATGCGGGAAGCCTATGACCAGAGACGCCGCTATCTGATGCATGCATTTCGTGAGATGGGGCTTGAGTGCTTTGAACCCTACGGAGCATTTTATGTCTTCCCGTGTATCAAAGAATTTGGTATGACCTCGGAAGCGTTTGCAGAGAGGTTCCTTCAGGAAGAGAAGGTTGCAGTGGTTCCGGGAACTGCATTTGGAGACTGCGGGGAAGGCTTCCTTCGTATTTCTTATGCATACTCGCTGGAAAATCTGAAGATCGCGCTGGGACGGCTGAAGGATTTTGTGGAACGTCTGAGAGAGGAACAGAAGAGAGGATAAGTATGGCACTGAATATTGTGTTGTATGAGCCGGAGATTCCTGCCAATACCGGAAATATCGGAAGAACCTGTGTGGCGACCGGAACAAGGCTTCATCTGATCGAGCCTTTGGGCTTTCGCCTGGGAGAGAAGGAGCTGCGCCGTGCAGGCATGGATTACTGGAAGGATCTGGATGTTACCACTTATCTGGACTATGAGGATTTTCTGCAGAGAAATCCGGGAGCAAAGATCTATATGGCAACCACGAAGGGACCGAATGTGTACACAGAGGCACATTTTGAGCCGGACTGCTATATAATGTTCGGAAAGGAAAGTGCAGGTATTCCGGAGGAGATCCTGCACGAAAATAAGGAGAATGCCATCCGGATTCCCATGAATCCCATGATTCGTTCTCTGAATCTGTCCAATTCGGTGGCGATCGTGCTGTATGAAGCACTGCGCCAGCAGAATTTTGCGCATATGCAGCTGGAAGGGAAGCTGACGAAATACGATTGGGACTGACGGGTTCCACAGGAAAAGGAGAGTCTGTGATGAAGAGAGTACAGAAGTGTGCCAAAAGAATACTTTGCCTTCTGCTTGCGCTTAGCGTGGGCTCTTCTGTGAATATTGCCCTGGCGGTAAGCAAGGAGACCCAGGAAAAGATCGATCAGGTGGAACAGGAGAAGAGCGAGGCGGAGGAGCAGAAAAAGGCGGCAGAGCAGGAGAAAAACAAGCTGAACAACTCCAAAGCAGAGACGGAAAATTACCTGAAAAACTTAAACCAGCAGTCTAAGAGTCTGAATGAGCAGATATCCATCCTGAACGGGGATATCCAGAAGAAGGAAGCGGAGGTTGCAGCCAAGGAGCAGGAGGTTGCGACTGCGCAGGAAGAGCTGGATAAGCAGTATGTGGATATGAAAAAGCGCATTCAGTATATGTATGAAAACGGGCAGGATACCATGCTGACCTATCTGACGGCAGCGCTGACAGAAGGGATCGCCGATATGCTGAATCAGGTGGAATATGCCACCAATATCAATACCTATGACAGAAGTATGCTGGACAGCTACAAGAGCTCCAAGGCGGAGCTGGAAGCGCAGTATGCCGCTCTGCAGGAGGAAAAGGACAGTCTGGCACTTCTGAAAGAGGAGACAGAAAAGAAGAAGCAGCAGGTGGCAAGCCAGCAGAAGGCGGCCGGCTCCAAGCTCAGCCAGTTCAACGAACTGCTCCAGCAGAAGGCTGGAGAGCTCAGCAGTATGGAAGAGCTGATAGCAGAAAAGCAGAGGATCCTGAATGAACTGATCGAAAAGGCAGCAGCCGAGGAGCGGCAGGCAAGGATCGAAGCGGCGCAGAATGCAGCATCTTCAATGGATGGTGTGACGATCATTGCCGGTGATCCGCAGATATCCAACCATGAGATCAGTCTGAGTGATTATGAGCTGATGTGTCTTGCAACGATCATCTACTGTGAGGCGGGCAACCAGGGACTGGAAGGGCAGCTCGCGGTAGGCTATGTGATCATGAACCGCGTGAGGAGCTCCAGGTATCCCAATTCGCTGGAAGGTGTGCTGCGCCAGTCCAGACAGTTTGAGCCCGTTGGTTCAGGCCGTTATGATCTGGTGCTTCAGGCAGAGCAGGATGATGATATTCCGAATATTGTGACCCAGTCGTGCTGGGATGCGGCAAGGACCGTTGTAAACGGAACCAGCAATGTGGGGGATTCTCTTTTCTTCCGTACCTGGGCACCGGTTCCGTCACTGATCACGAACCTTAAAAATGGCGGAGTGCCGTACTGGATCATTAAGGATCATATTTTCTATTACTACTGGACAAGCTATTCCACATCCAAGCCTTCAGAGGAGGAATCAGAGGAAGAGCCAGAGGAAGAGGAAGAGCCGGAGGAATCTACGACACCGTCTGAGGAGGAGCAGAAACCGGAAGAACCGGAGACTCCATCTGAGGAGGAGCAGAAACCGGAAGAACCGGAGACTCCATCTGAGGAGGAGCAGAAACCGGAAGAACCGGAGACTCCATCTGAGGAGGAACAGCCGCAGGAGCCGGAGACTCCATCTGAAGAGGAACAGCCGCAGGAGCCGGAGCAGTCCGGAACAACGCAGCAGCCATCAGAACAGGAACAGACCGGAACGCAGCAGTCGGGCGGGACAGATCAGTCCGCAGAGCAGTCGGGTGCTCAGGGACAGCCTGCAGACCCTGCCGGAAGCCAGGGACAGTCATCCGGACAGTCGGAATCGGGTGCCTCAGAGGGCGGTCAGACAGTACAGGAATAAAAAAATTACGGAATACAAAAAAATGCAAAATTTTTGAAAAAAGACTTTACAAATGACCGAAACCGGTGTATACTGAATGAGTTCGCAGTTGAGAGTGAATAAAACAAATCGATGCGTGGCTCAGCTTGGTAGAGCGCTGCGTTCGGGACGCAGAGGTCGCAGGTTCAAATCCTGTCGCATCGACTCCTTGGCAGGGGCGCCGGGAATCTTGGAAAATCAAGGTTCCCGGTTCTTTTTTTATTTTTGAAATATGCAAATTAATAAAGAAAGCATATACTATGATTAAATATGGAAGGAGTGAACGGACATGTTGGTAAAAGAAGCAAAAAAATGGGATTATGGAATTGGAATGATTAAAGTTGATGGACTTGAGCCAACTCCTGAAATGAAAAAGTTGATTGCACAGGAAAAGCGAGGGGAGATTTCCATGGAAGATGTGGGGAAAGCTCTTGATCGAAAATATAAGATGAAGAAATAGGTGTTGCTTATGAAAGATCCCTTATTTATATCCAGATTCCGAAGTTTTGAGAAATCTTGCGAATATTCGAGATGGACAGGAGTTGAGGGATATGGAATCGGATTATACCCTTTGGCGCTTGTCTCTGATGGCTTCTGGTATTGGTTGGGAAAAATATAACTTTGAATCATTGTGTGATATGCATCGGTACATTTTCCAGGATGTTTTTGACTGGGCTGGAAAACCCAGAATTATTAACATAGAGAAAGAAGAGGCAGTTCTAGGCGATATATCTATTGAATATTCGGATTGCTTTGATATTGCAGGTGATGCGAGAAATGTTCTTCAGGAAATGAATCAATATCCATGGGATGAAGTGTCTTTTGAAAATGTGGTAACATCTTTTGGTGATTTTTTGGCGAGATTGTGGAAGGCGCATCCGTTTAGAGAAGGGAATACAAGAACGATCGTTACTTTTTGTTCGATGTTTATAGAATCAAAGGGAATTTATATTGAAAGCGATTTGTTTAAGGATCACGCGGTTTATATGAGAAATGCTTTGGTTGCTGCAACGGCAATGTTTCATGATCTTGGAGATTTGCGAAAACAGGAATATTTATATAGGATTATTGGGGATGCACTGGAGCAGGGAAAAGAGATGAAAGATAAAATTTCAGAATTGTTGGGGCAGGCAGAGGTTCTCGTGAGCAAAAAGAATATTAGAGAAGTCATTTTATGGAACCGCCGGACAGATAAAGAACATACCAGTGAAGAAATTAAAAATTATTTGGAAGGCTAAAGCGGCAGGAATTCTATATCCTCCTGACATTTATTGAAAATCAATATTGTCCCAGCGCAGATCAAGAAGCTCGGAACGGTGTAACTCGTAGTAAGCTCCCATAAATGCAATCGGAAGGGGAGAAATGGGATATAATATATTTGAAAAGTAACAGGAAATAAGCTATACTTTTTATAGGAGGTGGCACTATGGCACTTGGGAATGAGGCAAATCAAAGCGAGATGAATGGCGTAATTCATGCATATGTGGAAGAAATTAAAAGATTGCTGGGAGCTGATTTTATACGTGCGGTAGTCTATGGCTCTTATGCCAGAGGTGAGTATACAGATGAGTCGGATATTGATATTGCCGTATTCACTTCTAGGGAAACCAGTGAATTTTATGGTCTTATTGATAAAATTTCAGAAATTACATTTGAGTATAATGTAAAATATGATGTAATTCTATCGCCTGTTTTTCAAAATGTGGTTCAATATGAAAGAATGCTTTCTGTTTTGCCTTATTATCAGAGTATACAGAGGGAAGGTGTGACTGTTGGATAATGAGTTATATGAATTAGTGAACTATCGTTATGAAAGAGCCATAGAAACTTTAATAGCAAATTTTAATAAAGAGTATGTTGCGACTGAAATTTTTCCCAGATCAATGGGAAGGAGAATTAGTACGCTTGCATTAATTAGAGAGCGGGGGATGCAGATATGGTAAGAGATAGCATCCCCTCAAAAAACGATTTGGCATGAATTCTATAATTCTCCCGGAATTTTGATAACCCGGAACGGAGTGTAGAACGCCGGAAATCTTGAGAGATCAGGGTTTCCGGTTCTTTTGCCTGCTCCTTTTATGTACGGTGATTTATATAGTTAAAGTCCCATATGCAGTCTATAAAGCATTTCCAGTTCTTTTTCCATCCAGCTTCCATATTCGGGAATTTTTTTGATCTCCCATACATTTTCATCTTCTGTATCCTGTATGGCAAAATGCAGATCTTCCCCTTCCACATATAGCATAAGGTCATCATGAGCGAGGTCATTGACACCTTCAGGAGGCGTGTAAGGATGATAATTCAGGCGAATCCATATATTATCATCTTCGAAGTCGAAATACCAGTTCTCCTTCATCTGAGAATCATATTCTTTTAGAATTTTACTGCTCTCGGAAAGAATGGCATTCTCTGATGTGTTTTGTACGGTGGATGGTTCCTCTATTCCTATACCGCCTCGGGGAACCATCCATCGAAGGGTCTGTATATCATGAAAAAGTCCGCTTTCCGCTATACTTTCCGGAAGCCAGTTTTGGCAGATTCCCTGGGAATAAACGGTCATGGAGATCAGTTCTGGCTCTGCCGGCGGTTCTGTTTTGCCGGTGCATGCGGTGAGCCCGAATGATATAGAACATCCAAGTAATAATAGTTTTTTCTTCATGCCGTTCCTCTCCCCTGTTTAGATGAATTCTCTGCAGCTGTATCCCGGTCGGAAATTTCAGCTTTTTGTTTATGGTAACATTTTGAATTGCAGATGTCAAAAATCTTCTACAGTGGATGGGAAATGTGTTTGAAAACGTATGCTTTTTTAAAGAGCGGTTCAATTGTGAGAGGATTTATGAAAGGATAGAAAGGAAAGCCATGTTTGAAGAGATTACAGAGCGGAAAAAACCAATTCCGGAAAAGTTAATATCTTACGGATTTGAAAATAAAGGAGATCATTTTCGATATATTACGGACATCTGCAATGGAGCATTTGTGCTTATGGTTCAGATCAGTGCAGGGGGTGAAGTGGGCACAGATCTGATCGAAAAGGAGACAGGAGAAGCCTATATTCTTTACAAGACCAGTGCGTCCGGTGCATATGTGGGTGAGATCAGAGCGGCAATCGGGCAGGTACTGCATCGTATTGTTGAGAATTGTTATGAGGCTGCAGTTTTCAAGATGGCACAGGCTCGGATGGTGATTGCGTTTGTCAGAGACTTGTACGGAGATGAACCGGAGTTTCTCTGGAAAAAAACTCCTGACAATGCCATATGGCGCAGAAAGGATAACAGAAAATGGTATGGCGCCATTTTGACGGTTGCGGGAAAAAAGATCGGGCTTCAGACAGATAAAAGGGTGGAGATCATAGATCTCCGAATGGATCCGACAGAAGCGGAAATGATCCTGTCAAGAGAAAACTACTATCCCGGCTGGCATATGAATAAAAAAAGCTGGTATACGATCGTATTGGACGGAAGTGTTTCGGATGAGGAGCTGAAGGACAGAATCAGGGAAAGCTATAAGCTGGCAGGGAGGAAGTGAGAAGAACAGTATCAGAAGTATTATTAGCGGACGTGTATAGTCGATGTACACGTCCGTTGCGTTTAGCAGGCAAAACAGAGAAGACATGTAATATCGTATTACAAGTCCTGCCTGTTTTACACCATAAACAGTACAAATTAAGTACAAGTTGACAATGAAATATATACAACTTGTCGAAAAGTATCTAAAAATGGGTGAAAGATATGCTGAAAATATGAAAAAATAATTGACAACAGGAAACAGTGGATGTATATTATTACTGAAAAGAGGACAACCTGATTTGATTGATTTGTATATATTGTGAGTATTAAGTCTGGTTTGTGTATAAAAGCCAGGCGGAATATACAACATATAACTCAATGTACAATATTGCACAATGCGTGCAACTTGTAGATACAACTTTATCATTATTTAGGGAGGAACACTAAAATGAAAAGAAAACTTTTAAGTGCATTGCTTGCAACCGCAATGGTAGCATCTCTGTTAGCAGGATGCGGAGCAAAAGAGGAAGCTCCGGCAACAACAGAACCGGCAGCTGAGGGCGAGGCTGACGCAGAAGCAGAAGCTCCGGCAGAGGGCGAAGCAGAGGCTCCGGCAGCAGGCGGAAAGGTCGGTGTGGCAATGCCTACGCAGTCTTCCGAGAGATGGATCAAAGACGGCGACAACATGAAAAAGCAGCTCGAAGCTCTTGGATATGAAGTTGACCTTCAGTATGCAGAGGATGATGTACAGATGCAGGTATCTCAGATCGAGAACATGATCGCATCCGGTGCAGAGTGTCTGGTTATCGCATCCATCGACTCCGGTGCACTTGTAAACGTTGAGGCACAGGCTAAGGAAGCTGGTATTCCGATCATCGCATATGACCGTCTTCTGATGGATACCGACGCTGTTTCCTACTATGCATCCTTCGATAACGAAGGTGTTGGTACTGCAATCGGCGAGTACATCAAGACTGCAAAGGATCTTGATGCAGCAAGAGAAGCCGGCGAGAGCTACACCATCGAGTTCTTCATGGGCTCCCCGGATGATAACAACGCAGTGCTTCTTCACAAAGGTGTAATGGGCGTTCTTGAGGAGTACCTGGAAGACGGCACTCTGGTTTGCAAGACCGGCAGAACTTCCTTTGAAGATACCTGTATTTTAAGATGGTCTCAGGAGCAGGCACAGAAGAACTGCGAAGACTACTTAACCGGATTCTACGCTGACGAAGATCTTGATATCGCATGCTCCGCATTCGACGGATTCTCATACGGAATCAAAGCAGCTCTTCAGGGCGCTGGATACACTGCAGAGAACTGGCCGTTAGTAACCGGACAGGATGCAGAGCTGATGGCTTGCAAGAACATCCTTGACGGAACTCAGACTGCTACGATCTTCAAGGATACCGGTCTTCTTGCTTCCAAGTGTGTAACCATGGTTGAGGCAGTTATGAAGGGAACCGAGCCGGAGATCAACGATACCGAGACCTACAATAACAACAAGATCGTTGTACCGTCTTATCTGTGTACACCGGTAGCTGTTGACAAAGAGAACCTGCAGGAGATCGTTGTTGAGAGCGGATACTATAAAGCAGAAGATTTAGGACTGTAATCCTGGTCTGACGAAGGCGGCGGCGCGAGTCGCCGCCTTTTCTGATAAATTTGAAAAAAGGAGCGAAAGGTATGTCAGATTATATCTTGGAGATGAACCACATAACCAAGGAATTCTCGGGCGTGAAAGCACTGGATGATGTCAATCTGAAGGTGGAAAAGGGAGAGATTCATGCGTTGTGCGGTGAAAATGGCGCCGGAAAATCGACATTGATGAACGTTCTCTCGGGTGTATATCCGTATGGAAGCTATACCGGAGATATCGTTTATAAGGGTCAGGTTGGAAAATTCCATCATATTAAGGACAGTGAAGCCAAGGGTATCGTTATTATCCATCAGGAGCTGGCGCTCAGTCCGTATATGACAATAGCAGAGAACGTATTTCTGGGCAACGAGCAGTGTTCCGCAAAGGGTGTGATCGACTGGACGAAGACTCAGGCGAAGGCAAAGGAGATGCTTGCCAGGGTCGGACTGGAACATGAGAATGTGAATGCACAGGTGGTTACGCTGGGTGTTGGAAAGCAGCAGCTGATCGAGATTGCCAAGGCTATGGCGAAGGATGTAGAGCTTCTGATCCTGGACGAGCCGACGGCAGCTCTGAATGATGAGGAGTCCGCAAAGCTTCTGGAGATCATGCTGGAGCTGAAGAAGCAGGGCGTTACCATGATCATCATTTCTCATAAGCTGAATGAGATCAGCTACGTGGCAGATGCCATCACCGTTATCCGTGACGGACACACCATTGAGACTCTGAAAAAGGGTGTGGATGATTTTTCTGAAGACCGTATCATCAAGGGTATGGTTGGACGTGAGATGACGAACCGTTATCCGGTCCGTGAGGGAGTAGAGATCGGAGATACGATTTTCGAGGTGAAAGACTGGAATGTATATCATCCGGAGGATCCGAACCGTCAGGTCCTGAAGAATATTAATATTGAAGTAAAAGCTGGTGAGGTAGTTGGACTGGCAGGTCTGATGGGTGCAGGCCGTACGGAGCTTGCTATGAGTGTGTTCGGAAAATCTTACGGACAGAAGATTTCCGGAACGGTTAAGATCAATGGCAAGGAAGTGAATTTAAAGGATGTAAGAACTGCCATTGATAATAAGCTGGCATATGTGTCTGAGGACCGTAAGGGATATGGACTGGTTCTGATCGACGATATCAAACGAAACATGACAATGGCTGCCCTTCGTAATTTCTTCTCCAAGAATGGAGTTGTGGATTCCAACGAGGAGATCGTGAAGGCAGAGGAATATAAGAAGCTGATCAATGTAAAAGCCAACTCCATCGATCAGGCGGTAGGCTCTCTTTCCGGAGGCAATCAGCAGAAGGTGGTTCTTGCCAAGTGGATGCTGACCCAGCCGGATGTACTGATTCTGGATGAGCCGACCCGTGGTATTGATGTGGGTGCAAAATACGAGATTTATTGTGTAATCAATGATCTGGCAAAAGCAGGTAAGGCAGTTATCGTTATTTCTTCCGAGATGCCGGAGATTATCGGTACCTGTGACCGACTGTACATCATCAACGAAGGTCATATTGCAGGCGAGCTGAGTAAGGCAGAGATGACTCAGGAGAGAATCATGGGCTGCATTATGGCAGATAACAGGAAAGGTGAGTAATCATGGAAAACAAGAAAGTAAATATTGATATGAGACAGTACGGTATGGTACTGGCTATGATCGCAGTTTATGTTATTTTCGCGGCGCTGACCGGCGGCAAAAATATGTCTCCGGCGAACATCAACAACCTGATCATGCAGAACGGATACATCGTTATTCTGGCAGTCGGTATGCTTCTCTGCGTGCTGACCGGTAACGTTGACCTGGGTGTTGGTTCTATCGTAGCTACCTGTGGTGCGGTTATCGGTATCGGAATGGTTGACTATGGATGGAATATGTGGATCGCAATTATCGCGGCACTGATCGTTGGACTTCTCTGCGGTATGTTTGCAGGCTTCTTCATTGCCAAACTGGGAATTCCGCCTTTCATTGTAACTTTGGCAACCATGCTTATGGGCCGCGGACTTACATACGTTCTGCTGAAAGCACAGACAAAGGGACCTCTTCCGGAGGATTTCGTATATATCGGAGCCGGCTTCCTTCCGACTGTGAAGGTTGGACCGGAAGGTGCACAGGTTGATATGGTATGTCTGATCGTTGCTGCAGTTGTATCTGTATTGATCATTCTGGCAGAGTTAAAGAGTATCGCAACCAAGAAAAAATACGGCTTTGCCACCAATCCGGTATGGCAGCTTATTGTAAAAAATGCAGTGATCATCGGAATCGTATGGTTCTTCTTCTATAAGCTTGCAAGATACAACGGTATTCCGTTCGTGCTCGTGCTGATGGCAGCATTGGTTGGACTGTATCATTTCATTACGACCAAGACCGTTGCGGGACGTCAGATCTACGCACTGGGCGGCAATGCAAAGGCTGCAAAGCTGTCAGGTATCAATACGGAGAAGGTATTCTTCTGGGTATACACCAACATGGGTATCCTCTGTGCAGTGGCTGGTATCGTATTATCCGCACGTAACGCATCCGCAACACCGAAGGCCGGTGATCAGTTCGAGATGGATGCCATCGCATCCTGCTACATCGGCGGTGCAGCTACTTCCGGTGGTATCGGAACCATTATCGGTGCGGTTGTAGGAGCATTCATCATGGGTATTCTGAACAATGGTATGTCCCTGTACGGTTTCTCTACTGACCTTCAGAAGATCGTAAAGGGTGCTGTCCTTCTGGGCGCTGTTACGGTAGACCTGGTATCCAAACGTAAAAAATAAACCTCAACAAGTGAAGGAAGGGCTGTCCGTTGGGGCAGCCCTGTTAAATAAAATGAAACATCAGGAACCAAAGTATATTTCGTTAGTGAACTGGATAAAGGAAAAGATCAGCACACGTGAGCTTCGGCCGGGTGAGAAGCTTTACTCGGAGAATGAGTTAAGCGAGATGTTTGATCTGAGCCGCCAGACGGTCAGACATGCGATCGGGATACTGGAGGCAGAAGGTCTGGTGGAACGGGTCCGGGGAAGCGGAACCTATATTGGCAGCCGCAGAGGTATGGTGCGTAAGAAGACAATGAATATTGCCATCATCAGTACCTATGTGGACGGATATATCTTTCCGCCTACTCTTCAGGGAATCGTGCAGACGCTTTCCGCAGCCGGATATATGACGCAGATTGCGTTTACCAATAACCGTGTGGATAATGAGAGAAGGATTCTGGAAGGAATTCTGGAGAAGGACAATGTGGACGGCATTATCATAGAGGCGACCAAGAGCGCCCTGCCGAATCCGAATCTGGAGTATTTCCGGGAACTTCAGAGGCGTCAGGTTGCACTGCTGTTTTTTAACAGCTGTTATCCGGAGTTGGATGCGCCGATGGTTGCGTTGGATGATAAAAGGGTTGCAGAGACGGCGGTGAATTATCTGCTTGGATGTGGACACAGGAAGATCGGAGGTATCTTCAAGGCGGATGACGGGCAGGGAAAACTCCGGTATGCCGGTTATGTGGAGGCGCTTCTGAAAGCAGATCTGAGTGTGGATGACCGCAAGATCTTATGGATCGATACAGAGGATCAGAGAGATCTTAAAAATATCCGAGGTTCGGTGCTCCGCCGTCTGACAGACTGTACTGCAGTGTTCTGCTATAATGACGAGGTTGCTTTTGGTCTGGTGGAGCTTTTGCAGAAGGAGGGCTTCCGGGTTCCCGGACAGCTTTCCATTGCCAGTATTGATGCGTCAGAACTGTCGCTTCTGTGTTCCCCTCAGATTACTTCAGTTCCGTATCCGATGGAAGAGCTGGGGAAAAAAGCGGCGGAAAATCTGCTCTGTCTCATTGATGATCCGAATTTTGCCGGAGGCTGTTTATACAGTCCGGATATTCTGGAGCGTGATTCCGTGAGAAAGATTGGAGGATACTGATAGATGGACAAAGAAAAGAAGCGTTATCCCACAAAAATATCTCTGATCCTGCGAATTGCTGTGTCAGCATACCTTTTGTATATTGTGTGGGAATTAAGAGGCGCGCCTGCCAGTCATACAGGAGGTGCGCGAATATTTTTTATTGCTGCGATGATCGTATTTGCGGTGGTTGCAGTCGTGTTAGGAGGATTTTCCCTGAGAGCCTTTTTGAATGGCGAATACGACCGTCCGGAAGAGGACTGACAGGTGGAAATATATAATTATTGAATCAGATATAGGATGAAGGAGGAGTTCAAAATGAAGAACTATAAGTTTTGGTTCTGTACAGGTTCTCAGGATTTATACGGAGACGAGTGCCTGAGAAAGGTTGCAGAGCATTCTGCAAAGATTGTTGAGGGACTGAATGCCGGCGGTAAGCTGCCATTCGAGGTCGTTTTAAAACCGACTCTGATCAGCCAGGCTTCTATCCGCAAGACCTTTAATGAGGCAAATAATGATCCGGAATGTGCCGGAGTCATCACATGGATGCATACCTTCTCTCCGGCAAAGATGTGGATCATCGGTCTTCAGGAGTATAAAAAACCGCTCTGCCATATGCTGACTCAGTTCAACGAAGAGATCCCTTATGGAACCATCGATATGGACTTCATGAACGAGAATCAGTCTGCGCACGGTGACCGTGAGTATGGTCATATTGAGAGCCGTATGGGTATTGAGAGAAAGCTGATCTTCGGTCATTGGAACAATCCGTCCGTACAGGAGAGACTGGGAAGCTGGATGCGCACCGCGATTGGCGTTATGGAGTCTTCTCATATCCGTGTATGCCGTGTGGGCGATAATATGAACAATGTAGCTGTTACTGAGGGAGATAAGGTAGAAGCTCAGATCAAGTTCGGCTGGGAGATCGATCATTATAATGTAAATGATATGGTAGAGTATGTGGATGCAGTTCCGCAGGGTGATGTGAATGCACTGGTGGAAGAGTATTACAGCAAATACCAGATCCTGCTGGAGGGCAGAGATGAGGCAGAATTCCGCAGACATGTGGCGGTTCAGGCTCAGATTGAACTTGGCGCAGAGAAGTTTCTGCAGGATGGAGACTATCATGCGATCGTTACTCATTTTGGCATGCTGGGCGGCTTAAAGCAGCTTCCGGGTCTTGCTATGCAGAGACTGATGGAGAAGGGCTATGGCTTCGGCGCTGAGGGTGACTGGAAGACCGCAGCTATGGTTCGTCTGATGAAGATCATGACAGAGGGAACTCCGAATGCAAAGGGAACCTCCTTCATGGAAGATTACACCTACAACCTGGTTCCGGGCAAAGAAGGTATCCTGCAGTCCCATATGCTTGAGGTATGCCCGACCATTTCTGACGGTCCGGTGTCTATTAAGGTACAGCCGCTGTCCATGGGCGATCGTGAGGATCCGGCGCGTCTGGTATTTACCTCCAAGACGGGTCCGGCAGTAGCGACCTCTCTGGTAGACCTTGGAAATCGTTTCCGCCTGATCATCAATGCGGTAGACTGCAAAAAGGTAGAGCAGCCCATGCCGAAGCTTCCGGTTGCAACTGCATTCTGGACTCCGCAGCCGAGCCTTGAGGTTGGTACTGAGGCGTGGATCCTGGCAGGCGGTGCGCATCACAGTGCCTTCTCCTATGATCTGTCTGTTGAGCAGATGGTTGACTGGGCGGCAGCGATGGGCATTGAGAGTGTTGTTATTGACAACGGAACCACGATCCGTGATTTCAAGAATGAGCTGAGATGGAATTCCATCGCTTTCAGATAAACAGGAGAAGACAGGAATTATGCTGGAAGAATTAAAACAAAAAGTATTTGAAGCCAATATGCTGCTTCCCAAATATGGTCTGGTGACCTTTACCTGGGGAAATGTGAGTGGAATTGACCGTGAAAGCGGATTATTCGTGATCAAACCCAGCGGTGTGGATTATGACGCCATGACAGCAGATGATATGGTAGTGATTGATATGGAAGGAAACAGGGTGGAAGGTCATTACAAACCCTCTTCCGATACAGCGACTCATCTGGAGATCTACAAGGCATTTCCGGAGATCGGCGGTATCGTACATACCCATTCCTCTTATGCCACAAGCTGGGCGCAGGCAGGAAGAAGTATTCCGTGCTATGGAACGACCCATGCGGATTATATGTACGGAGAGATTCCGTGCGTCCGCTGCCTGACCGCAGAGGAGATTGAAGGAGCCTATGAAGCGAATACCGGTCATCTGATCGTGAATTCCTTCAGGGAGATGGGGAAAGAGCCGCTGGCAGTTCCTGCAGTGCTCTGTAAGAATCATGGGCCGTTTGCGTGGGGAAAGGATCCTCATGAGGCTGTCCATAATGCAGTGGTGCTTGAGGAGGTTGCGAAGATGGCTTATCGTGCAGAGGTGATCAATGCACGTATTCAGCCGGCGCCGCAGGCGCTTCAGGATAAGCATTACTTCCGTAAACACGGGGCAAATGCTTACTACGGACAGGAATAAGGATAAAAGATAACGAAGGACGCCGCAGCTGCGGCGTCCTTTTGTGCGCAAATTGCTGATTTTATCGCCTTTTTTTGAAAAAACAGTTGTTTTCTGCGGTTAATCCCATTATAATCAAAAAGTATATTTGAACATAGATTCCATAGGATTCAAGGGAAATGAGGAGATAAAGTGATGAAGAAAGTAGTCAAGTTCGGAGGAAGCTCTCTGGCAAGTGCAGAGCAGTTCCAGAAAGTAGGAAAGATCATCCTTGCAGATGAGACCCGCAGATATGTGGTTCCGTCCGCACCGGGAAAACGCTTTGGCAATGATACGAAGGTAACGGATATGCTGTATCAGTGCTATTATTCCGCAGCCAATGGAGAGGATTTCAGCGGCATGCTCAAACAGATCAAGGCGCGCTACAATGAGATCATTGGAGGTCTGAACCTGAAGCTTTCCCTTGATAAGGAATTTGAGACGATTGCGAAGAACTTTGAGAATAAAGCGGGAAGCGACTATGCAGCTTCCAGAGGTGAATACCTGAACGGTATGATCATGGCGGCATATCTGAATTTTCCGTTTGTGGATGCAGCGGAGGCGATCCGTTTTGCAGAAGATGGAAGCTTTGATTCAGCGGCTACAGACTGCATTCTGGCCGAGCGGCTTGCAGAGCTGTCCCATGCGGTCATTCCGGGCTTTTACGGAGCTTATGAGGATGGAAGGATCAAGACCTTCTCCAGAGGCGGCTCCGATATTACAGGATCCATTGTGGCGAAGGCAGTTGGAGCAGATCTGTATGAGAACTGGACGGATGTGTCCGGCTTCCTGGTAACCGACCCAAGGCTGATCGATAATCCGGAAGTGATCGACACGATCACCTACAGAGAGCTTCGGGAGCTGTCCTATATGGGAGCGACCGTACTTCATGAGGATGCGATCTTCCCGGTACGTAAGGCTGGTATTCCGATTAATATCCGCAACACGAACAGCCCGGAGGATAATGGAACCATGATCGTGGCAAGCACCTGTCACAAGCCCCGTTTTACCATCACGGGTATTGCCGGCAAGAAGGGATTTGTCACTGTCAATATTGAGAAGGATATGATGAACTCGGAGATCGGATTCGGACGTCAGGTTTTGGCCGAGTTCGAGAAGTACGGTATTTCCTTTGAGCATATTCCGTCAGGAATCGATACCATGAGCATCGTGGTTCATCAGGATGAGTTTGAGGAACACGAGCAGAAGGTACTTGCCGGTATCCAGAGAGCGGTGAATCCGGATTATCTGGAGGTAGAAGGCGATATGGCGCTGATCGCGGTAGTGGGCAGGGCAATGCGTGCGAACCGTGGTACTGCAGCAAGGATTTTTGCAGCACTGGCACATGCCAACGTGAATGTGAAGATGATCGATCAGGGCTCCAGTGAGTGGAACATTATTGTCGGAGTTCGGAATGAAGACTTTGAGAAGGCGATCAAAGCAATCTATGATATTTTTATCACAACTCAGCTGTAACATAGAAGGACCGAGTGCTCCTGCTTCCGTTGCGGAAGCAGGAGCTTTTTTTAAGAATCCTTAAAATTTTATGAATTTCCCCTGTTTGCGAGAGAACTGTGGTATACTGCCAGAGTACACTGAAGGTACAGTATATGGAATGAAGGTGATAGTATGGTTACTCGGGAAGAGTTTTACGTGGATTCGGCAGACGGCATCCATATGATACATGGGTACCGCTGGTATGATCCGGAGATCGCGTGCAGGGGCGTTCTTCAGATTGTACACGGGATGCTGGAATATATAGAGAGATACGATGAGATGGCGGAGCGTATGGCTTCCGTTGGATATTTTGTAATCGGGCATGACCATCTGGGACACGGGGATTCGGTCAATGATCCGTCAGAACTGGGATATGTGGGAAAAGAGGGTGCGGTTCTCTGGCTGAAGGATATAGAGCAGATCCGGAAGATGGCAGTGTCTTATGTGCCGAAGGCGCCTTATATCATGCTGGGACACAGCATGGGGTCCTTTCTGGTCCGGCGGTATCTGATCTATCATGGCAGCAGAGTAGACGGAGCTGTGCTTATGGGAACCGGACATCAGCCGCCCATGCTGGTGAAGGCAGGGCTTCTGGCTGCCTATACAGGGATGCTGAAGGGAGGCTCCAGAGGGCACAGCAGCTTACTGGACAATCTTACCTGCAGCGGATTTGCGAAGAGATATCCGGATAATGCCCATACAGGAAGCTGGATGAGCCGTGATCCGCAGGTGCTGGTTCAGGCGCTGCAGGACAGGAAGATGAACTTTCACTTTTCGCTGAATGCGTTTGAAGCGCTGTTCCGCACCATTGAAGAGGTGGTGGATCCGAAGCGGGCGGCAAGGATGCCGAAGAAGCTTCCGCTTTTGATCTTATCCGGAGAGGAAGATCCGGTAGGGGAGAACGGAAAGGGTGTGCGGAGGTTTGAGGCGATGCTCAAAAAGATCGGTATGGAGAATGTAAGCTGTATTCTGTATCCGGGAAATCGCCATGAGCTGATGCATGATCTGGATAAGGAGAGGGTGTTTGATGACCTTCAGGGATGGTGTGATGCCATTCAGAGGGACGACAGGAGGAAGAGGAAATGAAAAGATGGATTTCTTTGGCGTTAATGATTGGAATGTTACTGACGGGAAGCCTTCAGGCATATGCAGCAGAGACTGGTGTCCTTGCGCTGGGAGCAGATCTGAGTGCGGATCAGCGGGCAAAGGTGCTCTCGGAGATGGGGCTTACAGAGGAGACGGCAGCAGCATATGAGACAATCTATATTACCAATGACATGGAGCATAAATATCTGGATGAATCTCTGGGAGCTGCGGTAGTGGGAAAAAACTCTCTGTCCTCTGTTCTTGTGATTCCCCAGGAAAGCGGTACAGGACTGAGTGTGGAGACTCATAACATTAATTTCTGCACTATTGACATGTACCGTAATGCGCTTCTGACAGCCGGAGTGGAGGATGCGAAGGTGATTGTGGCGGCGCCCAGCTATATCAGCGGGACGGCGGCTCTGATCGGTGCGGTAAAGGCATATGAGACCTACAGCGGCGAGACGGTCAGTGATGATGCTTTTGAGGTGGCGACTGACGAGCTGGTGCTGACCGGAGAGCTGATGAAGGAGCTGGATTCGGAGCAGATATCGGATCTGATCGCATATCTGAAGCAGCAGATTGCTGAAAATGGGCTGGATGACCCGGAGCGGCTGGCTGAACTGGTGCGTCAGGCATCTGCGGAGATGGAGCTGAATCTGACCGATGAGCAGGTGTCCAAGATCGTGGATCTTCTTCTGAAGCTGAACAATCTGGAGATCGATGCCAATAAGCTGGTCAGCCAGGCAAAGGAGCTGTATGATAAGCTGGATTCCATGGGAATCGAGCTGAGCGGGGAAAAGGTCGGGAACTTTATTACCCGTTTTGTCTCTTCTGTATGGGAGCTGATACAGGGCTTTATGGACAGATAAAAGAAAAAGGAGGACGTCAGTCCTCCTCTATTATGTGAAATTCCAGAAAATCAAAGTCAATATCATCCACAAAGCTGTCCTGATAGAACCGGGTCTTTGCGTGGCGTTTGAATTCCCTTACGTTGGAATCCAGCCAGATGGGTTTGCTCAGGTCAAAAGCATAGCATATCTCATCCAGTGCATGAAAGACCTTATGGGTGCGGGTATCCCTTTCGTCATTACAGATGGTGATATCCTGCAGCATATGATTATTTTTGAAGATTTTTCCCCAAACACGGAACATCTGGTATTTCCTCCTGATCTGGTTTGTAGTCATTATGTTTTTTAGTATATCGGCTGACCGGCGGAAAGTAAAGGGGAAGTTGCGGGGAACGAGGAGTTAAAGTTTGGAACGTTACAGAGAGATTGAGAGAAGCATCATTAAAAAATACAGAAAAGAGATCTGGCGTCCTTTTATCCGGGGAATCCAGGATTATGATATGATTCAGGAGGGTGACCGGATCGCAGTCTGCATCTCCGGCGGCAAGGATTCCATGCTTATGGCAAAGCTTCTTCAGGAGCTTCAAAGGCATGGGAAATTTCCGTTTGAGCTTGTATTTCTCGTGATGGATCCGGGATACAATCCTGCGAACCGTCAGAGGATCGAGGAGAATGCAGAGCTTTTGAATATACCGGTCACGGTGTTTGAATCTGATATTTTTGACGTGGTGGTGGATATTCAGCAGAATCCCTGTTATCTGTGCGCCAGAATGCGCAGAGGCTTTTTGTACGCGCATGCAAAGGAGCTGGGGTGCAATAAGATCGCACTGGGACACCACTTTGATGATGTGATCGAGACGATCCTGATGGGAATGCTGTACGGTGGTCAGATGCAGACCATGATGCCGAAGCTTCACAGTACGAATTTTGAAGGTATGGAGCTGATCCGCCCCATGTACCTGGTTCATGAGGAGGCGATCCTGGACTGGGTGAGATACCATGACCTGCATTTCCTCCAGTGCGCCTGCCGGTTCACGGAGCAGTATGAGGTGGATGAACACGGAGCGAACAATTCCAAGCGCCAGGAGATGAAAGAGCTGATCGCCCGTTTCCGAAAAATCAGTCCGGTCATTGAGAAAAATATTTTCCGAAGTGTGGAGAATGTGAATCTGAACACGATCATCAGTTACCACAAAGGCGGGAAAATTCATCATTTTCTGGATGACTATGATGAAAGATAAGCAATACTTATAAAACGACATAAAACGACGAAAAATTTTATTAACAGCGTCGTGTTTTTTACATTTTTTGCAGTGCAGACTATGGTATAATGACGGTAGGCATTATACCTGCGCAGCGGATTTCTGCGGAATCGCAGAAAGTTCGGCGCATACCGGTGTATGCGATGTGCACAACATACGGAGTGCCAGGGGAGAGTAGTAAGTAATGGCAGTAGAGATGACGATTCAGGAATATATCCGGAAACGGTCAGAGAGGGACAGCTTTGAGACGGCAATGTTCATATATGAGTCGGCCTTGATACAGATGAGCAGCAGGATCGATGTGCTGAATAATGAACTGAATCATGTGTATTCATATAATCCAATTGAATATGTGAAGACCCGCCTGAAGACACCTGAGAGTATCATGAAGAAGCTTCGGAAGAACGGTCATAGTATCAATATTGACGATATGGTGGAGTATGTCAATGATATTGCGGGGATCCGCATTACCTGTTCCTTTTTCTCGGAGATCTACTTTGTGGCAGATATGATCTCAAAACAGGACAATCTGTCGGTCATCAGCATTAAGGACTACATCAGCCATCCCAAAGAAAGTGGTTACAAGAGCTATCATATGCTTTTGTCCATTCAGGTGGCGCTGGCAGATGCGGTGATCCCGACCAAGGTAGAGGTGCAGATCCGCACCATGGCAATGGATTTCTGGGCGAGCCTGGAGCATAAGATCTATTACAAATACGAAGGAAATGCACCGGGATATTTTGCCCGGGAGCTTCAGGAATGTGCGTCTATTATTTCCAAGCTGGATGCAAAGATGATGTCCCTGAATGAGGCGATGAAGAGAATCGACGGGGAATAAAAAGAGGCGGTGCCGGTCTTCTGGCACTGCCTTTTTAAAACTGAGGAGTGCCCCGGTAATACGGATACCGGGGCTATTATGAAAAAATTTATCAATATGCCGATGTTTCATCGATTGATTTAAAAGTAGTATAGCAACGAAATATGGATAAAATATGAACAAAATTTGAAAATATTGTAAAAATATACAAAAAACCATATATAATACATAGTTATATGTACGAAATAGATAAAAGGACAGGAGGGCTTCAGTTGTAAATCTGCAAAGGAAGTGTTAAAATAAGTCCAGAGTCAGGAGGAGAAGGAGTATATTATGGCAGCAGATAAAGCACCGGTCTATGTGATAGGGCATAAGAATCCGGATACAGATTCCATCTGTTCTGCAATCGCGTATGCAGAACTGAAGAACCGTCTGTACGGAGGCGGATATTACGCGGCGCGTGCGGGGCAGATCAATCAGGAGACCCAGTATGTGTTGAATTTTTTTCAAGCATCCGCACCCCAGTATGTGGCGGATGTGATGACGGATGTGAGAGATATTGAGATCAGGAAGACTCAGGGAGTATCCGGGGAGCTTTCACTGAAGAAGGCATGGAATATGATGCGTGCCCTGGGAGTCGTGACGCTCCCGATTACCGAGCAGCAAAGGCTTCAGGGTCTGATCACTATCGGAGATATTGCCAATGCGTATATGGACGTATATGACAACTGCATTCTGTCTGTGGCAAAGACTCCGTATAAGAATATTCTCGAGACGCTGGAGGCGAAGATGCTGATCGGGGATGAGGATGCGATCTACGAGCATGGCGAGGTCGTGATCGCGGCGGCGAACCCGGACGTGATGGAAGACTACATCCATGAGGGGGATATGGTCATTCTCGGAAACCGTTATGAGTCCCAGCTCTGTGCCATTGAGATGAATGCAGCATGTATCATTGTCTGTATGGGGGCAAAGGTGTCCAGAACGATACAGAAGCTGGCACAGGAGCATGGCTGCAGTATTATCGTGACTCCGTATGATACGTTTACGGTGGCGCGTATGATCAATCAGAGCATGCCCATTTCTCATTTCATGAAGAAGGACAGACTGACAACCTTTAAGGTGACAGAAAAGACCGAAGATATTAAAGGTATTATGGGTCAGAAGAGATACCGTGATTTCCCGATCCTGGATCTGGAGGGCAATTACATAGGGATGATATCCAGACGGAATCTTTTGAATCTGCGTAAGAAGCAGGTGATCCTGGTGGATCACAATGAAGCAAGTCAGACGGTGGACGGCATCGTCTATGCGGATATTCTGGAGATCATCGATCATCACAGGATCGGTACGCTGGAGACACTGGAACCGGTATTTTTCCGCAATCAGCCGGTGGGCTGCACAGCGACCATTGTATATCAGATGTATCAGGAGAACCGGATCGATATTCCGAAGAACATTGCAGGACTTTTAATGGCGGCGATCATTTCCGATACACTGATGTTCCGTTCTCCTACCTGCACATCCGCTGACCGTATGGCGGCGGAGAATCTGTCAGGGATCTGCGGTGTGGAGATCGAGGAATTTGCCATCGACATGTTCAGTGCAGGCAGTGATATGAGTTCACGGACTGCGGAGGAGATCTTCAGTCAGGACCGGAAGAAGTTCGAGGTGAACGGGCACGGTTTTCTTGTGTCTCAGATCAACAGCATGAATACTATCGAACTGGAAGAGATCAAGGAGAAGCTTCTTCCGTATCTGGAAGAGAATTTTTATACCTTCGGAGTGGAGATGTGCTATGTTATGCTGACCAATATCGTAAAGGAAGACACCGAGCTTCTCTGCTTTGGGGAGAAGGCGAAGGATGTGGCAAGGAGTGCCTTCCAGCTTCCGGCAGACATGCAGGATATCATTCTGAAAGGACTGGTATCCCGTAAGAAGCAGCTTATTCCAAGTATTGTAACTGTGCTGCAGCAGTAGAAAAGGCAGGACAGATGGATTTAAAACAATTGCAGTATTTCGTTGTCAGTGTGGACAGCGGAAGCTTTAAACGGGCTGCGGAGGCTTTATATACCTCCCAGCCCCATATCAGCAAGACCATCCGGGCGTTGGAGACGGAGCTTCAGGTGGAGCTTCTCAAGCGAAAGGCGCGGGGAGTCGAGGTGACAGAGGCAGGAAAAAAGGTCTATGAATATGCCTGCCGGATCCTGGTGGAATCAGGCAGGATCCAGAATATCCGGGAGAGTCAGAATGTGCGTGTCCTTCGGATCGCGGCAAATGCAGGAGAGGGACTGTCCTCTCTTTTCCGGAGCTATTATCGGGAAGAACTGAAAAAGGGGCTTCATGCTCAGTATATGGAGTGTAGTATGGAGGAGATCTTCCAGGCTCTGCATCGTCATACGGCGGAGCTTGGATTTGTTTATGTGGAGCTGAATCAGATGACTGTTTTCCGACAGATACTGGATTACCGACGTCTGGAATTCACGGAGCTGAAGCGGACCCAGCCCATGCTTTTTGTGGGACCTGGAAGCGCGCTGTATCATGCGGACTCGGTGACGAGCCGGGAGCTTCGGGAGCTTTCTTATGTTCAGCTGGAGGAGGATCAGGATTCCTGGAACCTGAACCTTCTTCAGGGACAGGAGGATTATCAGCACCATAAGAGAAGAGGAAGAGTGCTGACCACGAACAGCCGGTCTTTGATGACGCAGATGATACTGGAGACAGAGCTGGGAAATGTGGGAAGCGGACTTATGCCTGAATTTTCTGAAGACGGGCGGATCAGGGGGATACCTATCCGGGGAACGGAGGAAAGTATTATATTTGGGTATATCAGGAGGAAGCGGGGAGAGCTTTCACCGGAGGCGGAGCGTTTTGTGGGATATGTGGAGGAGCAGATGCATAAAACACTTGTCAAATCCCCTTTCGGTAAGTAAAATAAGAGAAGATTTACATAACGGAGGAAGAGATGGGAAAACAGTATTGGAGACCCGGCAATATGCTCTATCCGGTTCCGGCAGTGATGGTGAGCTGTGGAAGACCCGGTGAAAAACCAAATATTATCACAGTGGCATGGGCGGGGACGGTATGCTCTTCTCCGGCAATGGTCTCGATCTCAGTACGGAAGGAGCGGTATTCCTATGATATTCTAAAAGAGACCGGAGAGTTTGTCATTAATCTGGTCAACAGAGATCTGGTGCGTGCGGCAGATTACTGCGGAGTCCGGTCGGGACGGGATGTGGATAAGTATCAGGAGATGCATTTGACAGAGCTGCCCTCCCGTACGGTCAGTGCGCCGGGGATCGGGGAGAGCCCGGTCAACATTGAGTGCCGGGTGGTGGAGGTGAAGCCTCTGGGAAGCCATGATCTGTTTCTGGCGGAAGTGACAAATGTAACGATTGAAGACCGCTATCTGGATGAGAAGGGTAAGTTCGACCTGAATAAGGCGGGACTGATCGCCTATTCTCACGGGGAATATTTTGAACTGGGTAAAAAGGCAGGTACCTTTGGCTATTCCGTGCGTAAGCAGGGAAAGAAGGCGAACAGGAAGAATAGATAGGATTAGAACAGATCAGATGCAAAGGAAAAATTTGTTTGGAAAGAACTTCAGAATAAAATATGTGCTGACCGCCCTTTTTAGCTGTGGCATCCTCATGTGTTATATGCCGATCCTGGGCAATACCATCGGGATGGAGGACAGCTACAGCGAGGTACTGCTGGATGGAGAGGTTATCGGGGCGGTGACGGATCCCTCTGTGGTGGACACGGCATTTTTAAATGCCCGTGCGAGGGTTGCCCGGGAGACAAAGGGGCTGGCGCTTGCCAATGTAGAGTGCGATTTTCAGCAGGTGAAGAGGCTTGTCGGTTCTACGCTGGAGCAGGAGGAGCTTGAAAACGTCATTTATGATCTGCTTCAGGAAAAGGTCAAGACCGCAAAGAAGAAATCCTATCTGGTAAAGGTCAACGAGTTCCTGGTGAATCTGGCATCCATGGATGAGGTAAAGGGGCTTCTGACAGCGGCGCTGATGCCCTACGATACCACGGGATTGTTCCGCGTGGAAGTGGTGTCTGATACCAGCCGTGAGCTGAATGCATTTACGGTTCAGGTGGTTCCGGAGAAGGAGGTCCCTGAGGGAGACGGTCTGAAATCGCTGGATTTCTTTGAAAAGGTGGAGATCTCGGAAGCGTATATTGATGCAGATCAGCTGACCAGTCTTGGGGATGCCATTGATATGGTGACCAAGGAAAAAGAAAAGAACCAGGTGTATGAGGTACAGCCGGGAGATACTCTGTCTGTTATTGCCAACAGCCGGGGGTATTATGTGGATGAGGTGCTGGCGCTGAATCCGGGGCTGACAAGAGACACCATGCTCCATATAGGAGATGAGATCATCATCAGCGTGCCGGAACCGGAGCTGTCCGTAGTTTCCACAATACAGTCCACCTATGAAGAGGATTATTATGCTGCAACGCAGTATATAGAGAATGACAGCTGGTATACCACGGAGCAGGTGACCAGACAGGAGGCGGTGCCTGGACATCACGAGGTAACGGTTCTTGCCGCCTCAAAAAATAATACGGAAACCAGCCGTGAGCTGATAGAGGAAAAGGTGATGGTAGAGCCGGTTCCTGAGATCATAGAGAAGGGAACGCAGACACCGCCTACGTATATCAAGCCCATTACAGGCGGTACTCTGACCTCCACCTTCAAGTGGCGCTGGGGACGTATGCATAAGGGGATTGACTGGGCAGTTCCGACCGGAACGGCAGTCCGGGCATCCTGCGGCGGAACGGTGGTTAGTGCCGGATGGTCCAGTGGCTACGGATACTGTATCACGCTGCGTCATCCGGACGGACGGCAGACCCGTTATGCACATCTGAGTAAGATTCTGGTATCTTCCGGTCAGAAGGTAGATCAGAATCAGAAGATCGGTCTGAGCGGCAATACCGGAAGAAGTACGGGACCACATCTGCATTTTGAGATTATAATCAATGGTTCGCATGTGAATCCGCTGAAGTATATAGAATAAGCTGCGCCAGCCTGAGGCTGGAGTATATGGGAGCTGGTAGAAATACCAGCTCTTTTTGCATGTTTTAGTGCAGGCAGGAATGTACAGAAAGTAAAATTTCCGCTTGATATTAAAAGATCATATGTTCATAATAGGTGTAGACAATTGCATTTTTGACCGAATCACCAAAGGAAAATACGTGTTTTGGAAGAAAAAAAGAATTGTGCACAAATAAATGTTGACTTATTGGAATTGATGATGTAATATATGGGTATCCAATCAACTGGTCATGACAACATAACGACCGTACCACTGGTATTATACATCGATTCAGAGGGAGGAATCAAAATGGAAGACAAATTACCAAAATACTATCTTCTGAAAAAGGAAATTTTAAGAAAAATTGAGACTGGAGAGTACCAAGAGGGGGCGCTGATCGAAAGCGAGCGGGAACTGATGGAACGCTATCAGTTCAGCCGTATCACGGTCAGGAAAGCGATTGACGAGCTGGTGAATGAGGGTTACCTGTATCGGATTCAGGGCAAAGGCACTTATGTCAAGGGAGATTCTGAAAGCCAGAACCTGTTTAGTCTCAACAGCTGTACAGAGGATGTAAAACGTCTTGGCCGGACACCATCCAAGAAGACCATGGCGACAGACAAGTTTCAGGCGGATGCAAAGCGCGCAAAGCATCTGAATATTCCAATAGGAGATATGGTGCATATGTTTGGCAGAATCACGTATGCAGACCAGGAGCCATTGAATTATACGGTAACTTATCTGCCGGAGAAAATTTTTCCGGGGTTGGAGCAGTATAACCTGGAGGAGCGTTCCCTGTACGATGTCATTCAGAAGGACTATCATGTACAGATTACGAAGGCGAGAAGAACTATCGAAGCAGTACTTCCGGATACGACAGTAGCCGGTTATCTGGGAATCAATGCGAATATGCCGGTAATCCTGTTTAACTGCATTACTTACGGCATTGTTTATGGGAAGGAGATTCCGATTGAGACGTTCCGCTGCTACTATCGGACGGATCATTTCAAGTTTTATATTGACCAGGTGAATTAGTTTTTATGTATGGAGGAGAGCAAAAATGAAGGGAAAGTTAATGGCACTGTTGTTAGGGGTTTCATTGATCGCAGCGTTAGTTGCGGGCTGTGGCGGCAAGGAGTCGGCAGGGACCGATGCATCTGCAGGAACAGAAAGTGATATGAAGGTTGCGTTTGTCTGCAGTGAGGCCGGACAGAATGACACCGGATATAATAAGTCTGCCTGTGATACTCTGAAGGCAGTCGCAGAAGAATTAGGGGCAGAATATAAAATCGTGGAGCCGACCAATGGGGTGGCACAGGCTCTGGAGACACTGGCATCTGATGGATATAACCTGATCTTCAGTCTGGAATATGATTTTGAGGCACTGGTTAACGGAGTTGGCGGCAATATGGCAATCGCGGAACAGTATCCGGAGACAGAGTTTGTAATATTCAATGATAATCCGAACGTGAAGGAGGATGGTTCCGTAAAGTACGAAAATGTAATTTCGGTATTGTTTGATGTACATGAGGCTTCCTATCTGGCAGGTTATGCATACGTGTTGATGAACGAAAATCAGGACCAGCTCTTTGGAGAAAATTATGATCTTACACCAACGAGTGAAGCACGGGCTGCAGGCTTTGCAGGCGGAACCAACTCTAACGGAATTCTTGTATACTCCTATGGATTTGTGGAGGGTATTGAGAAGGCAGCAGCAGAGCTTGGTGTGACCTATGATTATTACGCAAAATATGACACTGGATTTTCAGATTCTGCAACCGGAAGCACACTTGCAGGAACCTTCTATGGAAATGGAGCTAATATTGTATTTGCAGACTGCGGTATGGTAGGAGACGGTATCACCTCCAAGGCAAAAGAAGCGAAGAAGCTGGCTGTTCAGGTGGATGCGGATCTGGATGCCACACAGCCGGGTTATATTCTGACCAGTGTATTGAAGATCACCGGAGTTCCGGTGGAGACGATCACCCGGGCATATGCAGACGGAAGTATTCAGGATATGGAGAACCTTCAGAGCTATAATCTGGAGTCCGGAGCTACCGGTATCACGGATATGAGTGTGATCGGAGAGCATGTGGAAGATAAGACGCTCTGGGAAGAAATCGTTGGAAAGGTACAGACGGTTGCAGAACAGATCAAGAGTGGAGAGATTGTGGTGACTAATGCACAGAATGGGGAGACGCTGGATGAAGCCGCTATCACACATGTAAATATGAAGTAGTAAAAGCAGGGGAAAAATGGAGAAGATAAGAGCACATAGTATTTCGATGTTTACTTTAGGGGTAGAGAGTGTGGAACGGTCGGTTCGGTTCTATGAAGCACTCGGATGGGAGCATTCACCGGATTCAGATCCGGGAATGTGTACCTTTATGATTACGGATAATATTGCCCTTGGACTGGTAGAATATGATTTTCTGGCAAAAGATGCATTGCTGCCGGTCAGTCCAAAACGCCCATACTATGGATTCAGTATGGCAATTAACGGGGCAGATCCGGATGAGGTGGATGAGATCTACCGTATGGCTGTTGAAGCCGGAGGGGCAGGACATCAGAAGCCTCAATGGAAGGATTGGGGAGGTTATGACGGTTATTCCGGATATTTCCTTGATCCGGACGGATACGCGTGGGAAGTAGCATATGCACCTTTTCTAAGGCTGGATGATACGAGAAGACTTTTGCCAAGGAGAAAGGAAGAAACTATATGAATATGATACAGACGATTGATCTGACCAAGCGTTTCGGGGATTTTACCGCAAATGACCATATCAATCTTTCTGTGGAGAAACAGGAGATCAAGTGTATTGTAGGAGAAAACGGAGCAGGAAAATCCACGTTGATGAACATGCTCTACGGACTTCTGGAACCTACAGAAGGAAAGATATTGATTGCGGGGAAGGAAGTAAAATTAAAGAGTCCCATTGATGCGATCGCTCATGGCATCGGTATGGTGCACCAGCATTTTAAGCTGGTGCCGAGCCTGACCGTGTATGAGAACATTATGCTTGGCATTGAAGAGAACAGGGGAAAAAGCTTTCTGATCGACAAGAAGACAGAGATTGAAAAGGTTCGCGAACTGATTAAGAAGTATAATTTTGAGCTGGATCCGCTGGATCGGATCGAAGATATTTCGGTGGGCAGCAGACAGAGGGTAGAGATTCTGAAGATGCTGTACCGGAATGTGGATATTCTGATTCTGGATGAGCCGACAGCAGTTCTGACACCACAGGAAGCCGATGAACTGATTGCAAGCCTGAAGGAGCTGAAGAAGAGGGGAAAAACAATAATTGTCATTACCCATAAGCTCAGAGAGGTCATGGAGGTATCGGACAGTGTAACGGTTATCAAGCATGGCAAAGTAGTAGGCGGAACACGCACAGCGGATACGAATGAACAGGAACTGGCGCAGATGATGGTAGGACGCGACGTTATGCTGACGGTAGAGAACGACAGGGAAGAGACACCGCAGCATGATGTGATCTATGAAGCACAGGGTATCACCACGTTGAATGTGTTTGGCAAAGAGTGTGTAAGTGATGTGTCATTTCAGGTTCGTCAGGGCGAAGTGCTGGGCATTGCAGGTGTAGAAGGAAACGGACAGAGTGAGCTGGTGAAGATCATCAGCGGACTCATGGAGACCACAAAAGGAAGGATCATTTTTAAGGGAGAAGATATTACCAATCAGTGGCCCAAAAAGCTGAGAGAAAAGGGAATCGGTATTATCCCGGAGGATCGCTTTGCTCAGGGTCTGTGCCGTGAGATGAGCATTGGAGACAACTGCATCGCCGGTTATCAGGGCGATCCGGGAGTCTGCAGGGGAGGTATCCTGAGCCGCAGAAAGATCAATCAGAAGAGAGACCGGGCAGTCCGTGATTTTGATATCCGGGTAGGTGATATCGATGGAAATGTAGCCTCTTTATCCGGAGGAAACGCACAGAAAATTATTATTGCAAGAGAGCTGGATGCGAAGCCGTCTCTACTGCTGGCATGCCAGCCTACCAGAGGAGTTGATATCGGTTCCATAGAGTTTATTCACAGTCAGATTCTGAAATACAGAAATGCCGGAAATGCCGTGATTCTTGTGTCCAGTGAACTTCCGGAGATTATGAGTCTGTCAGACCGGGTGCTGGTCATGCATAAGGGAAAAATATCAGGTGAGATCGATCCTAAGAGCGTGGATATGATGAGAGTCGGACTTCTGATGGCAGGTATTTCAAAAGAAGAGGAGACGGAAAAATGACAGAGAAGAAATTAAATGGAATATGCAGAAGTCTTCTGAACTGTCTGCTTCCGATTATATTTGCCTTTTTAATTGGAGCGGTCGTTATGCTCGCCATAGGAGAAAATCCGCTGGAAGCATATGGCGTCCTGCTGAAAAAATCCTTTTTTACTTCTGTTGGCTTTCAGAATACTCTTCATTATGCCGGTCCTCTGGTGTTGTCTGGTCTGGCAATTGCAATTACATTTAAAGCCAATATTTATAACATGGGTGTAGAAGGTTCTCTGCTGATGGGCGGTTTCTTCGCTGGTATTGCAGGTGCGAATCTTGCAGGAATGCCTTCAGTGGCTGCAAAATTTATCTGCTTTGGTGTTGCAATTGTCTGCGGCGTTGTATTTGCGCTGATTCCGGCAGTTTTGAAGGTAAAGTTCCGGGCAGATGAGATGGTAGTTACCATGATGATGAATTATGCACTGGCAAAGGTACTGGAGTATCTGGCTACTACGGTTTTCCGGGATGACGGAAGCGGATATGTAAGCACAAGGGTTGTATGTGAGGAGGCAATGTTTGTCCGGATCTTTGGAAAATCCAGACTGACGCTTTTCTTCTTCCTGGTTCTGCTTATTCTGGCAGTCATGTATGTTGTTATGAAAAAATCAAAGCTGGGATACGAAGTGACTGCCATGGGAAAGAATTTTGAATTTGCAGAAGCTACCGGTATGAATGTGGGACGGAAGATCCTGATCATCATGGCTATATCAGGTGCTTTGGCAGGAATCGCAGGAGCCGGCTGGATGCTGGAGGATCAGTATCGTTATACCCTGTCCTTCTCCGGAAGTCCCGGACTTGGCTGGGATGGTATGCTGATCGCGCTGATGGGAGGACACGATCCCATTGGAATTCTGATCGCAGCAATTTTTTATGCGGGACTGAAGACCGGAGCAGACAGTATCAATATGTATACAAATGTTCCCAAGGAAATTGTAGCATTGATTCAGGGTCTGATCGTACTGTTCCTGGCAGTGAAGTTTGTCAGCGAGAGATTTCAGCTCTTCGGATGCAGCAAAAAGAGAAAGGAGGTCTGATGTATGCAGCTTTTGGAAAGCATTTTGTATGATTGTGTATACCACAGTGCGCCGATTATCTTATGTGTCCTGGGAGGAATGTTCGCATATAAAGCGAATGTGCTGAATATTTCGCTGGAGGGAATGATGTTAAACGGAGCGTTTGTCTCTATCCTTACATATTATTTTACAGGAAATATGCTGCTGACAGTGCTGCTTACCATTGGAAGTACCCTGCTTTACGGACTGATCTTTGCTTTTCTTGGTGTGACTATGAAGGGAAATGTAATTATCATTGGTCTTGCAGTTAATATGATCTCGACTGCGATTGCAGGATTTGTTCTGGTACTGATGGGGGCTTCCAATATTATTCTGTCGGAGTTTGACCTGAATCGGCTGAAAATTCATATTCCACTGGTGGAAAAGATTCCGTTTGCGGGAGATATCCTGAGCGGGCATCCGTTTATTACCTACCTGGCATTTTTGATGATCTTTCTTATGTATGTACTTATGTACCACACGAAGTTCGGAGTCTATGTACGGGTCGTGGGAGAGAGTGAAGAGGCTGCAAAGGCGATTGGTCTTCGGACTGGCTTTTATAAATATGCAGCAATCCTGATCGGTGCAGTGGGCTGTGCACTGGGAGGTATGAACCTGTCTCTTGAAAGGCTGGGACTCTTTACCAACGATATGGTGGCAGGACGTGGTTTTATTGCAATCGCAGCTATCTACTGCGGGCAGGGCAGACCGGTGCAGTCAGCAGTGTACGCGGTACTGTTTGGATTATCCAGGGCGCTGGCAGTGAACCTGAGTGTCTATGCCGGAAATGCAGCAGGATTATTTGACTGTTTCCCGTATGTGCTCATGATAGGAGTCCTGGCTGCGGCATCCTATATCAAACATAAAAATGTGAAAGTAAGAGGTTTTTAACATGGAGAAGACAGCGCTTTTAATTGTGGATATGGTAAAGGATTTTACCGACCCGGAAGGACTGGTCTTTTATCCCCAGAACAGGGAAATACTCCCAAAGATTCGGAAGGTTCTGGATAAATGCAGAGAATATGGGTGTCTTGTCGTTTTTCTGCAGCATTGCAACCGAAGGGATAAGCAGGACAGAAGGATTGCAGCAATGCGTCCCAACTGTGTGGAGGGAACCTTTGGGATCGAGATCGATCCGATGCTGCCGGTAGATGAAAAGAAGGATTATGTGATAAGAAAAAGACGTTACAGCGGATTTTTCGCTACGGATCTGGATCTGGTGCTGCGGGAAAATGGAATCGATAATCTGATAATCGTAGGTACAAAGACAAACTGCTGTATCAGAGCAACGGTAACAGATGCATTTTATCTGGATTATAACGGAATCGTGGTCAGTGATTGTGTGGCAACGAATTCAGACACGGTCAATCAGGTGCATCTGGAGGATATCCGAAAATATCTGGGACAGGTAATGGACAGCGAGACCTTGTTTGAAAAATTAGAAGCAGGTGAGCTGTAAGGAGGAAACTATGAAATATGACATACTGACAAGCGGATATGTGAGTATGGATCACATTATTAAAATTGCATCCCCCCTTCAGGTGGGGTATACCTCTCTGGTTACCAATCCGGATAATACCAGAATCTATTATGGGGGATGTTCAGTAAATATTTCCGTGGCATTGTGCAGGCTTGGCGAACGGTCAATGCCGGTCCTGAGAGTGGGAAAAGACTGGGAGGATAACGGATTCCGTGCATTTCTGGAAGATGCGGGAGTTCCTCTGGAAGGCACAAGGGTGCTGGAGGATGAGGCGACCTCTACCTGTTACCTTCTTCAGGATAATAATAATGATCACGTGACAGTGTACTATCCGGGATCTATGGATGAAAAATACGCAGAACCCATGCCGGATGAATTCTTTGAAGAGGCGAGATTTGGCGTTGTGACGGTTGCAAGCCGCAAAGACAACGGGTATTTCGTGGAGCAGTGCAGAAAACACAATGTTCCGCTGGTTTTTGGCATGAAGGATGATTTTGATGCATTTCCGGAAGCGTTTTTAAAAGAGCTTCTGACAGAAAGCAGTATTATTTTCACAAATGAAGTGGAATGCGGAATTATCGAAGAGCTGTACCATTTTACATCAATCCGGGAGTTGTTTGAGATCGGAAAGGTTCAGATCCTGATTACCACATTGGGAAAGGACGGAAGTATCTGTTATGAGCGGACAGCAGACGGAATCCGCGAGCACCGGGTGGGGGTATGCCGGGTGGAGCGCGTAGTAGATGCTACAGGCTCAGGAGATGCCTATATATCCGGTTTCCTTTACGGATATCTGAATGGACGTCCGGTAGAAGAGTGCCTGCGGCTTGGAACGGCACTTGCATCCTTTGTTATTCAGGAAGTGGGATGCTGCACGAATATTCCATCGGTACAGGAGCTTGAACAGAAGGCAGAGGAACTGAAAGGACAGGAGTGAGAAGGATGAAAACTTTATATATGGGGGCGGACAGGGAATCCATTGCGGATTATGTGATTTTTTCAGGAGATCCGTGGAGGATCGAGGTGATCCGTCAATATCTGGAGAATCCTCAGAAGGTAGCCTTTTTGAGGGAGTTCAATACTTATACAGGAACCTATAAAGGAGTTCGTATTACGGTTACCTCCACAGGAATCGGGGCGCCAAGTGCGGCAATTGCCATGGAAGAGATGTATGAAGCAGGCATGAAGGTGGCAGTCCGGATGGGTACAGTTATGGCGCTTCAGGATGATATGCTTGGCAAATTTATCATTCCGGTTGCGGCAATGCGCAGAGAGCAGACCAGCCGTACCTATGTGGAGGAGAGCTATCCTGCAGTGGCGGATTTTGATCTGGTTCAGGTCATGAATAAAACAGTGCATCAGATGGGGGCAGAATATGTGAATGGCATGAATTGTACCATGGACGGATTCTACAGTCAGATGCATGATTCCAGATTTTCCAGGGAGTACGGAAGAGATCTGTCAGGTATATTTGAGGAATTGAAGAAGCTTCATGTGACCGGTATTGATATGGAATCCGCATGCATGATGACAGTTGGACGTCTGATGGGTGTAAAGACCTGTGTAGTTACTATTACTACTGTTTTGGAAAATCTGAAACAGGTTCTTGCAGGACAGGAACGTAAGGACGCAGAGGATCTTCTCTGCAGGACGACTCTGGAGGGTATTTATAATTATCACAATATGACAGTTGGACAGGACGAGAAGGAGAATGTATGAGACAGTTTGATTTAAAAAGAGGAGCAGGCATGGTGATCGGTATGGTGCATTGTCTTCCGCTTCCCGGAACCAGCGGTTTTTCCGGGAACTATCAGGAGATTCTTGATCGGGCAGTGGAGGATGCAGTGACCCTGGAAAAAGCCGGTGTGGATGCATTGATCGTTGAAAATATGGGAGATACCCCGTTTACAGCTTTACTGGAAAAATCTCAGGTAGCAGCTTTGACAGCAGCAGCAGTAAAGGTGCGTGAAGCAGTAAAGATTCCTATTGGAATTGACGCTGCATTTAATGACTGTGAAGCGGCATTGTCAATTGCAGGCATCTGCGGAGCGGATTTTGTCCGTGTTCCGGTATTTGTGGATACAGTGATCTTTTCGGATGGAATTATATATCCATGTGCCAATAAGTGCATGAATTTCCGAAAGGAAATGGGGCTGGAGCATGTGAAGATCCTGGCTGATGTACAGGTGAAGCATGCAACCATGCTGAACTCTCAGATTACCGCAGAGATGAGCGCGAAGGATGCGGCCGGAAATGGCGCAGATGCTATTATTGTGACAGGGGCAGTAATCGGTGCAGAGACTCCCATCGACATGCTGAAGAGGGTGCAGAAGACGGTAAATATCCCGGTACTTGCGGGCAGCGGAGTCAATCGCGAAAATATCCATGAACAGCTCCGGATCGCTGACGGGTGCATCATTGGCTCCAGTCTGAAAAAGGATGGGGTTTTAACGAATCCAATCGATTATGAACTGGTCAGAGAAGTAATAGAAGCAAAATAAACGACAGAATTGGAGAAAAGAGAACTATGATGAGACCGATGAAGTTAGCCGGCAGTGAGCTGATGTTTGGTGCAGGCTGCCTGGAATATATCAAGACTATGAAATATAAAAAAGTTTCGATCGTAATCGGAGGCTCCAGTATGATCAGAAGCGGTATGCTGGATAAAGTAAGAGAATATTTTGCAGAAACCGGAGCCGAAACGATGGTGATCTCCGGAGTGGAGCCGGATCCACATTTTTCAACCGTACTGCGCGGAGCGGATGAGATGAAGGAGTTTCAGCCGGATCTGATCGTTGCATTGGGCGGCGGATCTGTTATGGATGCTGCAAAGACCATGTGGATCTACTATGAGCATCCGGAGCTTACCAGATTCTCGGATGTGCTTCCTCCGAATGCATTTCCGAAGCTCCGTGAAAAAGCCCGTTTCTGCTGTATTCCGTCTACCAGCGGTACAGCCAGCGAGGTATCCCGTTCTGTGGTGATCACGGATGAAAACGGAATGAAGCAGGGGCTTGGAAACATGGAGATGATGCCGGATATCGCCATCTGTGATCCGGAAGTAACCATATCCATGCCGGCACGTATTACAGCAGAGACCGGTCTGGATGCACTGACCCATGCACTGGAGGCTCTGGTTTCCAGACGGGCAAACTATGTAAGTAATATTCTTGCGGTCCATGCGGCGCAGGATATTATGCAGGTGCTTCCAAAAGCATGTGAAAACGGACAGGATTTGGA